>NZ_NTFS01000016.1 GCF_002289455.1 Brunnivagina elsteri CCALA 953
GTAACTAGTACTCCTCGGATGACTCGCACTTCTAAGGGGCAGTTCTGGATGGAAGTGACGCAATTGAATGGGGTGAAAGATGAAGATGGAACTGCTGGAGGGAAAGGGGTTTCGGGTAGTTTATATGTGACTGTACCTTTATTGCAGGCAACCGGATTATACCCTGGACAACAAATTGCTGTAACTGGTGTGTTATATAAACCAAAGGCTGCTGCTAATCCTGGTGCATTTGATTTTCGGGAATATTTGAAGAAAGAAGGTGTGTTTGCGGGATTAAGTGGACGACAGGTGAATATTCTCAATGAAGAGAAGAAGTGGGGATGGTGGAAGTTTCGCGAACAAATAGTGCGATCGCAGGTGAGTTTTTTGGGTGTTCCGGAAGGTCCCCTTGTCAGTGCTATGGTTTTAGGTAGTAAAGCTGTAGATTTACCTTATGATATTCGCGATTCGTTTGTCGCTGTTGGGTTAGCTCATGCATTAGCGGCTTCTGGATTTCAAACTTCGTTAATTTTGGGTATGGTTTTAGGGTTAACGAAACGTGCTAAACGGGGAACTCAATTTACAGTCGGTTGTTTAGCTTTGGTTGCTTTTCTCTGTTTAACTGGCTTTCAACCTGCGGTATTACGTGCTGTGGTGATGGGTTTTGCTGGTTTAATTGCTTTATTATTGCATAAGAAAGTTAAGCAGCTGGGTTCGCTCTTGGTTGCTGCGAGTCTATTGTTAATCTTTAATCCCTTATGGATTTGGGATTTAGGTTTTCAATTAAGTTTTTTGGCGACTTTGGGTTTAATTGTGACAGTTCCAGCGATAACTAAAAGGTTGGGATGGTTGCCTCCTGCTGTCGCATCTCTAATTGCAGTTCCTCTGGCAGCGACTATTTGGACTTTACCCCTACAGTTAAATGTTTTTGGGGTTTTACCATCTTATAGTTTGGTGTTGAATATTGCGAGTACACCTTTAATTTCAGTAATTAGTATTGGTGGGTTTATTAGCGCGATCGCATCTCTGATTTTACCTGGTTTGGGAAGTGCGATCGCTGGAGTTTTGCATTATCCAACGGACTGGTTACTGAAGCTTGTCGAATTTTTTAATACTTTACGAGGAAATTCGTTTGCTGTTGGCAGTATTACCACAGCACAGATGTTGGTTATCTATACATTATTAATGCTTGCTTGGTTGGTACGTTGGTGGCAACGTCGTTGGTGGGTAGCGTTAGGAATTTCACTCACTCTCATATTTATTCCAGCTTGGCATACAGGAAATACATTATTTCGTGTGACAATGTTGGCAGCTGGTGGTGAACCTGTTGTGGTAATTCAAGATCGAGGCAAGGTAACGCTAATTAATAGTGGGGATGAAGGTACAGGACGCTTCACAATATTACCCTTTTTGCAACAACAGGGTGTAAATCAAATTGATTGGGCTGTTGCATCGGATTTTCAAGGAAATGGAAGTAAGGGATGGTTGGAATTATTACCACGTCTGCCAATAAAAGTATTTTATGATTCTGCGGCAAATGCTGATAATGCGATCACTAGCGGTGCGATTCAGAAACAATTACAAAAAAATCAATCTACGTATCAACCTTTAAAGATTGGTCAAAGTGTAAACATCGGTTCGACTCTTTTACAACTTGTTAACGGTGAATTACCCATTTTACAAATGCGGATTCAAAATAAAGATTGGTTATTTGTGGGAAATCTCAAACCAACTGATTTACGACAATTAATCAAAGCGAAGAATTTACCCCATCCCCAAGTGTTATGGTGTCAACCGCGATCGCTTAAGGATTTGGTTCCACTATTGCAGCCTGAAGTAACGATTACAACGAGTGCGGATATTGAACCCAATATTTTGTCAGAATTAGGTCAAGTAAAGACGCAATTGTTGTTTACAGGAAGGGATGGGGCAATTCAATGGACTCCAGATGGTCAGTTTGAAGCCTTTATTCAAGCAATAGAAAATAAATCTTCTGTTTTTTGAGTAAGAATGTAGAATTAATTGGTGGATGATTAAAGAAGACTATATGAGTCAAAATTAATTAGTATTTTCCAGTCACACTGACTCCTAAATTCTCTTTTCTTAAAACTGATTACTAGGGTTATAATTCAATACGGTTCAGTTAAGACTAAACCATTCAATATTTTAAACCGCCATAGACACGGAGTGGCTACTTAGCCCTTACAGGGCGGCTATCGCCAACAGAAGCTACTTCGTATCTACCGTAGGTAGACGCAGAGAACGCCTTAGACGCGGAGCGGCTACCTTTGGAAGTCACTTCGTGCCTACCCGAAGGGTAGGAATAGAAGGAAAAAATTCTTAACTGAACTGTATTGGGTTATAATTTAGTTTTATCCATAACAATATTAACTAATTTCAAAAGCATTTCGACACTTTGAGAATTATCGAATACGACATCAGCAAGTTTGACTTTCTCGGATAAAGGCATTTGACTATTAATTCTTGCTTGTGCTTGTTCTAAAGTTAAATTATTTCGTTGCATTAATCGTTTTAATTGCTGTTCTTGAGAACAACTCACAACCCAAGTTTCTGTAACTAAATTAGTTAATCCGACTTCAAATAATAAGGGAATCACTAAAACTAGAGTATCAGAGGATATTTTCGCCATTTCTTGGTTAAATCTATCCCTCACATAAGGGTGAATTAAACTTTCAATCCAAAGTCTTTCTATTTGACTTTCAAAGACTATTTCTCCTAACTTTTGCCGATTCAAGCTATTATCAGGAAGTAAAATATCGTCACCATATTTTTGATTAATTTTTTTTAATATCGCTGAACCAACAGCAACAGCTTCTCTTGCATAAATATCAGAATCTAAAATTGGTAAGTTATAACTTTCTGCAAGGTAATTTGCAACAGTACTTTTACCTGTGGCAATCCCACCTGTTAAGCCAATTAGACGTTTTTGCATTAGTGATTGGGAATATAATATAATACAGAGAGACGTGATATATCACGTCTCTACATTCATAAAAATACTCGGTATGCGGGAAACTCAGTCACTTTAGTGCTGAGAGGGAAGCGACGCGAGCGGTTTTAACCGCAGTGAAAATTAGTCCGATAGAGCGTCTGATTAGTCGGACTTTGTTTTTACTGAATTGACCTAACCGTTTCCAGTTTTGGTCAGAGACAGAAACTTGTTTTTCGGTGTCTCCACTAACCCATCCTCTATATGTTTTATTGCCTTGGGTAGCTTCAACATAATCACCTTTTCTAAATCCATGTCGGGTTACAGTGCCGCCATATTTACGGCGAAGTTGCCGGACAGAATCTTCTGTCCCGGCACATTCGCGCGAAAGTGACCACGGGGATTCTCCCCGGTGGCGCATTTCGCGTCTGTTTCCACCCTTAGACGGAACCATCAAATGTAGTTGCCTACGACTAATTGGAGGACGACGTAAAATAGTAAATTGAGACTCAGTTATATTGACTTCACCTACCCAACTAGCACCATGAGTTTTTACTCCTTCCCAAGTTTGATATTTAACAAACTCGGAACAAGCCAACGTGACTGCATCCACCGCATGAGTCTCTGGGATTTGTAAAGACTTGTCAGATTTCTCTTTATGTAATCCCAAGTGCTTACGAAGATTAGATGTTTCCCAACCTTTTTTCAGAGTCACATTAGCTAGGTTTGATAGTCGGTTAATTTGATATCTTTGCCCAACCATTACCGGACTAAAACTCTTATTACCTCGTGCTTCTACCTCTTCAATAACAATTGTTTTTACTGGGTATATTTCACACAATAAAGTAATTGTTCGGTATTCCAAGTCTTTATTTGCTCGAATACTTGGTGGTAGTTTGGAGTTACGACGATTATCAAATCTAGCTTGACGGTGACTACGTTTAGAAAAAGATAATTTTCGATTAATCCGTCTTCCACGTCTACCACGTCGCATCATGGCTCGTTGTTCCATTCTGTCTTTAACTGTTTTAAACGGAAGAACTAGATGCAACATTTGTAACGTGTTTTTTTGAGATTGAACAGCCACACCAGAAAACATTTTTCCAGGGTCTAATCCAATTACAATATCTTGAGTTTGGGTATCAGATGGTTCAACTAATAGTTGAACGTAAAATATTCCTAGTTTGTTGAATTTACCGACGGCTTTACCTGCTTTAATCCAACGTCTAGCACGGCTAGCTTTAGTCGGCATCAAAGGAATATTGTCTGCTGAAATTACTGGTACTCTTTGCATGGAGATAATCCTTAGAGTAAAGTTTAAGTCCCCTCGCCCAACTAATCCAAAATGTCTTGTCTTTAACCAACGACTGAACAAACAGTCTTGCAGATAATCCAAACTGGGGAAGTATTTGGAAGTGCGTATCAGGATTAGTCTCAGTGGGCTAGTCAAACACGTAATCTTTGTTAATTACAAGCTCAGTCCCTTTAGGGCTGAGTTATTGACTTGTGTTCTAATTACTTGCCCATCTAATCAAAGCTTGGGTTAATCCTGGTAAGGTATATTCCTCAGCTTCAACATCAACGCGTCCAATTAAATCTTGACAGCTTTTCGATGTTTGGGGACCAATTGAAGCAATACAAATACCTTCCAAACAACTGCCAACAGCATTTTCAGGAAATACTCTTGTCGCTAACTGGCAGAAAAATTGCACTGTTTTCGAGCTTGCAAATGTAATGATATCAATGTTCCCGCTTTGCAAAGCTAATTCAGCCGAAGGAGGTATATTAATTGGACAACAAGACTGATAAGCTACAACCTCAATTACTTCTGCACCCTTTTGTGTTAGTTCTTTCACTAAAACTTCCCGTCCACCACTTTCGACACGGGGAAACAAAATCTTTTGATTAACAAGTTGTTCCGGAAAATTTTCCACTAAGGAGTCAGCGACAAAGTTAGGAGGGATAAAATCTGCCTGTATACAATGTTTTTTTAAACACTGAGCAGTTTTTTCACCAACTACAGCCACTTTTACCCCAATCAATGCACGTGCATCTTTGCCTTGGGCAAATAATCTCTCAAACAAGTATTCCACACCATTTGTAGAAGTCAAAACTAACCAGTTGAAAGATGATAAATTTGCGATCGCATTATCCAATCCATCCCAACTTGATGGGGGACCAATTTCTAAGGCAGGCATTTCAACAACATTTGCACCAAATTCAATCAGTAGTTCGGCAAAATCACTTGATTGTCCTACCGAACGTGTCACCAGTATGGTTTTACCAGCAAGAGGTAGCTTGGTAGAAGAAACTGGAGGTGAGAAAATATTACTAGGCATGGTTAAGAAGTGCTAATTACCAATCAGAGAATCATCTAGGTCTATATGAATATTCTCAGGTTGAAGATACTTGCGTAAACCCACTACTTCACCAATTGTAATTACTGTTGGCGAAAGTGAAACACCTACTGTAATTTCAAGTATCGTTTCTAGGGTTCCTATCCATATTTTTTGCTGTGGTGTTCCGCAATAACGAACTACGGCAATAGGTGTAGTCCGGGTTTTACCATGTTTAATTAGTTGATGTACTACTTCTGGTAGATTTTTTCCCCCCATTAAAATTACTAAGGTCTCAATTCCTGCTAGGGCTTCCCAGTTCAATGCTTCGGGTTCATGTGCTGTCACAACCGCAAAACTTCGACTCAATACTGGGTCTGTTAAGGGAATATTAGCAAATAATGGTGCTGCTAAAGCGGAAGAAATACCGGGTACAAGTTCAAAATTACATTTGGCAGCTTTCAATGCTTCAATTTCAGCAGTACAGCGTCCAAATATAAATGGATCGCCCGATTTCAAACGAATTACTTGTTTACCTTCTTGGCAATATTTAACTAGCAACTGATTAATTTCAGCTTGTGGTGTACTTGGTTGTCCTCCACGTTTACCGACATCCAATTGCAAACAATCTGAAGGTACTAAATTCAATAATTCTTTATCAATGAGGGCATCGTAAACTAATACTTCGGCTTTCTCCAAAAGTTTATAAGCCTTGACTGTTAAGTATCCTACATCTCCAGGTCCAGCACCTACAAGATAAACTTTGCCTTTTTGTTGAGTCATTTGGATTTTAGATTTTAGATTTTGGATACATTCGCTGTCGCTCAGTACAAGCTTTGGATTTTTAGAGACGTAATACATCACATCTTTGGATTTTAAATATGAAAGTAAATTTTTATAAATCAGTAATATCTATGAATCTGTAAAAAAATATAGTAATTAAGAAAACCCCTATTACGTAGGTTTTGCAACTCAACTATATTTAACTTTACTTAAGTTTATATTTGAGCAGCTTTTTCATGAAGTTATATTATTCTAATAGAATTAATTATTATTTATTTAACGTATTTAATGGCTTGTAGGGTTGACAAAATTTTATACCTCCGATATTGTCTAGCTAGTTGTGTATTGTGGGATGCTTTGAGGACTATTTTTAGTTTTTAACCTCAAAAAAGGTTCTAGGGAATTTGCAATTACAGAATTATACAGAGCGTTTAATGTCGAGCTTTTGTAATAACTGATTAACTTGTTCAGCTTTCTGTAGTTGACGTTGTGCTTGGAATAAATCGCGAGATTTTTCTAAATTGCTAATAGCTTCACTCTTATTACCTTGGGCGATTAAAGCATTACTCAAACGCAAATAAGCATCGACTTTTTTCGGTGCGCGTTGAATTACATATTGGAATTCTGCGATCGCATCTCCTACCCGATCTTGTTGAATTAAGCAATCGCCCAATAGCAAGTGAACCACATCATTGGTTGAATTAATCGCAATAACTCCACGAAAAGCAATTTCTGCCGCTTCATAGTCTTTTTGCTGAAACAACGTTAATCCCTTTTGAAAGCGGTTTGAAGTAATTAAGGTTTTAATCGCGAAATAAATCAATATACAGACAGATGAGAGTACAATAATCGTCGCAATTAAGTTACTACCGCTTGGAAACATTTCCATAGTTTATCCTTAGTTACAGTTTTACGTGCATATATTTTGATTCTTGGCAGTGTAAGTATATCAGCAGTTTTCAGCAACTGCATAAATTGATTCTAATGACACCTATAACATGAGTGAGGTGAATATACGACTTCAGCAAGTCGTTAAATATTTAGATTTTAAGGTTTTATAGATATTAAAGATAGGGAAGGAAAAAGCAGATGTATATGTCTATTTGGCTATGGATTGGGCTATTAGCTTATTTTACAGGAGTTGCGATCGCATGGCAGCAGTTTCAACCAAAAATCGCAGAATGGGAAGAATATAGTAATTTTCCGGTTATTTGGACAGTAAAGCTCGCGATCGCAATTGGGTATTTTCTTAAATCTTTGATTTGGTTCTATGACTTGATTTTGGACGATGAAGCAAGCAACAAGAAAGCAAGTAGCGAACATTAGTTAAAACTATCTCTCTGCGACTCCGCGTGAAGTCAATTCCAAATTAAATTCAGCAACACCAATTATCTCATGCAATCAGACAAGCCGCAGGAAAAATTAAATACTCAACAAAAAACAGCTTCCAGATGAATTGGTAAAAACTTGCGATCGCGTTTTTATCTTCTAAATCAACTTGCTGACTCCGTAACCACATCCAAGCTAACGGGATGATATGACTGAGAATTAGAAAAACAGAATTGACTTCAGAAAGACGGAGAAAACCAACCAAGATAATACCTACATAGCAAACAGTAATTACCCAAAGGGCAAGATTAAAAACAGCTTTCTTACCGAGTTTAAGCGAAAGAGTAGAGATATTGTATTGCAAATCGCCTTCCATATCAGGGATATCCTTAAAGATTGCGATCGTGAACGTAAAGACTAGTACAAACAGCGTTAACACCCAAACAATAATTGGAATCGTAATTGGTTGTTTTAATATCCAGCTATAGTGTAAATAAAGTCCTAAATTAACAATAGCTCCACGCACGGAAAAAATACATACAGCAGCCCAAAAAGGAAAACGTTTCAAACGAATCGGAGGTAAAGAATAAGCCGTACCAATAGCCAAACTGACAACCACCATCGCAAATAAATATTTTCCTTGGAATAATGCCACAATTAGTGCCAATATTCCCGTAATGCCGACAATTAACTTACCTGTTAGCAGGGAAAATTCCCCCGAAGCCAAAGGTAAATGGGGTTTATTAATCTTGTCTATAGCAATATCTTCAAGTTGATTCAACCCAACAATATAAACATTTCCAAAGACACAAGCAACCCAAGCACCAAGTATAGGAAATATAGAAAAATTTGAATTAGAGAGTGCGATCGCAATCAAATACAATCCCGATGCGCTTAAAGTTGTACCAATAATCGTATGTGGTCGTGAAAATTTCCACAATGAATATAACCAAGCACTTTGAGATTTAATAGTAAAAGTGTTGCTCATAAAGAAAAATTATTAATGGGCATTGGATATTGGTAGTTGGGAATTTAAGATTGGACATTGAGAATTGAGAATTTAAAATTATACATTATCCTATTTTCGTACAGACGACCCGGTGGGTCGTCTCTGTCTCTACTTGTTGCCACAAATTAAACCAAACCGAATCAAACCGCTCTCATAACCACGCTGCATCAATCCCAAAGACAAAGCACCCTGAATTGTACTCCAACCAGAAAACAACAACCCCCAAAGCGCTTGGAGAGTGAATGTAGAATCAATTACCACATTCCAAAAAGGTGCTACAGCTTTCGACCAATCAACAAAGCGAAGATTTTGTAGAGGTAACTGACGCGCGATTTCTACATATTCCGGCAATGAAATTACATAAGGCAAACAATAAACACGATAAATCTCCTCTAAATCCTTCCTTTCCTCCAGGGTTAACGGAGAATTCACAATCGGGCGATGGCACCAGGTAGCAACAATCATTGTTCCACCAGGCTTTAAAACTCGGTGACACTCCTGCAAAAACTTTACCTTATCAGGCATATGTTCACCGCTTTCCAGCGACCAAATTAAATCAAACGAATTATCGGGGAAAGGCATATTCAAGGCATCAGCAACTTGAAAATTCGTCCGATTTCCTAAACCAAATTCTCTAGCACGTTCCTTTGCTCTTTCTGCCTGTACAGGACTCAAAGTGATACCAGTAACCCTAGCACCAAATCGACCTGCTAAATACAGCGAGCTTCCACCAATGCCACAACCAACATCAAGAATATCCGAGAAACCAGAATCTCCCTTATCTCCTTCCTCATCCAAAGCAAATCGCAAAACCTCCTCAATCAAATCAATCTGTGCTTGACGACGTTCTTTCTTTTCCGTACCATCCGCACCATAGTAACCGTGGTGCATATGTTCTCCCCAAACTTCCTCCCACAAACCAGAGGAAGCATCGTAGAACTGCTGAATTTGCTGATAAAGTGTTGCAGTCATTGGTTAAGCGATGCTAAGACAAAGCAGAAATAAAATACACATATTTGTAGGCTACCATGTGTGTTTTGATTTGAATTAGGGTATTTTTCTCACCCAGGAAGGTTAACCCAGCCTAAACAACCTGGGATAGTTTTATTTTTGACCGGAATATGACCGTTTCTCGGACGATTTGCTTGGGATTTTTAGCGGTTATCGCAATAGGAACTATCTTATTGATGATGCCTTTTTCTACTAGTAGTGGTACGTGGAATAACTTAGTTATCGCGCTTTTTACATCAACTTCCGCAGTCTGCGTGACAGGTTTATCTGTGGTAGATCCGGGTACGTACTTTTCTTTTTGGGGTCAATTGTTTATTGCTTTACTAGCACAAATTGGTGGTTTAGGCTATATGACTACAACCACTTTCCTGATTTTGCTAATCGGTAAAAAATTTGACTTGAGACAAAAAATTGCAATTCAACAAGCATTAGATCGACCAGGAATGAGTGGTAGCAAACAAATTATTCGTTCGATTATTGCCACAACGCTAATTTTTGAAATCACGGGAGTCTTTTTACTACTACCTGCTTTTGTGCCGGAATACGGATGGAATCAGGGATTATGGTTGGCGATTTTCCACAGTATTAATGCCTGGAATAATGCTGGTTTTAGCTTGTTCAAAGATAACTTAATTGGTTATCAATCTTCAGCTTTAGTTGTGTTTACGATTACTGGCTTAATTATCTTTGGGGGAATTGGATATCAAGTCATTTTAGAAATGTACATTTGGTTGCGCGATCGCATTCTCAAAAGGCAGGAAAAACTAGTTTTTTCACTCGATTTTAAAGTTGCAGTTAGTACAACAATTATTCTACTATTACTGGGAACTGCCGCTTTTTTAGCGATTGAAATGAGAAATCCCAATACTTTAGGGGATATTAAATTTGGCACTCAATTCTTATCAGCTTGGTTTCAATCAGTTACTCCCAGAACTGCTGGTTTTAATACCATTGATATTGGAAAAATGACTAATGCTGGATTGTTTATCACCATTGCCTTAATGTTTATTGGTGCAAGTCCAGGTGGTACTGGTGGAGGCATTAAAACAACAACTTTGCGAGTTCTATCTAACTGTACAAAATCAATTTTACAAGGAAAAGAAGAGGTTATTTTATATGAGAGAAAAATTGCTGTATCTTTAGTTCTCAAAGCGGTAGGTGTGTTTGTTGGCTCTATCAGTACAGTAATTGTTGCTACCATATTAATTGCACTGACAGATCCAGAAGTTTCCTTCATTCAAATATTGTTTGAAACTATGTCCGCATTTGCAACCGTAGGACTTTCAACTGGTATTACTGGTAGCGTTACCACTGCTGCTAAACTAATACTAATTCTGACTATGTATATTGGTCGAGTCGGAATTTTACTACTAATGTCTTCTATTTTAGGCGACCCACGTCCGAGTCGCGTTCATTATCCTGAAGAAAATTTGCTTGTTGGTTAATAAGGACTAAAATTGTGAATCTCTCATCGCTAGGATTTTTCCGCAGTCTACGCAAAGATAATCATCAATTTGCGGTAATTGGGTTAGGACGTTTTGGACGCTCCGTATGCTCTACACTACATAAATTTGGCTACCAAGTTCTCGCTACGGATGTTGATGAAAAACGAGTTTCGGAAGCTTTAACGGAACATATTGTTGGACATGCTTTACAAATTGATTCTACCGAACCTGCGGCACTCAAGGAAGCAGGAATTTTTGAATTTGATACGGTAATTGTGGCAATCGGTAATTACGTTCAAGAGAGTATTATTACCACTTTAAATGTTAAAGAAGGTGGAGTTCCCCACGTTATTGCGAAAGCTTCAAGTGAAGTTCATTGTAAGCTATTAAAACGTGTTGGTGCTGACCATGTTGTCTTCCCCGAATACGAAGCTGGGAGCGCTTTGGCACGAACTTTAACTAAACCATCGATTCTCGAAAGATTTGACCTCGATCCAGATAATAGTATTGTGGAAGTTATCGTACCTGATGAATTTGATGGGAAAACAATCACTGAATTACAATTACGTAATCGCTATGGGTTGAATTTATTAGCTGTAAGTCGAGATGGGAAATTCTTAATTAATCCCGAACCTGATAAGCGACTTGAGAAAGGAACGGCAATGGTGGTAATTGGCTGTAATCGGGATATTAATCGTTTACCGATTTAATTTGTCAATACAAATTTAGAGAGACGTGATACAAGAAATTCCAAGTCATAGGGGATACAATCAGAATGCCTAAATTTCAATAAATTTCAATTCAATAAATATAGAGAGACGCGATATATCGCGTCTCTACATAAGTAATTAATCACAAAAAATTAATAATTCTTATTTATCCAAAGACGCAGGTTGTGCTTCTGTTGGTGGTGTGTCACCAGAATTTTCTAATGCTCCAGGAATTGGTTGTCCGAACTCGAATACGGTGTTGGGATTGTTAGAATTATTGTCATTATTTTCGGTAGGTTCCGAATTTTGGGTAGTTTCGTTATTTTGAGGATTTTCGGTAGAAGTTTCCACAGGAGTTGGTATTTGGGTAGTTGCTGGATTACTTCTTCCTTGTGCAGTTTGTTGAATCAAACCCGTCATTTTCTCTGCTAGTTCATAACTTCCAGCATCACGATACTGTTTTTGAGCGCGTTTGAATGCACTACTAGCTTTCTTATATTCACCTTGGTTATACCAAGTCATGCCTAAATTGTAGTAAGCATCGGGATTATTAGGAACTTTGCGAATTGCTTCTTGGTAAATTGCGATCGCATTGGTTGTTTGTCCTTGGCTTACCATTAAACCAGCCAAGTTATTATATGCGGCAATATTACTCGGATCGATTTGCAACGTTTGACGGTAAGCATTCATAGCTTCCTGTGTTTGCCCCTGTTGTTGCAAGGCAATTCCCAAATTATAGAAAGCATTGGCATTGCTGCTATCGAGATTTATGCCTTTTTGGTAAGATGCGATCGCATCTCCAACCTGTCCCATTTCATATAATGCTAAACCCATATTATAATGGGCTGCTGTCATGGTCGGATTCACCACCAAAGCCTGACGATAAGCTGTTACCGCAGCTTCACGCTGTCCCTGTTTATAAAGTCCTAAACCTAAATTAAAGTAACCTTCAGCAAAATTGGGGTCAATCCGTACCGCTTCTGCATATTCCTGTATCGCCCCATCTAAGCGATTTTGCCGCAACATAATGTTACCAAGGTATGTCCGTGCTGCCGCTAAATTTGGGTCAATTTGCAAAGCTTGACGTAACAACATTTCTCCACCTTGAAAATCGCCACGACCATAACGAACTACACCCTGTTGATATAATCCAGCTGCCTCTAAATTTTGACTAGTGGCAGTTTGCGCCATTAGCTGACTTCCCTGTAAATTCAAAAAAGAAGGAATTGCGATCGCAATCACAGCCGAAGTCGCAACTAGGAAAGCTTGAGAATAGTAGTGTAAATACTTATGAAAACCATATTTTTGAGACATAGCTGGGTAGACCTGAATTTTTATAGTGTCTTATAGCTATAGGTTTCCCAGTATGCTCGTGGAAATTTCATTGTGAGAAATAAATTTGGGAATCAGTAATCAATACTTCTGGCTTCTGACTCCTGACTCCTAACTAACACCTTCCGGTAAAATCAACATGGCATCCCCAAACGAGTAAAAACGATATTGAGATGCGATCGCATGTTCATATATCCTCAACAACCGTTCTCGTCCAATTAATGCACTGACTAACATCAACAAACTCGAACGTGGTAAATGGAAGTTAGTAATCAACCCCTCCACAACCTCCCAATTGTAGCCAGGATAGATAAACAAATTCGTTTTCCCACAAAAAGCCTGTAACTCACCACCACATTCCGCAGTCGCACCTTCCAAAGCTCTTACAGCAGTGGTTCCCACAGCAATAATTCGTCCCCCAGCAGCTTTAGTAGCGCGAATTTGCTCGACAGTTTCACTAGGAACCTCAATCCACTCCTCATGCATGATATGTGTGGTGACATCCTCAACCTCCACAGGACGAAATGTACCTACACCCACATGTAAGGTAATAAAAGCCCGATTAATTCCCTTTTGCTCTAATTTCTCCAACAACTCTGGTGTAAAATGTAACCCTGCCGTTGGAGCAGCCACAGCTCCCGGAGTTTGAGCATATACGGTTTGATATTGGTCATCTGCTGCTTTGCTATTAGTAATATAAGGTGGCAAAGGTATCTCCCCAAATCGATCTAATAGCTGCACCAAAGACTTCCCATTTGGCAGATTAAACTTGAGTACTCTTCCCCCAGTTGAAGCATCCGAATCGATGACAGTCGCTGTTAAGCTTGCAAATTGGGCATCTTCATCATTTCCGATTCTGCCTTCAAAAAAAATCTGTGAACCAATCTTAAATCGCTTTCCAGGTTTAACCAAAGCTAACCAACAATTGTGCTGTCGCTCCTCCAAAAGTAGCACTTCCACATCAGCACCAGTAGATTTACGTCCGTACAACCGTGCGGGAATGACTTTAGTATCATTCATAATTAATAAATCATGCGATCGCAATATCTCCGGCAAATCTCGGAAAATCTTGTTTAAAGGAGGGTTTTCTTCACCTGTAGTAGTTGAATCCACTACCAACAGCTTGGAACTATCACGGGGAACTGCTGGATTTTGAGCGATGAGTTCTTCCGGTAGCTGGTAATCATACCCAGCAGTCGAACGCTCTAAATCGTAATATTTATCTACTAGGATAGGGGTTAAATCCAAATTTTCTGCTTTCAATTCTCGCGTCATTTCGGTTAAGATGGCTGTAGCAAGCTAACTCTAGCTTATATTGGCTCGATACATAAGTAGATTTTAAAGGATTAGCAGTAAATTTTATCCTTCCCATTCATAATGGATACAATTAAGTACCACGTAAATATAAATGTGAAAATTGGGTAAATCTCCCCATCAAAAAACGGGGGCATTTACCCTACCGGATATGAATTCTATGTACCAATAATGGAAATGTAGGGTTGGCTTTGATCCCAAAAACAAAAATGGAATATTTATATTACCTGGCAAATGCTAGTCTCACCTTAAGAGTAGTTGAATTCTTGCATACCCGACCCCAATTACCCGTTTCCTTCGTTACCGTAATACATCAAATAGATGGTTGGGTAGTACGAGTTAAGTTAACCTCACCAATTTCCCCTGATGACAATGGTGATTTCCGCGCTTTCTTAAACGAACTGGGAATTAGCTACGAACCACCAATGCGTGTACAAATGGCACTATGGAGTTTAGAAACTGGACAATGCCCTGTTGATGTCATGCGTCGCTATCAAGTTGCGATCGTTTCCCACGGAAACCCCGAAAGAGAAGAAATAGAAGCATTTCGCCAACAATTTGTTCGTGGTTTAGGCTACTGCCCAGAAACCCTGGCTTAATTATTACCTTGATTTTTCAGTGTTTTTCCTTAAATGTCTTGTTGAGTCACTCTAGAGCATAGGTTGGTGGCATTGTCAAATGAAATCTTCAATTCTTTGCCTTTAAAACCTTTTTCCTATGGTGAATATTATGTTACCCGATAGCTCAATGATTAGTGATTGGTAGTTGATGTTGTCACCGCATCACCAATTACCCATTATCAATCAAAGAATCAAAAGCTCCGGGAATGTATTCTTGCAGCGTCAAATAATGACTAGGTGTTGATAAAAAAGCCAGGCTATGAGATTTTTCGTTTGTATGACTGGATTTTAATAATTTTGGGCTTGAGATTTTTGGACTTAATATTTTTGGACTTGGAACTTTTTGAGCTTCTGCGATCGCAACATCAAAACGACAGTTAAAATCAGCTTTTTCAGGAAATTTGGCTAAATACATTTGTGCCGTGCGGGAGATTTTTTCCTGCTTGCTCGGCTTTATTGCGTCTCTTCCTCCACTATCCCAACTACCAGTGCTGCGGGTTTTCACTTCGATAAACGCTAAAGTTTGGGTATATTCCGCAATAATATCAATTTCACCCCAACGCGATCGCCAACGACGATGGAGAATTGTCCAACCACAGGATTCTAACCATTGTGCCACTAAGTCTTCACCTAATGTACCAATATCGGGATAATTAGAAGGAGGTAAGTCTGACATTAGGACATTAGTAATAATTACGATGAATATTAGAAATTTTAGGTTAAGCACAAAAATTTGCACAGGTATACTTAGTATATTCCTCTACGTAACACTTAGTATTACGGCTGCTTTTTGTTTTCCTCCAACGGCTTTGGCTCTTGATTACAACAAAGAAATCCTCATCAATACTGATTTTTCAGGACGGGATTTGAGCGACTCCAGCTTTACCAAGGCAAATCTCAAACAAAGCAATTTCAGTAAATCCAACTTACGAGGAGTTAGTTTTTTTGCCGCTAATTTAGAGTCAGTCGATTTCACTGGTGCAGATTTAAGCAACACAACTTTAGATTCAGCACGTTTAATTAAAGCCAATTTAACCAATGCGATTTTAGAAGGTGCATTTGCTGCCAGTTCTCAATTTGAAGGTGCAATTATTGATGGGGCTGATTTCACCGACGTTTTACTACGTAATGACGAGCAAAAAAAATTATGTCAAATAGCCAAAGGTACAAACCCCACAACTAAACGCGATACCCGTGAAACGTTAATGTGTCCATAGAAAAAGGGAAAGAAGGAAACTTAAGAAACCGGCGAGAACTTCTAGAATTAATAGAGACGATCATAGTTTATAAATTCCCTCAAAAGAGCCGAGAGGAGATTGAGCAAATGTTAGGATTAAGCGAATTAAAGAAAACAAGAGTCTATCAAGAAGCAAAAGAAGAGGGTAAGCTGGAAGGGCAACTGGAAGCTGTACCATTCATGCTCAGTTTAGGTGCTACTGTAGAGCAGATAGCAGAGACTTTGGGTTTGGAGATTGAGCAGGTTCGTCAGGTTGCACAAAATAATCAATCTAATCGGAAATAATTCAATAAAATGAAGAGAGACGCGATGTATCGCGTCTCTACATAAATAAAATTATAATAAATTACAATAAATCAATAATTGTAAATTGTCGTTGACGCTCTAACTCTTTCTGCCTAGTTTTTTCTCGATAAAATGCTTGGTAACAAGAGTCATATTTTTCTGATTCGATTTGCGAATCAGTTTCTTGCAAAAGCTTAGAAAAATACTGAATGCGTTTTTCACACAATACTTCCTCTATACGAGCAATAGTGGCTTGAACCACTTGGGGCGATCGCATGATTTCTGTCTTCGCTTTTTCGGTCAGAATAAATAAATGGGAAATTGATACGGATTCTTCAGGAAATTCTAGACATATATCTTGCAATCTAGATACTAAATCTCGTTCATTGTCATCAGTAATTAAATCAGTCACTTCTAGTATACTTTGCCACAAGAATCTGTGATGTGAAAGGCTAAATTGTAAGTCACGCTCTTCAAGTTCATTAACTATATTTTGGCGTTGTCCAGGACAATTTAAGTAAATTCTCAATAATAACCCTTCCGCTCTTTCTAAGAGACTATTTTCAGTTTTGGAAACTAGCGGGGATTTTTCTTTATTTGAATCTACATAGCTTGAATTTGTATATTTTGAATCATAGTTTGAATTATGAAAACGCGGTTTTTCTCTTTCCCTACTATTGGTTTGTGCTGGTGAAATTTGTGTGAGTAAATTCTCTATGCGTAAGGGTATTAATTGACTATTCCCTAAACTCAAAATTTCTGCACAATTAGAAATGTAATAAGTTAAAGTATCTTTATTAACAATATTTTTGAGTAATTTAACTATTTGTTGTGAAGCTTGTTGGTAATCTGTCGCTTGCTTTAAATCTTTTTTTGTAACAATTTGCTGGATTTGCCAATCAATCCAAAGGGGAGCATTAGCTAATAACTGACGATAATCTTCCGATGAATGTGTATGCAAATACTCATCGGCATCTTTACCATCGGGAATATTGAGAATTCTTAAAGCAACTTCACCCTGATAAGCTAAATTAGCTATCTCCCCGATTGCCCTCTCTGCGGCATTTGTCCCCGCTTTGTCAGCATCAAAGTTGAGTATAAGCTGCTTGGATTCACTGTAACGTAATGCTAATTTAACCTGCTCAATACTTAAAGCAGTACCCAAAGATGCTACAGCATTATTAATACCCGACGCATGAAGCGCGATCGCATCAAAATATCCTTCAACTACAATAGCTTGATCGAATTGCGATATCCCATTTTTGGCAGCATCGAGGGCAAATAAGGTTTTACCTTTACTAAATAACTCGGTTTCCGGCGAATTTAAATACTTGGGTTGCTCATCCTTCATTGTTCTCCCACCAAAAGCAATCACCCGTCCCATCACATCACGGATGGGAATCATAATGCGATCGCGAAACACATCGTAATAACCGCTTCCCTCTTTACGAGGTTTAATTAAACCAGCTTTCTCCACCAATTGCACAGGATAATGCTTATCTTCCACTAAATACCGATATAGTGTATCCCAACCCCCAGGAGCATAGCCCAAAGCGAAAATCTGCACTACTTCATCACTCAATTTCCTCTTTTCCCGCAGATATTCATGCGCCCCATAACTAAAATTTTTGAGTGCGTGCTGGTAGAATTGTGCCGTAGCTGCCAAGACTTGATATAGTTGCTCCCGTAGCGATATCTGACGCTGTAATTCTTGTCGCTGTTCTGGTGCTAGGGTTTGGACAGTAACCTGATACCGTCGTGCCAAATCTAGAACTACTTCCGAAAAAGAGCGCTTTTGCAACTCCATCAAGAACTTAATCGAGCCTCCACTAGCTTGACAGCCAAAACAATAGTACATTTGCTTGGTTTGGCTAACAGTAAAACTGGGGCTTTTCTCATCATGAAAAGGACATAAACCAACATAATCCCTACCACGTTTGCGTAACACAACATGTTCCGAGACGACATCATATATATCAGCTCGTTCTTTTACTACTTCGATTGTGTCGGGATGCAAGCGGGGAATTTGCATATTGGTTATTGGTTATTGGTTATTAAGAGTGGGTAATAAGGAATCGTAATTTAGTTGGAAGACAAAGCATTAGTACTAACTTAGTACAATTAAAGTAGAAATTATATTTTCCTCCTTTCCCCTTAACCTTTGCGGTTTTGCTTGAGAATGGTATAACTTAGCGCTAAAGCGAAATATTATCAGAGGATTTACTGAAAATGGGACGTATTTTTATTTCAGCAGCACATGGGGGTCGAGAAGGTGGGAGAATTGATCCAGGTACGGTGGCTGGAGGGACGACAGAAGCCCGTGAAATGATTTTACTGCGGGATTTAATTATGGGTGAATTGCGCTCTCGGAATTGGGAAATACTCTCGGTTCCCGATGATTTGAGTGCCCAGGGTACTATTAACTGGATTAATACCCGTTCCCGTCCGCGTGATGTCGCTTTGGAAATCCAAAACGATGCGGCTTCAAATCCATCAGTACGAGGTGCTACCGTTTACTATATCGCCAATAATAGCGATCGCAGAAAAAATGCCGAAACCTTGCTTTTAGCATTACTACGAAAAATTCCCCAATTACCGAATCGTGGTGTAAAACCGGATACAAATTCCGGATTTGGTAGTTTGGTTTTTTGCCGACAGATTGCGATCGCATCGCTACAAATTCAAGTTGGGTTTCTCACAAGTCCTGATGATAGGTCTTTATTACAAAATCGTCGTCGCGACTTTGCTGTGGGAATTGCCGACGGTTTAGTGTCGTGGATTCGTGTGATTGACCCAGGTACAACCCCAACTGAGCCAAATTATCCAATTATTAATATCAACATCAATGGCACAAACTCCTCTGATAAAGGAATTTTAATCAATGGAAATGCTTACATCCCAATTAATTTAGTTAATAGTTTAAATATAGATTTATCAAAAGCACCAAATATCAGACAAGTCACTTACAAACAAATTGTTTATATTAAAGCAGTAGACTTACAAGAATTTAATATTTCAGTGGGTTGGGATGGGGCAACACGCACAGTAAAACTACGTTCCAATGTAGCTTCTGGTCAAATTGATAAAATAATATTCAACGGTAGAACTACAAAAGAACAATTAGAATCATTCCTCAGGGATAATAATCGTAATGCTCTAGCTCAATTCCCAGACATTGCTCAGTTATACCTTGAAGAAGCTAGAAAAGAAGGTGTAAATCATGATATTTCCTTCAGCCAAATGTGTTTAGAAACAGACTATTTACGCTTTAGTGGTGATATTAAAGCCGAACAAAACAACTTTGCTAGCTTAGGGACAATTGGTGGTGGTAGCGAATCAGCTATCTTTGACAGTGCCCGAATTGGAGTTAGGGCACATATCCAACATTTAAAAGCATACGCAAGTCTAGAAGCACTACAGCAGGAAGTTGTAGACCCAAGATTTCGTTTTGTGACGCGAGGAGTCGCACCGTTAGTCGCTGATTTATCTGGTCGTTGGTCAGCCGATTTAGATTATGGAAGCAAGATTTTGGCAATACTCAAAAGGCTATATGAGTCAATATAATAATTGGCGAGTTAAGAGTTTTTAGTTAAGAGCTAAAAAGTAAAATTAGGTATCTTGCAATTCTTAGAAATCTAAATTAAACAACATACCACTATTGATTGTATAGATTTATGTTGGGTTACGCAAAGCCTCCACTACAAAGAATAAGAAATCTTCATTCTTTACTCTCTGCGTCTCTGCATGACATAAATATAAATTGATATTGATATTGATATTTATACTTCGCCTAATTTAATTCACTTTCCAAACTATAAACTAAACTCAGCCACATCACTTTCTGCATTGCCTCCAACGACACTAAGCTTAAACTTGTCACCGTGAATAATATCACCAAATTTCATATTTGGATTCTGATACATAATATTTAATACGGTAATAAAGTCACGGACAATTTCACCGGGAGTTAATAATGCATCTGCACCTAAACGGTTCACTATTTCCTGGACAAATTCTTTGCATTCACGAGTCGGCAAAGGTTTACTATTCTGATAATTTGATGCATGAATTTCTGCTAATCTTTGCAATAAAGAAAGAATTTCTTCTTCACTTAATGGATTCAATCTAATCACAGGACCAAAAAATTCTTGGACACCAGATTGAGCAACAAAACGGCTTTCCTTAGTACGTCTACGCCATGCTGGATCAGAAAAAAGTCCACGATTTTGGTCTTCTAAAAATTTAGTTGTCCCACCAATTAAAAAACCTAAATGTTCGGCTTTACATTGCATAGTATCATTGAAAATTCCTAGCAAGCGATTATAATTTTTTTCACGGGTGACTGTAGCCGGAATTTGATACAAATTCACCGCTTCATCAAGCATAATTATCAACCCTTTATAGCCGATTTCAGCAACAAATTTTGCTAATATCTTAATATAATCGTACCAGCTTTCATCATCAATAATAACACGCACACCCAATGCTTGTTTCGCCTCCGTTTTGGTGTTAAATTCACCCCTCAACCAACGCAATGCGGCATTTTTTAAATTATCATCATCTTGTCTATAACCACGCCAATAAGCACTAATTACACTACCAAAATCAAACCCATGAACTAAATCTTCAATGTATTGAACGACTTCGCGAATTTTTTCTTCTACTTTGTCATCAAAACCTTCATCATTAGGACGCATTCCAGAATCTTTAGCGACTTCTTGTTGAATTTTGTTGATCCAACCTTCCAAAATAGAGACTAATGCACCACCATCGGGACGTGTTTTTGTGGCAAAATGACTCATCAATTCTCGATAGGTTGCTAATCCTTCATTATTGCTACCTGCAAGTCGTCTTCCTGAGGATAAATCTGCATCTGCAACGACAAAACCCTGTTCCATTGCCCGGTTTCTAATCAGTTGCAGCATAAAGCTTTTTCCCGAACCATAATTGCCAATAATAAAGCGAAATGCGGCGACTCCATCCGCAATATCACCAAGATTTTGAATGAGGCTTTTTAGTTCTTGTTCTCTTCCGACTGCGATATGTTCTACACCTTCTCTTGGTACTACCCCAGCACCAAGAGAATTAATTAAGCCAGTAGATATTTTTTTGGATAATTTAACTTTTACCATGTTGGAAACCTCAGTTTATTTTAACCGCAGAAGCTTGCAGCTAGATGTTTACTTTCTTAAATATTTTACAATGTTGAATTTGATTATGTTTAGTTTTATTTTTAGTTTTATTTTTAGCAAAACTAATTTAACTAGATGATGCACTTTGAGCAATAATTTCTTCGTATGTTTCTATTATTTTTTTGACGTTTGTGACGTATTCTTGATAAATAGATGGCAATTCAGAAGCTGTATTAATTATTAGTTCACCAATGGTATCGCTGGCACATTCGTTAATAGCATCAATGAGGAGGTTAGGCATTGTAATATTGGCTTCGGCTATTTGCTTTATTACTGAGTTTGGATTTTCTTGTTCTAAAATAGCTTTTAAAACTTGCAGTTCGTGGTTAGGAAGATGATTGAAAAAGTCACCCCATTCCCCTGATAGACTCTCTAAGTTTAGATTTTCTAAGTTTAAATTTTCTGGACTTAAATTTTCTGTTTTGGGATTATCTAAATTACTTATTCTATTTTCATTTGAATCTAAAGTTTCAATTAATTCCGAAAAAGGGAATAATTCGACTGCTTCTTCTAATACAGTTCCTTGGGTATTATTATCTGTATATATAGCCTCATCTGGATTAAGACTTTCCATTTGTTGCAGCAATTCCCAGACTTGAGTTTGCAGCAAGTTGTGTTCATCTTTTAATAATGATATTTGGTCTTGGAGATTTTTTAATTCTTCTTGCTTAGATGTGAGTTTAGTTTGAATATTTTTAATTTTAGTTTCAATATTTTTACGTTCTGCTGTTTTTACTGATATTAGTTCATTTTTTTGCTGTTCTTGAACTTCTAGTTCTTGTATTTGCACTCGCAATTGATGCAGCTTTTCTTCGAGTTGTGGTTTTAGTCTATCTAATAAAGTTAAATTATTTTCAAATTCTTCTTTCTCTTTTTTTAGTTCATTAACTTGTATTTGTAATTGTGTAATTTCCGCACGGGAAACATTAACATTTAACTCTTGTCGGCGTTTTTCCGCAGCAAAAGAATTATTAAATTCTATTTTGCTCCTTTCGAGACTATTTATCTCATTTTGTAGCTGGTCAATAACTAACTCTAGTTGCCTTTGTTGTCCAACAAAACTACTTAATTCACGGTTGAGAATGTCCCGTTGATTACGGCGATCGCCTATTTGATTTTGTAGTTGGCTTGATTCAGAATATAGCGATTGACGACGATTTTCTAGTTCGTTAACTTCGGCAAAAACTTGGGATTTTATACCTTCAAGTTCGCGAATACGTTTATACAAAGAATCAATAACAAGCATCTCAGAATTTCGACGACGCTTATCAACAAAAAATGCTGCCAGATAGGTAGAAAGTACAGTAACAAAGGCAGTGAGAAAGGCTTGATTGAAATTCCAGTGAAGAACAAGACTAAGACCAAAACTCACACCGAAGGCTATTATACCTAAAATGAACCGATTGCTGAACGTTGGTGATTGCATATAAATTATGTTTAGCCTAGTACAACACAACAAAAGTAAAAAGCCAAAAGAAAGATACTTCTATAAACTTTTCAAACATTTTAAATGCTAGCTTTGTTTTTGCCGTAATTTACTAGTTTTTGTATCTACCCTATTTTAAATTTTTCTACGAATACTTAGCCACTATTCGCTTCCCATATATTTAAATCCATGTTTCGGTTTCAGTTTAAAATTAAATTTAGATTTAGATTTAGATTGTAATTTTCCTTTTATTCCCTCTAGTGGTGTGCGTATAATACTTTACTTGATGTTGTCAAAAAATGAAATACTTAATTTTCGTCGGCGAGTAGAATATTTGTATTAGAGGTTGGGTTATTCGAGCCAAACAAAGCTATATCAGCTTTTAAGTAATCGATAAATTGCCGTGCAGCCCTCCCCGATCGCCCATTATGACGGGTTGCCCATTGTAATGCTTTAAACTCCAAATCTTTTTGCGCGATCGCAATTTTTGCTTGGTTAGCTAGATGACGGACTATTTCCAAGTAGGTACTTTGGTCTGCGGGGGCAAATGTTAAGGTTAAACCAAAGCGATCGCTAAAGGATAATTTTTCTTGCATGGTGTCCCAAGCATGAACTTCGTCATTATCTCGCGGTGTTGGACGATCGGCAAAAAATTCGCGGATAAGGTGACGACGGTTTGATGTCGCATATACTACAACGTTAGGCGATCGCGATGTTAAAGTACCTTCTAAGACTACTTTGAGGGCTTTGAATGCGTCGTCATCCTCTTCAAATGACAAGTCATCGACAAAGATAATAAATTTTTGTGACGCTTCCCGCAATTTTTCGACAATTAATGGTAGTTCTTTAAGTTCTGATTTAACAACTTCAATCAACCGCAAACCACGGTTAGCAAAATTATCTTGCTGAGAGTTGTCTTGCTTAAATTTATTATGCTCATTTAATAAAGCTTTTACCAAAGACGATTTTCCAGTACCACGACTACCGTACAGTAATACATTCTGCGCGTTGTATCCCGATAATAAAAATTCTGTATTCTTTAGCAAAGCTTCTTTCTGTGACTCGTAACCAACAAGTTCATCTAATTTTATCGGATCGGGATGGGGAATACCAATAAACTCCCCTGAATGCCAGCGCAAAGCTTTATATTCAGCAAATAAACCCGTTCCACACTGACGATAATAAGTCGCTAAATCTTCAACCACATCAGTCCAATCTTCTGATTGCTGTAAAGACTGAATATATTGTTGTTGTGGAAAGCCAATATTTTCTATCTCTGTCGTTTCCATATACCATAAAACAGGTGATACGGGTAGATTGGCTACACATTGCATCCATTCACTTAATAAAGCGCTGCTACATTCATATAGCGATCGCAATATTTGTAAGTCATGTTGAGTTGCGGCAATTAGTGATGCTGGCAAGCTAGCAAAGTCATGTTTTTGAGCTGCCCTCGAAAAAGGATTATCATCCCGCAGCATTTGCAAAATTAAATATTCTTCCCAATTTAGATTCTCGGATGCCAATGATTTGAAATAATTTCCATAAGCTTGCAAACAACCTCTCGCATCAGCATCTTTATAACGTATTGCTTGCAACATCTCCAAAAATGCAATCCCTGTTTGCCCTGTCAACACAGATTGGTAAAGTAAGAGAGAGGCTGCTTGACGTTGCAGGAATTGCACCTTGGTAATTATTTGGCTATCCATTATTTTTTTATAGTCATGGGTAATGTCAAGGAAGTGCGCGATCGCGAAGTGTGAGAAGTAAGAAGTTGGATATCGTACGTTCCTGCTGTTTCCATAATTCTCTACTTTTTTAACCAGTACTCAGCAATAATTTTCTATGTGGGTTCTAAAAGATGAATTTTGCTATTGTCGCTACGTTTGCTTACGGGATTTTATCTATTATTGGTGGCATTATCGGCTACATTCAAGTGAAAAGTAAAGTTTCTTTGATTAGCGGCACTATTAGCGGTTTAATCCTTGTTATTTCAGCTTTTCTTCAACTTCAAAGACAAGGATTTGCTCTAGCTTTAGCTGCTGTAATTACTGGCATATTAGTCATAGTTTTTGCAATTAGGTTACAAAAAACACGCAAGTTCATGCCTGCGGGTTTAATGACGGGTTTGGGAATCACGACACTAATTATCATTTTGAGTCAGTTGTTTGTTAAATAAGGAAAAAATAACGACATAAAATATTGATCGTGATTTTCCTCAGGCAAGCAACGATTGCTTGTCTGTTTTATTGCATCCAAATGAGAATTTTTATGAGCAAATAGTATAAATATACTATATAAGTGGCTGTATTTGATACAAATGGCTGAAAGTGAGTTAGCGGAGCATACCGTAGGTATCGCATCCATAATATTCTCTCTACAAGTAATAAAAAATCTGTTTACCTTGAAACCGTCAGGTTTTTTATTGTGGTTATGAGGGGTATTAAGTGGTTTAATGTTCCCAGCTTTCTGCTTTGAAAAAATACTTATTAGTCAAGTAGCTGGTTATTATCAAGCTATATTAATCGTTCATTGATTAGTTGATATTTTTTCACAATAATTAGATATATTCGTGGCAAATTTTAGTTAAAAATTGTCGATGTAATGTTTTTTTTGCAATCATATAAAAAATGTTGCAAAAGTTACAGAAAATTATTATAGAGTTTCATCTAGCTAAAATAAGACGTAAAAATTAGAGTATTTTGAGTATTTATAAATAGGTGAAATACTTAATATAGTTGCTTTTGAGGCTTATTAGGTATCAATAAATTAAGTGCATAAAAATCATCATACTTATCCGGAATTGGGTTGAATATTTATGTACTTTGTATGTGTTAGCTAAAATTAATGGATAAGTTTATAAATGAGGTAGTGAAAACTATTTAATCAGGAGATTAGGGATAAGAGTAGTTCTAAACTGTAAGTCAGCATAAATATCTACGCAAATACCCAAAGATATTTAAAGATTTAAAGGCTTAGACAAGTGTAAGTTAAAGAGAAGGTGAAGGTATATATTGCCATTTTGGCAAGTTTTCCTTGCACAAATCGGATATTACTAGATAGTAGCGATCGCAAGTAATATTTGTGTGTGGTTACTGACTACCTAAAGATACAGAATCCGAACCTTTACCGAGAGAGCAGTTTAAAAAGCATACGAGCTAGGAAATAATACATGGTTTTTTCACTGTCTTCGCATAATGTTATCCAGTACCTGCAAGAAGCAGGGCTGTGTAGCTCTGAAGATGGCGCATCAGCAGATTCTGAATTACCTCAGAGTAGTAAAAATCTTAATATTCTTGTAACTCTGACTGGAAATCACCAGCTGCTGGTTAAACAGGAGCGCTGTCTTGGGATTGATAGTGGGGTTGATGGGATACCCCATGAATTGTTTAATGAATGGTTGTTACATCAATTGGTACAACGCTTTCCAGTGTTGGGAAATATTTCTGCCATGTCATCATCGGTAGTGTATTTCGATGAGGCAAATTCGATTTTGGTTCGTAATTACCTCAGTGAATACGAGGAATTAAGAAGTTTTTATGGGGATAGAGGTATTTTCCCAGAAGCAATAGCCACAGCAATCGGGAGTAGTTTGGCTGCGTTACATCGCACAACCTACAACTATAGGGAATATCGTAATTTTATGGCGACTGCTCCCCAGGGAGTGATTCGTTATCAATTTTTCAATCCAGCTCAGAGTATTGGTGCTGTTTCCCCAGAAATTTTTGGTGGTATTCCGACAGAAGCGTTAGAGTTTTATGTTCGTCATCAGCGCGACGAGAGTTTAGAAAGTGCGATCGCGGATTTAGCGTATGACTGGAATCCCTGCTGTTTAACGCACAATGACTTGAAATTAGAGAATATTCTCGTACATTCGCGCTGGCAACATCTAGATAATTGTTTGATTCGGTTAATTGACTGGGAAACGGCTTCCTGGGGAGAACCTGCATTTGATTTGGGTAATTTGATAGCCGATTATTTGCGAATTTGGCTGGAAAGTTTGGTTATGGATTCAACGCTGGAATTGAAAGAATCGCTGCATTTGGCAGTAGTTCCAGTGGAGATGGTTCAACCTTCGATTTTGGCATTGACTCGCGCTTATTTGAGTGCGTTTCCAATGATTTTAGAATACCGTCAAGACTTTATTTTGCGGGTAGTTCAATTTGCGGGGTTAGCGCTGATTAATCAACTTGAACAAAACCTCAAGTATAGTCAACACTTCGACAATGGGGGAATTCCAATGTTAGAGGTAGCCAAAACATTGGTAACAATGCCACAGCAATCGATAGAAACAGTATTTGGTGTAGCTGAATCCCAAATTATCGAACCAATGCAAAAAATTCACAAAATCCCCAAAACCGAACGCGAGCAAAACTTGCTGCGAATTTATTACGAAAAACCCCGTTTACGCGGATGTTGAACTTTTCTTTTTGGGCAATGAGAAAAGTAATGATTAAGTAATTATGTCCATTGCCCTATTTCCTATTCCCTATTTGTGTTCTCATAATGCTAGAAACTGCCGACAAGCTAATCGAGACGCTACAAAATATTGCTAGCGATATTCAAATTCAGGAAAATTTTTGCATTCGTCATCCCAATTATCAGCCTTTTGCTTTACCTGCCGATGTTGTGGCACGATTTGAACGCAATCCTCTACATTTACAGCAAAAATATCGCGCTTTATTATTACGAAATTTTATTTACGGGATTTATTTCAACGCATCACTAAGAAATAGTTTGACAAATTGTCCTTTGCGTGTATCAAGGATTTACACGCTCCACCACAATTTGGAGAATAATTCAATATTAGGAATAGATAAAGATTTTTATACAGAATTGCACGATCGCAATTGTGGTACGGGTTATTTTGATGGTGATTGGGAAGTATTGCGAAGGGAACCGGATGGGAGCGTTGCGGTAGTAAAAGCTGGTTTAACAATGTATGCTGAAAGCGACAAGCATCTTGTACCCGATGCACCAATTGCCAAAAGAGGCGATCGCATTGCGATAAAATTGCCCAAAAATCGCTTGCAGAATGGGTTTTACATTGCGATTAGTAATGCAGGGCAACAAAGACAAAATCGCGATCGTGATTTGGGATTAGGAAAAGTTTACTTTAATATCAGCAAAGAAGGTGCGATCGCATTAATGGATACCCTGACTTTAGAACTAAATGCGGTGGAAATTCCGTTTAGTTTCCAAGTTCTTTGTCATCCTGCTGCTTTTGGACGTTATGATTCCTGTGTACTTTGTTTTGAAAAGCAAGATTATTCAACTATCCGTCAAGTTTTACAAACCACTTATTTGTCGCATCAATCGCATTTTTCCAGCGAAACCCCGCTATTTACCAAATTATTAGCACCAGGATTAGGTTTAGCGGAAGAACCAAAGCAAAAATTTGTACAACAAGAAAGCTTTGGAATGAATCGCTGTCAAATAGTAGCTAATGCTTTAGCTGAAACTTGGCAAAAATATGGAAACTCAGTTGATGAAAGAATAGAAGCAGTTCAAGAGTATTTTATCAGATTTGGTATTGATTTACAACGTCCTTACTTAAACCCCAATTCTGAAGATATTTACACAGCTATCAGTCAAATTTAGTCAAATTTAGTCAAATTTTAACTTTTATTTATACCCCTGACTTCTTTAAGAAATCAGGGATATTATGTCAGAGATATGTCCAATAACTGCTAACCGTTATCAGGTTTAAAGTTTACTTTTAGACTATTTCAGTCTTAATCTTAACTTATAGTTATCACCAAAATGTCTTTTACATATTATCGCACAGTCCGATTTCAAGATACAGATTCAGCAGGAGTTGTCTATTTTGCCAATATTTTAAAGATTTGCCATGAAGCTTATGAGGAATCTTTAGAAGTATCTGGAATTAATCTCAAATATTTTTTTCTAAACCCAAAAATTGCTTATCCAATTATTCATGCAAATATTGATTTTTTCAAACCGATATATTGTGGAGATAAGCTAGAAGTTCAGTTAATACCGCAAAAGGTTACTAATGAAAAATTTGAAATTAGTTATGAAATTTTTATAGCTGATGTAATAGTTAGTAAAGCAATGACTCGACATGCTTCTATTGATATTGTAACCCGACAAAAAAGAGAAATATCTGATGAAATTGATAGATGGATTCAAGTATTAAATCAAAGGTAAAACAAAACTATTTTTTGGTTATCTATTGGATTATTTATTATTCATTAGATGCATTGCTATTTCATACAGTTTCTGATGATTGATTTTACCTTGCTGATTACGTGGTAATTCTGCAATGGGAATCCAATGTTTAGGAACTTTAAATTTACTCAGTTTGTATTTAAGAATAGTTTGAATTGCGAAAATAGAAGTACTTGAATATTTGGGAATATAAATAGCCGTAATTATTTGACCCCAATATTTATCTGGTACACCAATTATACATACATCAATTACCATTTCAGTCGCCCTAATTGCTGCTTCTATCTCTTTTGGATAAACATTTTCTCCACCAGTAATGATTTTTTCACTGTTACGACCAATAATATGTAAATATTCATTTTGATCGAAATAGCCAATATCATCTGTTAAAAAGTGTCCTAGAGACATATTAGTATATATTTTATCTATATTTTGATTATTTTCATGATAGTAACCAAGAGATAAAGAAGCAGATTTAATTTTAATTAGACCAATATTATTCGCAGGTAAAATATTATTTTTTTCGTCACAAATTATTACTTCTGCATGAGGTAAAACCTGACCACAGCCAACTTTCCCATTAAGAAAGTCATTAGGTTTAAGCGTCACAATTTGAGAAGCTGTTTCAGTCATGCCATAGGTTGGCGCTAATTTAATTTGATAGGATTTGGCTTTTTCTAATAACTCATTCCATGCAGCAGTACCACCCAAAAGTACTGTTTTAAATTCAGATAAATATTTAGTTAAAGATAAACTTTCTAACAGTCGCTGTAATTGAGTTGGAACTAAAGATATAAAAAAATCTGACTGATTTACCTTTGGTATTTCACCTAATTCAAGTTGACAAAAAGGTAAAATTACCAACTTTCCACCAGTCGAAAAACTCCGCATAAACTGCATTAAACCACTGACATGATATAACGGTAAAACGCAAACTGAATTAACTTTGTTGACTTGAAAATATTCTTTAAAACCCCGTACTGATGCTGTCAAAGTATCCCAGGTATGAACGGCAAATTTGATATCTCCTGAAGAACCACCAGTAGGAATCATGATAAGTGGGGAATGGGGAATAGAAGGAGACAAATAGCTTACTTGTCTTGCTTTGCCCGTTACCTCTTTCCCAAAAATAATATCTGGCTGTACTAAATTCAAAACTTGCTGCCATTCGTTTTCTCCCCAATCGGGATTACATAGGAAGACTTGGGATTTTGCCGCACAAGCAGCAAGAAAACCAGCAAGAAAATTTATATGATCGCGATCGCATATAATTACCTTAGTTTGCCTGATGTTCTTTTCACTCTCATAATCCAATATTTCTAAATATAATTTTTCAACTAACTGTCGAAATTGGTACTTGTCACAACCAAAAAGCCAATCATTAGCGAGATTATCAAAATCAGCAAACATTTCTATCATTGGTTAATTCCTAACTCCTAAATTTCCTCTTCTTGAAACCAATGATTAACACCAAAACCAACTGCTCGTTTATGGAGTGATAATTCATCAGCTAATCGAAGTGCAGCATTTCTACCAACATCAGTTTCAAATACTGACGAAAATACCGCATCAATTTGATACCTATGACAAAAATTACGCAACCGAGATAGTGAACCAATAATTCCCGGTTTAATCACAAAAACACCTTGCCAACCATCTTGATAGCAGGTTTCTAGATTGTGAAGTGTAGAGACAGACTCATCAAGAGCTATTTTCGTACTGTAACAATTACCAAGCTCTAACATTTCTGCAAATTGACTTGCTGGAAGTGGTTGTTCGATAAATTCAATATCTAAAGAATTATTCTTTGACATCATGCGATCGCAATTAAATAACCACAAATTAGCTGTTTCATAATTTAAACCTCCATTTGCGTCTAAGCGCAATTTTGTACCTTCGGGTAAAGCTTTTACAAGTAATTTAAAAATCGCTATTTCTTCCACAATTGGATGGACTGATATTTTCCATTTAAAAGTACGATATCCCTGATTCCATAGAGGTTTCCAAGCATCTAAGACTACAAAACCCGCAGGTAATAAAGCACTAAATTTAAAAGAATTAGAATTACTTTTATGCTCCATTTCTAATGCCAGATTAGCCATTTCCCATGCAGACTCAAAGCCAAATTGGCAAGCAGATAATTTATCAGGAATAGAAAAAATAAATTCTTCACTAACCTGTAATGGTAGCTGCTGACAAAATGCCAATGCTTGTTCTATAGTTTCGGAAGCAAACCAGGGGATAGGAGCAATTTCACCAGAACCAATATTACCTGTTTCGCTGACAAGATGAATAATAATGCCTTCACGAATATCCCAAATACCGTGATTAGTTTGCAAAGGACGAATAAATTCTCTTTTGTAGGGGCAGAAATTGAATTTATATTGCATGGGATGTTATTGGGTATTAGACATTAAAGATAGACTATTACCTATTAACTCTTAATTTCTAACTCCTAATTCCTAACTCCTAGTTAATTACAAACCCCAATCCAAATAACAAACAACACCAAAAATGTACAGCTACAGCGATGAATTTACAATTACTAACTTTATCGGGTTGATTATGATTTTGCTGAACATGACGGCATAATTTCACGGCAAACGGTAAGCTAACCCAACTTAATAATGTCCATATGGGGAAAAATCCCAAAACGACAAAAAGACTAGTGATAACGTAAATACTAGAAGTACTAAATATTAAAACATGCGAACCCCTTTCTGTACCAAGTCTGACAATCGGGGAAAGTTTACCTGCTATTAAATCATCTTTTACTTGATGAAAGTGCGAACAAAAGAGAATCAAACTAGTAGCAACACCAACAACAATTGAAGCAACTAAACTGGAAATTGACCAAGTTTGAGTTTGACTATAATAAGCTGCGCTGCAAGCTAAGGGACCAAATGCAAAAAAACAAAGTATTTCACCTAACCCCTTATATCCCAAACGAAATGGTGGTCCTTGATAAATATAACCCAAGACACAACACAGGGAAATTATCTCGATTACAGTTAGGTCTTGTTGCCACCAACTAATTGCCAGTATTCCCAGTAAACCCAATCCTAAACACAGATTTCCCAACCAATAGACTAATAATTTATTCCCAGTCAAATTTACTAATGAATGGTGTTTATTTTTATCTATTCCTGTTTCCGAATCGAATACATCATTACTTATATTTTCCCAGGCTAAAATTAGAATTGCAGCACTTATAAAAGTCAAAAAAATTATACTGCTAAAATTTTTATTTTCTGCATAAGCTACTGCCGTCCCTACCCAGATGGGCATAATAGCAACACTATACATTGGCGGTTTTATTGCCGCCATCCATAACTTTTTGTTGGGGTATGAAATTAGTTTTGTAGTCATCAGTCGCGATTGTTTATTTGCCTGCAATTGTGATGCTCAAAATTATGTTTAAAATATACTCAAAATTATGGTAAATATTTTATAATATTGACACACTTTGCAAGTATTTGGGGAATATTTTGCGAATACATCTATGATTTGTAACATATTTTTGTCACCTTTTTTTGGTTGCGATCGCACCTTTTTATGTAATGTTCTCCTAACATTGCGTTTCGTTAAGATTTACGTTCATCTATTGACTTAGTAGCTCTCAGCCTAATTACTCGACAAGTGGTGCAATTCTTTAGGAACAGGAGTCTGATATTTCCCAAAGCACCAAGGAAAGTAGCTATAACGCTAGCTATGGGGTGACAATTTATGTTACCTGTAGAAATATGACCACAATTTATGACCATGAAGGAAGATAACTTCAAAAAAATTTACTATTATTTAAATCCATGACAGTTTCTCAATGTCTCCCCGACTTTCTTGTATATAATAAGGAAATATACGAATTTCTTTTAGCTGTTCGGGAAAAATGCATTCGCAACAATTATACGAAAATAGCAAGTGTTTCACTTGAGATTAACTTAGTTGATCCTTTAGTTTTATTAGCAAAACTAGCTCAACAACATCAAGTAAGTTTCTATTGGGAGAATCAAGCAAATAAAGAGTCAATTGTTGCAATTGATGCAGTTGCTAAATTAGAAGTATCTGGGAAAGAAAGATTTGACAAAGCAGAAAAATTTATTAAAGATTGTTTAAGTAATATTGTTGAATTTGGATGGGATAAAGTCGAATTTTCGCAACCACATTTTTATTGTGGTTTTGGTTTTTTTGAAGACAACTTACAACAAGATTATCCCTTCGCAGCTAGTACTATTTTTTTACCAAGTTGGCAAGTCGCAGTTAAAGATAAACGCTGTCGGTTGGTTGCAAACTTAGTAGTTAATGCCGATACAAATATTAATGTAATCCTGCAAGTATTATGGACAAAAATAGAAATTATTCAATCTTTAGCATATTATTCATCCAATACTGCGTCTACTTATGACAACTCGCAAAGAAGATTTAATAAGGAGTCGATCGCAAACCCAGAAAAGTTCAAAAATTCTGTGAAATCGGCACTAAAATCAATTGAAAGCAACCGTTTTAGTAAAATCGTATTAGCTGATATTCTTGATATCCGTTCCGCAACTATATTTAACTTATTTAAATCATTACATAATCTGCGGCAACTTCATCCCAACTGCTGTATATTTTCCATTAGTAACGGCAAAGGGCAAAACTTTATCGGGGCAAGTCCAGAAAGACTGATTAGCATCCATAAACAGCAGTTAATCACCGATGCTTTAGCTGGAAGTGCCCCACGGGGAAAAACCCCCCAAGAAGATTCGGCAAATGCAAACCTTTTATTAAACAGTGAGAAAGAAAGACATGAGCATTCGCTAGTCATTGATTTTATTACACAACAGTTATCAAAATTGGGTTTATTGCCGCAAATTCTAGCACCACGCTTGCGACAATTGTCAAATATTCAACATTTATGGACACCAATTCAAGCTACTGTTCCCAGCAACGTACATCCATTACAAATTGTCGCCCAACTTCATCCTACACCTGCTGTTGCAGGTTGCGATCGCGATTTAGCTTGTGCTGAAATTCGACGTTATGAAAGCTTTGAAAGAGGTTTATATGCAGCACCTTTAGGATGGGTAGATGCTTCAGGGAACTGCGAATTTATTGTCGGAATTCGTTCGGCATTAATCGATGGTGATAAAGCACGTTTGTATGCAGGTGCTGGTATTGTTGCAGGTTCCGATCCTAATAAAGAATTGGCAGAAATTCAACTCAAATTTCAAGCATTACTTAAAGCATTAATTTAAATTATTTGTTACTGGTTACTGGTTAATAGTTCATAGTTATTGGTTATTGATGACTTCTAATTCTTAACCCCTAAGTTATAATTCCTAACTCAAAACTTCTAACCAAACTATTAATCATCAGATTGAGTGGTTGGTTCAACAACTATATCAATGGGAGCAGGTTGATCTACAGGATTTGCGGACATAATCGAGTCGAGAACCCAATCATAACCATCACTGCTATCATCACTATTTGTCTAAACTATTATTTCGCCTAATTTGGGACTAAACGTAACTGTCTAGGTAGGTTTAGGTAAATATCCGAAATCTTGAAACCTATAGTTTATAAGAGTTTCAATCCTTTTTGCCTAAGATG
>NZ_NTFS01000160.1 GCF_002289455.1 Brunnivagina elsteri CCALA 953
ATTTGGTTATAGCTTGAGTTATAAGGTTTACCCTAATTACAAAAAACTACGGTTCTCAACGTAGACGTGGTTTATTAGAAAAAGTTGTCGAAAAATAGCTTCAGATAGAGAGCTGCATCGCTCATAATTAAGTTGGTTAGAAATATAACGTCCTATGAGAGAGCTGGAGCGGTATTATAGAGTATTGGAACTTGAACCTGGAGCTTCTCTTGATGAAGTTAATCAGGCTTACAAAGATTTAGCTTTTGTATGGCATCCAGATCGGATGCCGCAGGATAATCAGCGTCTCAAAGATAAGGCAGTATCAAAATTGCAGCAAATCAATGAAGCGCGGGATAAATTGCGATCGCATAAAGCCCGTTTGCATGTACCATCAACTAGAGCTGCTTCCCAATCCGCATCAAACCCAACGTCGCAGCAAACAACCACATCTAAAACTACGTCGAGGCAAGCTTATTCATCCCAATCGCGAACACCTCAGGAACCAAGTTATCAACCACCAAAACCCCATCCCGATTTGACTGGGAAGGATTATAGCGGTGCCAATTTAACTAATCGCGATTTTTCTGGTAGAAATATGAGTTACGCCAATTTGAAAGGTGCTAACCTCAGCGATACGTTTATGCATAAGGTGAATTTGTTTGGTGCGGATTTGTCTGAGGCTAATTTGTTTAGGGCTAATTTACTTTTAGCTGATTTGCGGGAAGCTAATTTACAGTCTGCAAATTTAATTGGTGCCGATCTAAGTGGTGCTGATTTACGTGGTGCTGATTTGCGTGGTGCTAGGGTAATGATTGGCGATCGCGTTCAAGTTAAACTCATTGGTGCTTTGTTAAATGGGGCTATTATGCCTGATGGTTCGATTCATGAATAATTTTTCCCAAAGCTAAACACACTAATCTCAACACGGGTTAATATCTCTGATTTCTGAGAAGAATTCGGGGATACATCTTAATTTTTAATTTATATTTTTACCATTAGACATTGACCGAATTTAATTATGCATTAGAACTCTTGTAGAGACTGCGAAGTTGCCGCGAAACTTTGCCACGGGGAGTATCCCCGTGGCAAGATTTCGAGAATATTCTGTCCCGGCACATTCGCGTAGCAATGCTACGTCTCTACATCTTTTCCGGAGATGTCTATTCATCTTAATAGATAAGAAATCTCTAAGTTAAATAATAAACACTTTCAAACTAATTTCTTAATGTTTAAATAAGAATCTTTTAACCTATCTGGTATAAGTTGATAGTGCTTAGTATCACTGATATTATTTGATTCTCCAATCTCTATTCATACACACATGGTTAGCATCAGCCTGAAATTAAAATTTGGTTTAGACATATAATCTGGGACTAAAGATTTGAACTTTTGTCAAGTCTCTTTTATATGACTTTTGTTTTAAACCATAAATTTATTTATCGGCTTTTGATGGAACCATCTTGATAGTTGTCTGGTAGTAATTTATTCAGTAAGAGATATTTTTGCTCCGCTCCCAATCAGCACTTGTACTAGTACAGTGAGTGCTGTATTATACCTCAACGTGTAAAGTTTGGGAATTTTCTGTTTGTGATTTAGCTTTCTTTATCGCCAATATTATTAAACAACAAGGTAGTCATAAATGAGTAATCAAATTCAATTGAAATTTGCTGGCACTTTGGGCTTAGATGGTGCGGAAATTTCTGATTTTGACCCCAAAACAAAGCGTCTGTTTACAACCGGGGAAGTGGCAGGTAAAGCTGTACTGCAAATTACGGATATTTCCGATCCTACCAAACCAACTAAAATCGGTAATATTGACCTTTCGAGCTTTGGTGCAGGAATTCAAAGTGTCGCTGTGAGAAAAGGTAAGGGTAGTGACAATAGCATTGTTGCGATCGCAATTTCTGCCACAACTGCAACTGACCCTGGTAAGGTTGTCTTTTTTGATGCTACTGTTAATGTTGCTAGTCCGACAGCACTTGCACAGGTGACGGTGGGTGCTTTACCTGATATGCTGACATTTTCCCCCGATGGAACAAAGGTGTTGGTTGCGAATGAGGGGGAACCGAATGAAGGTTATACAGTTGATCCGGAAGGTTCGATTAGTATTATTGATGTTTCTGGAAGTATTGCCGCTTTAGATAATACCAAAGTTTCTACCGCGACTTTCACGGCTTTTAATAGTCAGGAAGCAAGTTTAAAGCAGCAGGGAGTGAGAATTTTTGGTAAGCTAGCGAATGGGACTAATTCCACAGTTGCCCAAGATGTAGAACCCGAATATATTACCTTTTCTGGTGATGGCAAAACAGCTTTTGTAACTCTCCAAGAAAATAATGCTTTAGCCAAAGTTGATATTGCCACTGCTACCATCACCGCTATTTTACCCTTAGGATATAAAGACCATAGCTTACCAGGAAATGGGATTGATGCGAGCGATCGCGATGTGAATGGTACTGCCGGAGGTGGTGGTAAAATCAATATTCAAAATTATCCTGTGTTCGGGATGTACCAACCAGATGCGATCGCATCTTTTGAATCTGGGGGGAAAACCTATTATGTCACTGCTAACGAAGGGGATTCTCGCATCCGTCCGACAGCCAGTGGTATTATATCTGGTCAGGGAGAAGGAGGTATCTTCAATGAAGAAGCACGGGTTAGCACTTTAAACCTAGACTCTACAGCTTTCCCCAATGCCACAACTTTGAAAAATAGCGCTAATCTTGGTCGTTTAACAGTTACTAACAAACTTGGTGATACCGACGGAGATGGAGACTACGATAAATTATATGCCTATGGCGCTCGTTCTTTTTCCGTTTGGGATGATACAGGAAAATTAGTTTTTGATAGTGGTGACCAATTAGAACAAATTACAGCACAACAAACACCGACATTTTTTAATGCCAATAATGGTCTTACCACTGATTTTGACACCCGTTCTGATAATAAGGGACCAGAACCAGAATCAGTTGTTGTTGGTTATGTCAGTGGAAAACCCTATGCATTTATCGGTTTAGAACGTGCTGGTGGTGGTGTGATGGTTTATGACCTCAGCAACCCTACTAAACCTGAATTTGTCCAGTATATTCGCACTGCAACCGATATCAGTCCAGAAGGCTTAAAGTTTATCTCTGCATCTGATAGTCCCAATGGTAAACCATTACTAGCGGTTTCTAACGAAGTTAGTAATACTGCAACCTTATACGAAATTGCCGCTCCCAATTTTACCCTCCAACTACTCCATGCTGCCGATCAAGAAGCGGGTATTAATGCCCTTGATGACGCACCTCGTTTTAGTGCGGTTTTAAATGCGCTGAAAAATCAGGATGCTAATAAAGACGGCAAGGTTGACTATGGCAACACCATTACCTTGTCTTCCGGGGATGCATATATTCCTGGTTTATTCCTAGATGCTGCAAAAGACCCTTCCTTAGCTCCTTTATTGGGTAAAGAAGGTGTGGGACGTGCCGATATTATCATTCAAAATGAACTTGGTTTTCAAGCGATCGCATTCGGAAACCATGAGTTTGATTTGGGCACAGGTGTAGTTAAATCTGTACTTTCTCCCGATGGTGCTTATCCTGGGGCTAAATTCCCCTACCTCAGTTCAAACTTGAATTTTGCTCCCGATACAAATTTAGCAGGTTTGGTGACTGCTGAAGGACAGGAAGCTAGTAGCATTTCCGGTAAAATTACGAAGAGTACGGTTGTTACGGTTAACGGTGAAAAAATCGGTGTTGTTGGTGCGACTACTCCCACTTTAAGAAGTATTTCTTCCCCCGGTAATGTGGGTGTTTTACCAACCAACCCAACTGACATTGCTGCACTTGCTGCGGAAATTCAGAAATCAGTCGATGCATTGAAAGCTCAAGGGATTAATAAAATTGTCCTGCTTGCACATATGCAACAAATTGCCATCGAGCAACAATTGGCTGGTTTGCTGAAGGATGTCGATATTATTATGGCAGGTGGGTCAAATACTCGCTTGGTGGATGCTACAGACCGTTTACGTACTGGGGATAGCAAACAGGGTGATTACCCCATTCTCACTAAGTCTGCCACTGGTGAGGATATGGTGATTATTAACACCGATGGTAATTATAAGTATGTTGGTCGTTTGGTGGTGGATTTTGATGCTCAGGGTAAGATTGTTCCTGGTAGTATCAACCCCAATGTCAGTGGTGCTTACGCTACCGATGCCCAAGGTGTTGCCGCACTCAATGCTCAAAATTTAGTTGACCCAGAAGTTAAGGCGATTACTGATGCATTACGTCAGGTAATTGTCAAGCAAGATGGTAATTTCTTTGGGACAACCACAGAATTTCTCAATGGTACACGTTCTGATGTGCGTACCCAAGAAACTAATTTGGGTAATTTAACAGCAGATGCAAATCTGGATTATGGGAAACGACTCGATCCGACTGTAGTTGTTTCCATTAAAAATGGTGGGGGGATTCGTAATGATATCGGTCGTGTCTTTACACCGACTGGTGCAATTCAAGCAGTTAAACTTGCCCCAGAAGGAAATCCTTTGTCTGGCAAACCAGAAGGTGGAATTTCCCAACCAGATTTACAAAATGCTCTCTCCTTTAATAATGCCCTGACTCTGGTTACAGTTACAGCAGAACAATTAAAGCAGGTTTTGGAACATGGAGTTGCAGCAACAGCATCTGGTGCAACTCCTGGACAGTTTCCGCAAATTGCTGGTGTTTCCTTCAGCTTTGACTCTACTAAAGCAGCAGGACAACGGATTCAAAATGCCGCGATTTTGAATGATGATGGAACTTTAAGGGAGGTTCTGGTTAAAGATGGTCAGGTACAAGGTAATAAAAACCGGGGAATTAGGATTGTCACTTTGGGTTTCTTAGCTGATGGTGGTGATAATTATCCTTTGTCTGGTTTCATTGCTGCTAATCCCACTTTTGCAAATCGTGTTGATTTAATTGGGGAAACAGACAAAGATTTAAATTTGAACGGTAAAATTGACGCACCTATTGATGCGAAAAAGTTTGACTTAGGAAAAGCAAGTTTTGCTAATTCGGGTACGGAACAAGATGCATTTGCGGAATATTTGGTGGCAAATTTTGCTAATTCTCCATTTAATAGCACAGATACAGCACCAGCATTAGATACCCGCATTCAACGTTTAGATGCTCGTGCTGATGGGGTTTTTGCTAAAACGACTATTGAGTCAGCGACTCCGGGAGTTGTGGGGATTAAGGGAGGTTCGGGAGTCAATCAATTGCGGTTTAGTGTTAATCAAAGTAACTCTAGCACTACGGTAAATGAGTTAGTTGTATTTGAGTCGGATGGTTCAACTAATCCCGATTTAAAACAACTTTTGTTAAGTGGGAAAGCAAAGGTAATTTCTTCTGCTGTGGGTAATAAGCCGACTGGCTTCAATCCTGATTTAGAATCACGGACTTTAGGTTTTGCTGCGGGAAGTAAATTAGGTTTTGCTTTGATTAAAGATGGAACTGCTGACGATATTCAAGCTGGAAAGAGTAAAGAAATTGTTTTTTCCACTAAGACAAATTTTGTGACTAATATCTCAGGGAATGGCTTTAATTTAGCGATTGATGGATTCAATGTCAAAGCCGAGTCTGTGAATGAAGCTCGTCCATTAGGAACTGGATTACAAAACAAGAATGACGGTGAATTAATTGATTTGCGAGATATTTCTGGTAAGGTGGAGGCGACTTTCTCAATGTATAGAGAAGCAGCATTTAACAACCAGATTTATTTCTATAAACTGGATAATGCCGATGGTTTAGTTGGTGGAGTTAATCCCGGTACTGGCAGTAATTATTTGAATTCTGCATTGGCAAATATAGTCACTGGCGCAGATGGAAAAGCCATGAAATTAGAGGTTGCAAATCAGGGAACAGCGACAATTAAAGCCACTGTGAATGCAGGCTCAATTATTGCTCCTTTCATTGTTGTCAATGGAACTCTTGAGCAACTTCAAGATACAAATCCAAATAATAATCCTGTGGTTTATTTCCCATTCTTGGGTGCTAATCCTGGTCAATTTGACCACATACGTTTATTGGGTGATAACACCTTTGGTTTTGAAGATTTACCTGGTGGTGGAGATAAAGATTACAACGACATCATTGTTAAAGTCAATTTAGCTCCCGTTGTTTAATTGATTTAATTTCGAGGTGAATAGGGGTTTAGTGCCCCTATTACCCCTGTTGTAAGTAGGTTCTTCAAGACGTTTGATATAGACCATAAGTATTGTCTAATTTTCATAGCACCAATATCTTTTACCTCAAAATCATAATTACTATGGCAACAATTACGCAGTGGAATTTTAATTCTCCGACCCCAGATAATGCAGTCACTACAGGTACAGCTAATCCATCTGTTGGAACAGGAACCGCTTCATTACTAGGAACCACGGCAACCTTCGCCACGGGAAACCCAAGCGAAACCGATAACTCCGGCTGGAATACAACAGGTTACCCCGCTTTAGGAACAGATAATAAAGTTGAGGGAGTTCAATTTAGTGTTAGTACTGTTGGCTATACAGGTGTTACCTTTAACTTTGATATTCGCCACAGCAACACATCAGCGAATACTGTAGTAGTGCAATATTCAACAGATGGCACTAACTTTGTTGACTTTCAAACATTTACCGTCAGCCAAGGTGATACGTTTTTTAACCGCAGTGTTGATTTTAGTTCCATTGTTGCACTCAACAATAATGCCAATGCAGCTTTCCGAGTTGTTACCGCTTTTGACTCGACCGTTGGCAACTATCGTGCATCCACCCCTACATCTACATACGCTGGGGGTACTTTACGGTTTGATAATGTCACTTTTACTGGTAATGCAGTTGCCGCAACTCATCCCAGTGTTAATTTATCTGTCAATCCCAATGCGGGAACTGAAGCTGGTGCAACTGCAATTACTGTTACAGCAACAACTTCTAGCCCTGTTTCTGGCAACCAAACAGTTGGTTTAGTGGTAACGGGAACTGATATTACTGCTAGTGATTACACCCTCAGCACCACTACTATTACTATTCCTAGCGGACAAACTACGGGTACTGCAACTTTCACTGTAGTTGATGATTCTCAGGTAGAAAGTACAGAAACTGCGACTTTAACAATTAGTAGTCCTTCCTCTGGAATTACCTTGGGAACCACGACTTCTCAAAATATCACTATTACTGATAACGATCTACCCGCTAGCACCACTCCTAATGTACAAATTACTGAGTATATGTACACTGGTAACAACGGCGAATTCGTCGAGTTTACCAACCTTGGCACTACTCCAGTCAATATGACAGGTTGGAGTTTCGCTGATACAATTCGCACACCTGGGACTTTTTCTCTGAGTGCTTTTGGTACAGTCCAACCGGGAGAGTCGGTGATTTTGACGGAGACTGTGGAAGCAACTTTTCGAGCCGCTTGGGGAATACCTAACTCGGTGAAAGTTATTGGTGGGCAAACGGTAGCAGGATTAGGACGCGCCGATGAGATAAACTTGTTCGATAGCAGCAACCAGCTTGTCGATCGCCTTACCTACGGGGATGCAGTATTTGCGGGGACTATTCGCACCCAAAACGCTAGCGGTTGGACTAATACAGGGAATCTCGCACCGACTGAAATTAATCCGCAGTGGGTACTTTCCACCGCTAATGATGCACAAAATTCTCGAACTTCTACTGGTGGTGATATTGGCAACCCTGGGGGTTATATTAGTAGTTCTACACCAACTGCTGGTGTGACTATTACTCAATCTGACGGTAGCACCAATGTTACTGAAGGCGGTGCGACCGATACATACACAGTTGTGCTGAGAAGTCAACCTACGGCAAATGTGACAGTTAATATTAGCCCCGACGGACAAACAACAACTAGTAGTACTGCTTTAACATTCACCACAGCTAACTGGAATGTAGCCCAAACTGTAACGGTGACGGCAGTTAATGACCAAAAAGTGGAAAGTAACCCTCATCCTAGTAGTATTACCCACACAGTTACCAGCAGCGACACCAACTATAACGGGATTATAGCAGCGACGATTAACGCCAATGTCACCGATAATGATTTTGGTTCCTTGAAGAAAATTAGTAGCTTTGCTGGTACAGGTGCGGAAATTACTGTTTTCGATCCGGCTTCTAAAAGACTTTTTGTAATTGATGGGACAGCAAATGTCCAAATTGTTAACTTCAGTGACCCCACCAACCCCACAACAATTTCCGCAATTAACTTGACTGCCTACGGTATCAGTGCAAATAGTGTCGCAGTCAAAAACGGTGTAGTTGCGATCGCAATCGAAGCGGCAAATCCCAATGACCCTGGCAAGGTGGTTTTTTACGACACTGCGGGTACTTTTATTAAGGATGTCACCGTTGGGGTATTACCTGACATGGTGACTTTTAGTCCTGATGGAACTAAGGTTTTGACTGCGAATGAAGGACAACCGACTGCGACTAGTGACCCAGTTGGTTCTATCAGTATTATTGACATTTCCTCTGGGGTAGCAAATGCAACTGTTTCTACAGCGAGTTTTGCAAGTTTTGATGGTCAGGAAGCCACTTTAAGAAGTCAAGGTGTGCGGATTTTCCCTGGTAAGACAATTTCCCAAGATGCGGAACCTGAATATATTACTTTTTCTGGGGATGGTCGCCAAGCTTGGGTGACTTTACAGGAAAACAATGCTGTGGCTGTTGTGGATGTTGCCACTGCGACTGTAACGAAAATTGTACCCTTGGGTTTAGTTGACCATCGTTTACCAGGAAGCGAATTAGATGCGAGCGATCGCGATGGTGGTATCAACATCAAAAATTCTCCAGTATTCGGGATGTTTATGCCCGATGCGATCGCATCTTTTGCTGCTAATGGTCGTACCTATTATGTAACTGCAAACGAAGGTGATACCCGTGATGCGGATGAGTCTAGGTTAAGTGCATTAACCCTTGACCCTACCATATTCCCTGATGCTGCCACACTCAAGCAAGATGGCAATTTGGGTCGGTTAACGGTTTCTAAGATTGATGGTGATATTGATGGTGATGGCGATTACGACAAATTATTTGCTTACGGTACTCGTTCATTTTCAATTTGGGACGACCAAGGGCAGATAGTTTACAACAGTGGTGCGGATTTTGAAAAAATCACCGCTCAACAGGTTCCTAGTATTTTTAACTCCGATGGCACTGCTGCCAGCTTTGATAGTCGTAGCGATAATAAGGGACCCGAACCTGAAGGAGTTGCGATCGGTGTTATCAATAATCGTACTTATGCCTTTATCGGTTTAGAACGGGTTGGTGGGGTAATGGTTTATGAAGTTACTAACCCAGCAAAACCTCAATTTATTGAGTATTCTCCTGCTCAAACTGGAGATGTAGCTCCAGAAGGAATCGCTTTTATTCCTGCTAGCGATAGTCCTAGTGGTAAAAATTTGCTTGTTTTAGCCAATGAAGTTAGTAGAACCGTTACTACCTATGAGGTGAATCTGCCAACCCGAATTAGTGATATCCAAGGTACTGCTCACCGTTCTCCCTTTGTAAGTCAAACTGTTAATAATGTCCAAGGTGTTGTCACCGCAGTCGCTGCCAGGGGTTTTTACCTGCAAGACCCAAATCCTGATACAAATAATGCTACATCGGAAGGGATTTTTGTTTTTACCAGTTCTGCACCGACTGTAACTGTAGGACAATCTGTAGGGGTGACGGGAAGGGTTGATGAGTTTCGTCCGGGAAATAATGNATAATGCTGGGAATTTGACGACGACACAAATTAATGCCAGTGTTTCTGGTGCTGCGGTGACTCAATTAGCCAGTTCTTTGGGAACCATTACCCCAATTGTAATTGGTGCTGGTGGTAGAATTCCTCCAAATGCAGTTATTCAAAATGATTTTACTGCTGCAACTCCTGGAAATGTGGAAACTGGGGGAGATTTTGACCCGACAACGGAAGGGATTGACTTCTATGAAAGTTTAGAAGGAATGCTCGTCCAAATTAATAACCCCGTTGCAACTAGTCCTACCAATAATTTTGGTGAAATTTGGGTACTTCCTAATAATGGCGCAAATGCAACTGGACGCACTGCGAGGGGAGGAAGTTTAATTTCTGCAACAGACTTTAACCCAGAACGAATTCAAATCGACGATACTTTGTTTACTTCAGGAACTTCACCCTTAGTTAATGTTGGTGCAACCTTAAATACAATTTCCGGTGTGGTGGATTATAACTTCAACAATTACGAAGTTTTACCAACTTCCCTAACGGTAAATTCTCCTGGTTCCCTGAATAAAGAAACCACAAATCTTGTTGGAGATAGCAATAATCTCACCGTCGCTACCTTCAATGTGGAAAATTTAGACCCAGGTGACGGTGATACCCAATTCAATAATATCGCCAATCGGATTGTTAATAACCTGAAAACACCCGATATTATTTCCGTTGAAGAAATTCAGGATAATAACGGTGCAACAAATGATATCGTAGTTGATGCAAATCAAACCTACCAAAAACTAATTGATGCCATTAAAACAGCTGGTGGTCCAACTTACCAATATCGGCAAATCAACCCTGTAGATGACCAAGATGGGGGGGAACCAGGGGGAAATATTCGCGTTGGTTTCCTATTTAATCCAGCACGGGTAAGTTTTGTCGATCGCGCTGGTGGTGGTTCGATAATTAACACCACAATTACTAATGCTAATGGGAAACCGGAACTTTCCGCTAGTCCTGGTAGAATTGACCCCACTAACTCTGCATTTAACACCAGTCGCAAACCTTTGGTGGGTGAATTTATCTTCAAAGGGGAAACCGTATTTGCGATCGCAAATCATTTTAATTCTAAAGGTGGCGATCAATCCCTATTCGGTCCCAATCAACCCCCAACCCTCAGCAGTGAAGCACAAAGACTACAACAAGCGCAAATTGTCAACAATTTCGTAGATAGCATCTTGACTGTTGATGCTAAGGCTAATGTGATAGTTTTGGGTGACTTGAATGACTTTGAGTTTTCCGAACCGTTAAATGTGTTGAAGGGAATACCAGGAGGAGCGGGAACCCCAGTTTTAAACAATCTCCTCGACACCATCCCCGCAAACGAACGCTACACTTACAATTTCCAAGGTAATGCTCAAGTTCTCGACCATATCTTAGTTAGCAATAATCTTTCCCAAAGATTAAATGGCTACGATATCGTCCATATTAATTCCGAATTTGCCGACCAAGATAGTGACCATGACCCCAGTGTTGCCCAGTTTAATTTTGCACCGCAACCAAAGGTCACTAACTACACCTTCAATAATTTACCAAAATTAGGGACAACCTCCACAGGTCAAGATATTTTCTTGGGTGGTTTCTCAGGTTTATATTTCCAAGGAATCGCCGCAAATGGTAATCTCAAATTTGTCACCCACACTGATAGGGGACCAAATGGGGAACCAACTGCTGGGAAAAGACCATTTTTGTTACCCAATTTCCAACCGGAAGTAGTTAGTTTTGAACTGAATCGTACCACCAGCGAAATTACCATCACCAAGAGAACTGGATTATTCCGTCAAGATGGAACTACACCATTAACAGGTTTACCCAACTTACAAACTGGGGTTCAAAATACCGCTTATACTGACGAAATTGGTGTGGATTTAAATAATAATACCCTAGCTAACGACAGCTTGGGAGCCGACTTAGAAGGAATTGTTGTTGCTGAAAATGGTGATTTGTGGATGGTTGACGAATATCGTCCAGCAGTTTACCAGTTTAATAGTAATGGTAAATTAATTGACCGCTTTATTCCCCAAGGTGATGCAACCGACTCCAGTAAAAATGGTGGAACTTCTTTCGGAACCCCAATCATACCTGCTATTTATGCTCAAAGACGGGCAAATCGTGGTTTTGAAGCGGTTGCTTTAGAAGGAAATAAACTTTATGCGTTTATCCAAAGTGCGATCGATAATCCCGATAACGCTAGCGATACGGTATCCAGAGGTTCCCGAAATCTGAGAATACTGGAATTTGATATTACTCGCAAACAGGTGACTGGGGAATATCTATATCTGCTCGACGACATTACAGCAAGTGGTAACGCCAAAACCGATAAAATCGGGGATGCGGTTGCTCTCGGTAACGGGAAATTTGCGGTTGTGGAGCGAGATGACTTGTCTACCACTGCTTCCAACAAGTTGATTTACCAAATTGACTTAAAAGAAGCAACCAACATAAATAACCCTGCCAATTTTACCCTCCCAACTGGCAAAACCATCGAGCAATTAACTTCCCAAGAATTAACCACCGCAAACATCAAACCTGTCAGTAAAAGTTTGATCGCCAATGCGGCTAAATTTGGTTATACAGGGGTGGAAAAATTAGAAGGTTTAGCACTTGTTGCACCAAATACATTAGCACTAATTAACGATAACGACTTTAACGTTGCTGGAACCAATGTCCCCGAACAACTGGGCATTTTAGAACTACCCAACAATTTACCCGTCGCTCAAGCTGGGTTAAGCAAGAATATCAGCAATGATGTTTTCAATATTTCCGGTGGTGTGGGAATACCCAGATTGGTAGTATCCTTGATTGGACGTAGTTCTAATTTAGTTAATGAACTAAGTGTATTTACTGTAGATGACAGCAAAGGAAGCATAAATGGAATTGCTCCCGGTCAAACTGGATACACCGAAGCCGCATTAGAAAGAGGGAGAGTAATTAGTAGCGCGATCGCAAATAATCCCAATGGATTTAATCCCAACGAATTAACCCGGTTATTGGAATTTAATTCTGGGGATAATTTACGTTTCCTACTGGTGAAAAACAGTAGTCTTGATGCTGTTAAAGCTGGTAAAACTCCCTTGAGTGATGTGTTAATTTCCTCCCAAACTACTCAAAAAATAGCTGATGTTGGGAATGGTGGTTTCACCTTATCTTGGGAAGATGGAACTGGTAATAGCACCGATTTCAAAGATTTAGAAGTGAAAATCCAGTTTTCTAATCAGGTATTACCTCTAGGTAGTAAATTACAAGGTTCCAATCAAGCTGAATTAATTGATTTACGAGATATTTCTGGTAATGTCAAAGCTGAATTTACCCTGAATCGGGAAGCTGCATTCGATAACTTTGTTGGTTTCTACCGTATTGCCAATGAAAACGGTGGAATCGACATCAACGGAGATAAAATTGCCGATATTCTTCCTGGGCAATCTGGTTATACCCAAGCTGCAATTAATCAACGTATTACCGGAGTTGATTTAACAGTAAATAACCAAGGAATAGCAAAATTCAATAGTACTTTGCTCGGTGGTTCATTACTTGCACCATTTATTATTGCTAATGGTAGACCAGAAGCAATTTTAGATAGTAACCTAAATAATGACCCCGCAGTTTATTTCTCCTTCCTGGGAGCAAATCCCGGACAAGTTGACCATATTCGGTTGTTGGGGAATAATACCTGGGGATTTGAAGATTTACCCCTTGGTGGTGACAAAGATTATAACGATGTAATTGTTCGGGTGAATTTGACTGTGTGAAACGTAGTTTTTCACCTACCATATCAAGGGACTATTTGACTAAAGAGGAAGCAGGTAAAACTATTTTTATCTGCTTCTTTTTCCTATCTTTTAGTAATCTCTTCGTTCTATTTAAATTTCAACTATTTTTTCTTAATTAAATATGATTAGAAGATATCTATCAGCAATGATAATGAGATTATTTATTTAGTTTTGATGAAATCTAATTATATTGCGATCACATTCTGTATTTAATTATGTTTAAGAAACTCTTGAAGTTATAAAAAATATATGTATTTTGATTTGTATTAAGACTACGAACTAAACAAAAAACAACTCTAATTGAATAAATCAATTTATAAAAATATTAAAAAAAGCTTCTTTTTAAGATTATATATCTTTTTCTTAATCAAAACTTAACTC
>NZ_NTFS01000161.1 GCF_002289455.1 Brunnivagina elsteri CCALA 953
ATTCCTGTTTTGCTAAGGATTGTTGTAAAGGTTTGTAGTCAATAGCACAATCTGATTTGAGTGGAACTACGCCATTAGGAAAATGGGTTTGTAGAAAATCTTGAGTGCGATCGCAATTAGAATGCAACAGAATCTGATAAATCTTGCCATCAACCCATGTTGCAGGGGTTTCCCGACGGTTGTATAGAAATTCCCTGAGGATATCGAACCCACCGTCACCTAACCCAGCTAATTGGGGAATCAGTTGTTGTTGGACTTTTTCAGACCCATCGATTAACTGAATGCGGAGAGTATCGATATCGTTTACGTTGCCTGATAAAGTCATAGGGTCTGTCATGCTTGATAAGTTATCCTGATAAGTTATAATTTAAGACTGAATTTTAGACTTTAGATTGAAGATTTTGAGTTTCACATCTTTAAGATTAACCCATATGAGTGGGTCATATCAAAGCCGAGAATGGAAAATTTGCTTACTAATTCTTAAAGTTACTTTCGCAAAGTACTAGTAACCTGGGAAAATATTGTGTTGCGGCAAAGATATCAGGAGAGTGTTTGAGATGTACGAAAAAATTAATCCCCCCACAACGGGAGAAAAAATTACCTTTAAAAACGGTGAACCAATTGTTCCCAACAACCCAATTATTCCGTTTATTCGGGGAGATGGAACAGGAATTGATATCTGGCCCGCCACAGAGAAAGTATTAGATGCAGCAGTAAAAACTGCGTATAAAGATGAACGAAAAATAAGCTGGTTCAAGGTTTATGCTGGGGATGAAGCTTGCGACTTATACGGAACATACCAGTATTTACCTCAAGATACTTTGACTGCGATCGCGGAATATGGTATCGCAATCAAAGGACCACTTACCACACCTGTTGGTGGGGGAATTCGCTCTTTAAATGTGGCTCTACGTCAAATATTTAACCTTTATGCCTGCGTGCGTCCCTGTCGCTACTACCCTGGAACCCCTTCCCCCCATAAATCACCGGAAAAACTCAATGTGATTGTTTATCGCGAGAATACTGAAGATATCTATGTGGGAATTGAGTGGAAAGCAGGTAGCGAAATTGCTACTAAATTAATTAAATTCCTGAATGAAGAATTAATTCCCGCAACTCCCGAACATGGTAAAAAACAGATTCCCCTCGATGCTGGTATTGGCATCAAACCGATCAGTAAAACAGGTTCCCAACGTCTGGTTCGTCGGGCAATGAAACATGCTTTGACCTTACCAAAAGCAAAGCAAATGGTGACTTTGGTACATAAAGGTAATATTATGAAGTATACCGAAGGTGCCTTTCGCGATTGGGGTTACGAACTAGTGACGAGCGAATTTCGTGATGAATGTGTCACCGAACGGGAATCATGGATTTTAGAAAATAAAGAAAAAAATTCTCAGATATCTGCTGAAGAAAATGCTCGAAAGATTGAACCTGGTTTTGATTCCTTAACTGAAGAGAGAAAAGCGCAAATTGTCAAGGAAGTGGAAACAGTTCTTAATACAATTTGGACAAGCCACGGAGAGGGAAAATGGCAAGATAAAATCATGGTCAACGATCGCATTGCCGATAGTATCTTCCAACAAATCCAAACTCGTCCAGATGAATATTCGATTTTGGCAACAATGAACTTGAACGGGGATTATTTATCAGACGCTGCTGCCGCCATTGTTGGTGGTTTAGGAATGGGACCAGGTGCTAATATAGGGGATGTTTGTGCAGTATTTGAAGCTACCCACGGAACCGCACCAAAACACGCAGGTTTAGATAAAATTAACCCTGGTTCGGTGATTCTTTCTGGTGTGATGATGTTGGAATATATGGGTTGGCAAGAAGCTGCTGATTTAATTAAGAAAGGATTAGGGGATGCGATCGCGCAAGGTAAAGTCACCTACGATTTGGCTAGGATGATGGAACCACCTGTGAAAGAGTTGAAGTGTTCGGAATTTGCAGATGCGATAATTGAGAATTTTCAATAATTCAGTAGAGACGACCCGGTGGGTCGTCTAATATTTTTGATTTTTGATTTCTCTAGCGCTCTTACCTAAGGAATCTGAATTAAATAAACTACAAATCTTGATTGTGTAGATTTATGTTGGGTTACGTAAAGCCTTCATCCAACCTACGATTCTTGGCGATAATTATTTTTTCGTCACAACCGCTTCAACCGTGGCTTTTTGCTTCTCCACATCCACAGCAGTTACAGCCCAACGTAAAGGTTCACCCTGCTTTTTCAACTCCGCTTCAATAGCCTGTTGTAACTCACTGGGAGTTGCTTGTAAATCAACTTCAGCCGAAATAAAATGCGTAGTCATAATATATCTCCTGATTCACTAATTTATAATCTCAGTTTACACAAAGTATACAATTTATCTGCGTAACCCCGCGTAAACCTCTGCGTTAAAAAAAATTAACTATTTGCCAAACTGCTTTTGATAAACCACATCTTCCTGATCGGTAATCACCTGCAAATGCGATCGCGGATAAGAAACACAAAGTAAAGCATAACCTTCCTTCTGCAAATCAACACTTACACCCATACCTTCGCTTTGTTCTACAGTACCACCATTAGTAATTTTAGCCGCACAAGTAGTACAAACACCAGCATGACAGGAAGCAGGTAACTCAAAACCAGCTTTTTCGGCAACTGATAAAATGGTTTCATTTTCAGGAACTTGAATTGTGAGATTTTGACCTTGATGATTAATTTCGACGGTATAAATTTGAGTCATATCAAGAAAATAGTACGCTGCGACAGACAGAAGGAATATTTTAATCCAAAAACGGATATTCAGCCAAAATACGAGACTGGAATTAGGAGTCATAGTAAACCTACTTTATCCTAGTCATGATTGGCTATACAGTGATAATTATAAGTCTTTAGCCGACAAACACTTAAAGAAAAACGAGAGTGCCCGTCAATCGTATCTACATAACACTTATGAAACTGGATTTATCAAATTAGTAAGTGATTTTAGACACTAAAGAATTTTGGAATTTAACTTTGGAGTGCAGAATGTTGGAATCATATTACGAACACGTTGAAGAAAGAGCAGCATTAAGAATACCCCCATTACCACTCGATGCAAAACAGACATCAGAATTGTGTGAACTACTGAAAAATTCGGCTGCGGAAGAAGCATTATTACGCGATTGGGCTTTGCCCACACTTCGCGATCGCATTCCTCCTGGTGTCGATCCAGCCGCATATGTGAAAGCTGGTTTCCTTACAGGGATTGCCAAAGGTGAAATCACCAGTTCTGTGATTTACCCAATTGAAGCTGTGGAACTCTTGGGGACAATGATGGGTGGTTACAACGTCCAATCATTAATTGATTTACTCCAAGTTCCCACCGTATCCGTTTCTGATTCCTCAGAAACACCTTTAGTTATGGGGGGACAAGGCAAAGAACCCATCGCAGCATACGCAGCATCCGCACTGAGTAGAATTTTACTCGTATATGACGCTTATCACGATGTCCTAGAACTATCCCAAACCAATCCCTTTGCCAAACAGGTAGTTGACTCCTGGGCAAATGCAGAATGGTTTACCTCCCGTCCCCAACTACCAGAATTCATTAATGTTACAGTCTTTAAAGTCCCTGGTGAAACCAACACCGACGACTTATCCCCAGCCCAACATGCTACAACCCGTCCCGATATTCCCATGCACGCTTTGGCAATGTTGGAAAGTCGGCAGCCAGGAAGCTTGGAAACCATTGCTGAATTAAAGAAAAAAGGATTTCCCGTTGCCTACGTTGGTGATGTCGTCGGTACAGGTTCCTCCCGCAAATCTGCCATCAACTCAGTGCTATGGCACATGGGCAACGATATTCCCTTTGTACCCAATAAACGTTCAGGTGGATACATTTTGGGTAGTGCGATCGCGCCAATTTTCTTCAACACTGCCGAAGATGCAGGTGCATTACCTATTGAGTGTGATGTCACCAAGATGGAAACAGGGATGGTTATTACCATTTATCCCTACAAAGGCGAAATTCTCAACGAAAACGGCGAAGTTATTTCCACCTTCCAACTCAAACCCGACACCATCCTTGATGAAATCCGTGCCGGGGGACGGATTCCCCTACTAATTGGACGTACCCTCACCGACAAAACCCGTGCAGCACTAGGGTTAGAACCAAGTAAATTATTTACCCGTCCCCAACCACCAACCGATACGGGAAAAGGCTACACATTAGCCCAAAAAATGGTCGGCAAAGCCTGCGGTTTACCCGGAGTACGTCCCAGTACATCCTGCGAACCCATCATGACTACAGTCGGCTCCCAAGACACCACAGGACCAATGACCCGCGACGAACTCAAAGAACTCGCTTGTTTGGGTTTCTCCGCAGACTTAGTAATGCAAAGCTTCTGCCACACCGCAGCATACCCCAAACCAGTGGACATCAAAACCCATGCCGAACTCCCCGACTTTATCGCTCAACGGGGTGGTATCGCCTTGCGTCCCGGTGATGGTATTATCCACTCGTGGTTAAACCGGATGTTGCTACCCGACACCGTAGGCACTGGTGGAGATTCCCATACCCGTTTCCCCTTGGGTATATCTTTCCCCGCAGGTTCGGGGTTAGTTGCGTTTGCCGCAGCATTGGGAGTAATGCCGTTAGATATGCCGGAATCGGTATTGGTGCGCTTTAAAGGGGAATTACAGCCCGGTGTGACGTTGCGGGATATCGTTAATGCTATCCCTTATGTAGCCATTCAAAAAGGTTTATTAACAGTCGAGAAAAAGAACAAGAAAAACATCTTTGCTGGCAAAATCCTGGAAATCGAAGGTTTACCAGATTTGAAAGTCGAACAAGCATTTGAACTTACCGACGCATCCGCCGAGCGATCGTGTGCTGGCTGTACAATTAAACTCAGTACAGAAACAGTTTCCGAATATATCCGCTCAAATGTGACGTTATTAAAAAACATGGTAATACGAGGTTATACAGATGCCCGTACTATCATGCGTCGTGTCGCCAAAATGGAAGCATGGTTAGCAAATCCGGTATTAATGGAAGCTGATGTTGATGCGGAATATGCGGAAATAATCGAGATAGATTTGAACGAAATCAAAGAACCAATTGTTGCTGCACCAAATGACCCCGATAATATCAAGTTATTATCGGAAGTTGAAAATGACCCCGTACAGGAAGTATTTGTGGGTTCCTGCATGACAAATATCGGACATTATCGAGCAACAGCGAAGGTATTAGAAGGTGCGGGAAAAGTCAATGCAAGATTGTGGATAGCACCACCAACGAGAATGGATGAAACCCAGTTGAAAAAAGAAGGAATTTACGACATTTTTGTCGGTGCAAATGCCCGAACAGAAGTACCGGGATGTAGTTTATGTATGGGGAATCAAGCACGTGTTGAAGATGGAACAACGGTGTTTTCAACCTCTACAAGAAACTTCAATAACCGCATGGGTAAAGATGCTCAAGTTTACCTTGGTTCGGCAGAGTTAGCAGCAGTCTGTGCATTGCTCGGAAGGATTCCCACAGTACAGGAATATATGGATATTGTTGGGAAGAAAATTCAGCCTTTTGCTGATGATTTATATCGGTATTTGAACTTTGACCAAATATTAGATTTTGAGGATGAAGGTAGGGTGATTAGTAAGGAGGAAGAAGCGAAGATTTTGGTAGGAACCTAACCCCCCCTACCCCTATTCCCTGGCAGGGAATGGGGAAAGATTTTATTTTTTCCTATTTTATTGTCCCTCTCCGCTTCGGAGAGGGACAGACTTTGACGTATGTCAAAGTCAGGGAGAGGTCACGCATATAATGGAGGCAATCACAAAATTTGTTTTCACAAAATCTTTATGAATAAACCAGAATCAAAGCAATCTTCCCCATCCGATCAAGAAGGAACTAACAATATCATTATCGGACAAAAAATAACCTCTACAAAACATCAAATTGCGAAAGAACTGCGTCGCAATATGACATCTGAAGAGAAAATTCTCTGGCAATACCTCCGCAGCAATCGTCTCAACGGTTTACACTTTCGTCGTCAGCAAATTATCGATGGGTTTATTGCTGATTTCTACTGTCATGCTGCGGGGTTGGTGATAGAAGTTGATGGGGAAATTCATGAGCAGCAAATAGAATATGATTTGGAACGCGATCGCATTTTATCTGCGAGGGGTTTATGTGTGTTGAGGGTGAAGAATGAGGATGTGAGGAATAATTTGGATGGGGTTTTGGGGTGGATTGCTGAAGCTTGTGAAAAGACCTCTCCCTGACTTGAACTTGCAGTTCAAGTCTGTCCCTCTCCGAAGCGGAGAGGGACAATTTTTATGGATCGATGTAAATGTGAGGTTAGGTTTGTTTGGCGATAAGCGGCGAAATCTTGCTGGGGGATGTATCCTACAGCAAAGTTTCGCGTTCGCAAAGCGTGTCTCCTTGGGACTTAACTTAATGCCTCTGGCATATCGCACTTTTCCCACGTAGTTTAGTTAATATAAGCAGAAGGGTTAATGACTTTACCGTTTTCGTTAGTAAGATAATGCCAGCAAAAGATATCTACCACGACGCAGTTAAAAACGCTTTAATAAAAGATGGATGGATAATTACAGCCGACCCTTATACTATCAAGTATGAAGAAGTGCAGCTATTTGCTGATTTGCTTGCTGGTCGTACAGTCAAAGCTCAAAGAGATACAGAAGAAATCCTGATTGAAATTAAAAGTTTTGTTAGTCGTTCACCAATGCGTGATTTTGAGTGTGCATTAGGTCAATATATTGTCTACCGGATTTTTTTAAAAGAGCTTATTCCCAAAGCTAAAATTTATTTGGCTATTGGTCAAGATATTTATCAATCATTTTTTCTTCAAAAAGCTATTCAAAAAGTATTAGCAGAAACTCGCTTAATATTAATTATAGTTAATCTGAGTCAGGAGGAAATTGTTCAATGGATAAATTAGAAAATTATCGCCATTTAATCCAAAAAATTCTCACTGAATATGAAGCATTAGCGTCACAAACTCCTAATCCAGAGGGGGTTGATAGTGTATTAGGGTTTGACGAAAAAAGAGACCAATATCTGTGGTTACAAACTGGTTGGCATGACAACAAAAAAATTAGAGGAATTACCGTTTATGTAAGGATTAAAAACGGCAAAATTTGGATTGAAGAAGACTGGACTGAGGAAGGTATTGCTACCGATTTATTAAGAGAGGGTATACCGCAAAGTGATATTGTATTAGCTTTTCATTCTCCTGAAAAACGTCAGTTTACAGAGTTTGCAACAGCTTAGTGATAAAAAAGGGATGCTCATAATCAAAATATAGAAGTTACAGGATATCCGACAGAAAAAAATCCTGGTTTACTCTCACAAATTATCCAAGCTTCTTCCAACCTTGGGGATTTAGTTTTGGATTGTTTTTCTGGTTCGGGGACAACTTTGGCTGTCGCTTCACAATTAGAACGTAAATGGATAGGAATTGATAATAGCTTGGAAGCTATTGTAACAACACTGAAACGTTTTACTCAAGGTTGCGAACCAATGGGTGATTTTGTAACCAAGCGTGATGCTACTAGCAAAGATAAATTAGGTAATCAATTAGAGGAGTTATCATTAATTGATATTAATGAGCTTAATGAAGCTAGTAGTCTCAAGTCAAATAATAACAAATATGAAGTGAGTAATTTTGCTTTATATGCTATTGAATCTCAGTCTGAAAAATTAAATAGTATCTTGACTCAATATTTAGAATTTTAATAGCTTGCGATAAGCGGAGCTTAATGCGGTCGGCATATCGCACTTTTCCCACGTAAAATGAAAGGGAGAAAATTATTTCATGGATAAAATAAAACAGCATCGGCAATTAGTAAAACAAGTTTTAACTGAATATGACAAATTAGTTCATCAATCGCCCGGTTATCATCCTGAAACCTGCTTAGTTTTTGATGAAACCCATGACCATTATCTTTGGTTAACGGTTGATTGGCGAGGAAGTAAAAGAAATAAATATACTCATGTCCATATTCGGATTAAAAACGAGAAAATTTATATTGAAGAAGATTGGACAGAGGAAGGAATAGCAAATGAGTTAATACAGTTAGGTTTTTCCAAGAATGATATTGTCTTGGCTTTTCAGCCTCCATATGTAAGAAAATATACTGAATTTGCGACAGTTTGAAGTTAATTAAATAACCTTCTTTAATCCAATCTATAGCGTTTCTCACGCTGGAGAGGTACATTTTTAAAACTGCTTGTTTTGATAGCAAAGCTTTAGGTACATTTCAGTAGATTAGTAAACGCTATAATGTTTTTACAAGTTAGTTCGGTATTTTTGCCTTTATCATAAAGTCAATTAGCTTATTTCTATCCCATAGTTCTACTGAATTAGAACGTGCAAGATTGTAAGCATTGCCAGTGAATCTGTTATTTGTTATGACCATTGCTTTATCCGCATTATAATATTTAACTGCACTTACTATTTCTTGAACAGCTTTCACGCTAACAGGATTTTTATACCTTTTTGCTTGTACAACAATTTTCTCTCCATCTTTGTATAAAACCAAGTCCGCACCGTAATCTTGACTTCCTGGAGTTAGCTTTACCTGATAACCAGCATTTTTAAAAAGAAGTGATAAAAGTTTTTCAAATTCTTTCCCACTCATCTCATCAACTTCTCTAATTCCACTATTAAGTATACGTTTTTCTTCATCTTTTCTTTCAGATTCATTTACTCCATATATTACAGCACCAAGTACAGCAGCAGCACCCAAAATTAATGGAATCATAAAATTCTCCCGAAAAATTGTTTTACCCCTACATTTAGGCTAAATATTTATAGCCTTACTATTTATCTTTCCCAAATGAAAAAAATAATCATAGTTTGAGAATAGAAATAATTTAAATATTTGATAAAGCTCGCTAACTGCTAATTTCAGGATAAATACTGAAAGTATAGTTACCCCAAAGATAAAACCAAATCCCAATATTCACACCAAAGTTATTATATAACTGCCATAAGTGAAGCTTAATATCCAGAGGTATATCGCTATAATTTAAACTATTATTCAAATCAAAACTGATTAATACCTGCTTCTTACCCCACAACATCCTTTAAACTAAAAATATCCCAAAATTCTACATACATGAAGTCACTGCAAAACTACACCATCGTTATTCGTCCCGACGGTGTGTTCATATTGCACCTAGATTCAATGAAGTTTTGGGATATTTTATTTTCCCGTTGGATTTTTCAATAGTAGAGCTTTTTAAGGTACGCGAACAATATGAATCAAAGCTCTAAAGATATAGGGAAGCAGCATAAGTGAGCTACTAGTATATTGAAATTTAGTTAGTTAATGCTTTCTTTTATAAGACTTCCAGGGTTTTTTAGCGGTGTTAGCTTGTGAGCTACTTGAAGAATCACTAATTAGAGAAAATGCTGCTATAGGTTTGGGTTTTCTCCGTCGAGCATAGTGAGCTACTTGATGCGACTGCTTTGATAAACCAATTTATTTTTAGTAGCTTACCAGTAGGTTACTAGTGATTCATGTTGGGTTAAACTAAAAAAGGAATAAAGATGTACCCTTTTTTATGGCAACGGAAAATCCGCGTGTAGCTGCCTACCCACCGCAGCAAATTTATGAACGTTTAGTTCACAGTTAGACAAATACTCCTCCCAACTAATATAAGCCTCGTGAGCATTGTGGATTATTACTTTCCATTCCTCTTGCGGTAGTTGCTGGATTTTAACCCTCTTGATTTGCCCATCTTCAATTACATTAAGACTGCGCCGTCTACCATACACATAGGTTCCCGTGTAAGTTGGGTTGTGCAATAGGGTAGTTATACGGCTAAGGTTGGCTGGTCCCCAATGAAGTGTACCAATATGCCCAGGTCGCCAACGTCTTCTTGGGAAAGGAATTTGGTTTACACAGAAGTAGCGCATCACTTTAAACGCTGTTCCCAGTAAGCGGAACTGTTGAAAGGCTAGTTTTATTGCAGCAACTACACCCTCATCCGGGTCTAATACTAATTGTCCTTCTGGGTCGTATACGTAACCAGTAGGTGGAGAGCAGCGTAGTTCTCCTTTTCTGGCTTTATTCAGTTTGGCTCCTTGTAAGCGTAGACGCATACCATGTAGCTCTGTGTGACTCCAAGTTCCCTTAAATCCCAATATCACTCGGTCATTAAAATCATTTGGGTCGTAAATTCCATCGTGGTCAATTATCAGGGTATCTGTAAGGGCACAGATATCTAAAAGTTTATGCCAATCTGCTTGGGAACGAGAAAATCTTGAGGCTTCTAGAGCTAAAACAGCCCCGACTTCCCCTAAACCAACAGCAGCCATTAGTTTATGGAAATCCGCACGTCCTGTTGTGGTTTGACCACTTTTACCAAGGTCGCTATCCAGCACTTCGATTTGACTTTTGTCCCAACCCAACGTTGATGCACGGTCAGCTAGGGCATATTGTCTTTCTGTACTTTCACGGTGGAATTCTACCTGAGTAGGTGTTGATTGTCTTAAATATACAACAGCACGGCGTTCCAGATGGGTCGTCCTAACTTTACTATTCATCTGGTTTACTCCTTACTATCGACTCGTCGAGACTTTTGTTTACGAGTATCTTGTCCACTAACTGTGCTGTTAGTTTTATTAGACGATTTAGCCTTTCTTCGTTGGCTGGTTGAGTGGTTGGTAGTAGATGCTTTTGTCTCATTTTTCTTCCTGTGTTCGACTCCTTTATCTTCAGGAACACAAGAAATTTCTTCCGTTATAAATTGCGATCGCCCCGCTACCCATTTACTCAAATGCAGTAATTTCTCAGGTAAAAACTTCCCGACTCTTTGTGTCGTGCTTGCTTGTTGTGTCCATAGGTCAGTTTCCCATGCTGGTACAGACAAAAATCCTCCCTTTGGACTTTCTACAGTTACTTTAGTCTCAGTACCTACTTTGCGAATTTGCCGTATTACAACTGACTGACCATACAGTGGGTGGATGGGATTGGTAATGGTTACACAACTCCCCAAAAGTGACTTGAAGTTATGTGCAGTCTTATTATATTGTCCCGATGATAATGGTACATTTGTCGCATATGTTCCTGCGATTCCTGGTTGTCATGCTTGGGGACAAACCTTAGACGAAGCTCGTGCTGAAATAGCCAATGTATTTGAGATGATAAAAGAAGAATACGCAGACGAAGGACGTTCTTTACCTACAGATGTTGAGTTGGTAATTACGAATGTCGGCTAAAGCAAGCGAATTAGAAAAGGTTGCACGCAAACTCGGTTTTGAAAAAGCACGACAAAAAGGAAGTCACGCACGTTAGAAACATCCTGATGGACGAGCAACAACTATCCCTATTCATGGAAATTCTGAAATAGATGGTTGGTTGTTTCCGGAAATCCTCAAACAATTGGGCATTACAGAGGAAGAGTTTAACCAACTGCGATAGATAATTTTCAAATAATATTCACACTAAAGTCAAAATGTAAGTGCGATCGCACTCCCAAAATTCACCCTAAACTTACAATTACAATTAAAAACCCTACTTCAATTCAGCCAAAGAACGCACAGTTAACACTGTATCACTAGTTAACTTTGCAACTGCTGACATGGGAACGCTAAAAACAGCGATTGAATTACCCGCAGCATTAAATACTTCTAATATATATCCGTCTTCTCCTCCAACTGGATGTGTGACATAATCAACGAGCATTCCAACATCTCCACATTTGAGGCTATATTCTGGAATGTCACGACACAGAGCAACATATTGGTAAAGTTCAAGTTTCACAATTATTATTATTTTTTAGGTTTAAGGGTAATAAAACGAAAAATCCCGTCAAATTATACCTTCTCCGACTTTTCAAACATCATCTAAGGGAACACCAAGAAATAAATTCTCCAATATTGTAGGGGTAGGGTCTCCCTACCCTCCGCGTGATAGTGTTGTTAAGTATACGATTTGAAGATTTTATTTTCTGGAAGTCCCTAACCTTCAATCGGTTGAGGATGCTTTTGATTGTATAAATTATCGCAATATAATGCCCAAGCTGCACCAAATAAACCCGATAACGAACCCGCGATCGCAGCCGTAATTCCCCAACCAATTGGACCTGCCCAGTTGGCAATTTCTTTTACAATGGCTGTGGTTACTTTGCTGATAACATAAGCACTTCCCGCACCAACAGCACTGACTAAACCCAATTCTGTGAGCATTTCGACAACGCTTTTACTCGATAAATCTTCTTCAAAATAAATTCGCCAAATTCGGGTATACATCAAAACATCCGATGCAGTCAAAAATATCTGTTTGGGGAGTTCTCCACCAGGGGTTGGTGCTGCGGAAGCTGTTGCGCTACCAATCGCATAAGTTGCGATCGCGAGGGTTGTATCTAATCGTTTTTTACCTAAATCGCTCACGGTTCTATCTCCTATTTTCTCAAAAACTAATTAAAAATAATTTCCACAAAGCTAATAACTAATAATAACTAATCCAATTCTCGACGACCTTCTAATGCTCGCGCCAATGTCACCTCATCAGCATATTCTAAGTCTCCACCCACGGGCAACCCAAAGGCAATTCGTGTCACTTTGGTAAATGGTTTGAGAAGTTGACCGACATATAAAGTTGTCGTCTCACCTTCCACACTCGGACTAATTGCCAAAATCACTTCTTTGGGCTGGACTTTACTAACTCGTCGTACTAAAGCTTGAATAGTCAATTGTTCTGGACCAATTCCATCTATTGGGGAAATTACTCCACCTAAAACGTGATATTTACCTTTAAATTCACGGGTTTTTTCCAGCGCAATCACATCACGGGAATCTTCAACGACGCAAATAATCCCATTTTCGCGGCTAGGATTGCGGCAAATTTCGCAAACAGGTTCAGATGAAAGGTGAAAGCAAACCTGACACAAACCAATTTGTTGTTTCGCTTCCACAAGTGCCTGTGCAAGTGCTTCAATTTCAGCTTCAGGACGTTTGAGAATGTGCAGCGCTAAACGTTGGGCAGTTTTAGGACCAACCCCTGGTAAGCGTTGCAACTGTTCGATTAATCTAGCAAGGGGACGTGCGTAAACCGTAGTTCTATCTCCAGTATTTCTGTACTTAAACTCTGTACTTCACTATGATTACATTTATCAGGAGTATTTTGGAAAAAAATCGGGTGAAAAATTCCCGTTCTCGAAAGGATATCTAGAGAAATTCTCCAGGAGAGGATTAGACAATTTTGGATTTTATAGCGGTTTTCAGTTGAGTTAACTTCACAATTGAAGTGGAACGTGCGTTACGGGTTTTAGATGGTGCGGTGATGGTATTTTGTGTCGTTGCAGGCGTACAATCACAATCAATTACGGTAGATCGGCAAATGAAGTGCTACCGTGTTCCACGAATTGCCTTTATTAACAAGATGGATCGGATCGGTGCAAATCCATTTCCCGTTGTCCAAGCAATTCGCGATCGCCTAAATTTGAATGCCTTACTCCACCGGATTGCGATCGCTCACTTCGGGAATGGCAACTTTTACCGTTACATTACGCCAAGCAACAGGGAAGAAATTAAATTATTGCTGCCATTGAGAAAGTTTTTTGAGTTGTTTATTCTCCTTTACACATGACTAAACCTCTCCAACAATTTAGACTTTTTAAGCTTATTGACTCTCCGTGAGTTGAGATCGCAATTATGTAAAAGCTTGCATAGACAGAAACCCGGTTTCTTACCCACGACAAACCCAGGAAGTCGGGTTCCTCCCCCCACGAAAAAACCCCAACTCAGCACGACAAACCAAGTAACCCGACTTCCACCCCATGCAAAAACCCCAAAAAACCCCAAACAAAAAAGCGCCCCTCAAATGAGAGACGCTTTTTTAGATTCTATTTAAATCAATCGTTGAGACTTAA
>NZ_NTFS01000162.1 GCF_002289455.1 Brunnivagina elsteri CCALA 953
TATGTAAATAAAATATGTAAATAAAATATGTAAATAAAATATGTAAATAAAATATGTAAATAAAATATGTAAATAAAAGAAGACGTTCCACCGGAACGTCTCTACGTCAATTCAAAAACATTAATTTTCATTTATTGTTCTTGACTTCCACCCGTGATGTTGAAATCCTTGGAGCAAATACCCAAAGCAGCTAGTCCACCGGAAGTTATGTACTTACATATTTGAACTACTGGTGCATTTTCTCCTCCGAAAGTGCTGGGAGTAAATGCCACAAAACCAGTAAAGGAGAGGGTTATACCAATTGCAGTGGTTTTCCAGTTCTTGAGGAATGCTTTTGATGCATTTACTGGATGAGTAGTTGGTTGGTTAGCAACAGGTTGATTAGAAAAAGTAGATTCGTCTTGAGGCATGGAGGAAGGTGTAATTGAGTCTGACATAGTTAAAATACCTTGATTGTTGGGTTTTATATTTAATAAATAGAAGTAGATATTGTGTAAAACTTCTTATGCAGTTAAACTTGTTTAGCTGCTGTTATATATGTAACCAAGACGGGAGCAAATCATTCCGGAAAACGGGTGAAATTATTCTGATTAATTATTTTGGATGAAATTGGCTAGAATGCTTGTACCATAGGATTCCTAAGTATTTAATCCCAAGTTGCGATCGCCTCTAATTATTTGCGTAGAGACGTTACATATAACGTCTCTACAAATGTGCTTAATTCTTAACAACCACCACTTCCATCAAATATGAAAGCAATTTGTTGCTCTACCGGAATATCATGGATAGTGAGCGATCGCAGTGAAGACCAAGTTTTTGCTCCCACAACTCCATCTGCTGTTAAATTGCGAGATTTTTGGAATTTAATCACTTCAGCTTTAGTTTTAGCTCCAAAATTACCATCGACAGTGAGAGTACCAAAATAAGAGTTGTACAACCCTTGAAATTCTTCAACAGCTTCTCCTTTTGAACCCTCTTTAAGGACAGGTTTTGTTGCTAACCATACTTGGTTACTGAGTGCGATCGCAGTCTTTTCTCCCACAATCCCATCAGCTTTTAAACCATTTGCTGTTTGAAACTTAATCACAGCTTCTTTGGTTTTAGCTCCAAATTTACCATCAATCTGACCAGAATTATATAGTTTCAGAACTGTCAAAAGGTCTTGTATAACAAAAACATCAGGAGTCGCAGAACCTTCTTTGATAGGTAGTCTAGTTGTCAAATCATAAACATTATTTGCGACTACCCCAATAGCGTCCAAATCAAAAGCCACAATTCCTGCTAATCTATCCCATGTAAGCGCACCTACAACTCCATCCGCGTTGAGTTTTTCTACTTGCTGAAACTTGATGACAGCAGCTTTTGTAGTCGCACCAAATACGCCATCTACACTACCAACTCCAAAACCTCCAGACATATTCCATTGTCCTTGATCTTTGTTAATGTCATCTGCCGTCTTCAGGATTTGTTGTAATAGTTGGACATCTTTACCTTGTGAACCTTCCTTTATTGGTTGTCGTTGCGATAGCCAGATATCACGCTGGATTGAAGATTCAGTCACATATCCCACAATCCCATCAACAGTTACATCATTAAACTGTACAGCCTTACTTTGCTGATACTTAATCACAGCAGCTTTTGTATTGGCTCCAAATACACCATCCACTGCACCTGTGTAAAATTTTAAGGTTTTTAAGCGTTGTTGAAGTTTGGTAACTGCTGAACCTGTAGAACCTTCTTGAAGACGGGTAAAAGTAGCTGTAGACATGATTATTCTCCTAATGTTTATGGATTTAACTTTTCTTTAGCCATTCATCGGAAAACACACAAATATCTTTCAGGTAATAAAACTGAAACAATTCACAGTCTTTTTGTTACTAAAGTTGCTGAATAAACAGTTAACAAAAACCAGTATAAAGATTAACATTAAATTATATTCAAAGTTCCAATAATCTTAATATTTCATCAAAATTTATACTCAATTAAGTGTATTTTTTGGCACAATACACTATAACCATAAAGTCGATTTTTCTTTTTGTATTCAGTATCAAAAAGAATTTTATGTAACATCCCATTGAGCCATATTTTTGATTAAATTTTAAATAAGTGGCATATAATATTCTCATCAAAATTATATTTTATATCCATACAATAAAAGATTAAGCATCTACCTTGGGGTAGATTATTGATGGATTGATTCTTTTAATGGCTTGAATATAAAGCTTAAAAACAAAATGGGAATTTCCTTTTCACATTCCAGCATTTACCATCATGGAGAAGTAAAGTTAGACTTTCTGCAACAAACTCAAAATCTAATTCCAGACTTTCATATTTCTGCCAAGCCAACTGGAAATTTTGCTTCGTTAAATCGCGAAAAGCCACTGTCATATGTGGTGTAAACTGTCTATTTTTAGAACCCTGGTCAATAATTCCTAAATTTACTTCCAAATATGCCATTAAATCAGCTTGTAAACTGATTAATTCTGGAGCTTTCAACACATCTATATAAATTACCCGTGGTGCAAATGCCGCAAAATTCTTCAATCTGATAGAGAAAGGCTTTTGAATATTAGTAAAACCTTTGAGATTGTTTTCCAAAGCGGAAATATCATTTAAATCCCATTCAAAAGGTGGTTGAAGTGTAATATGCGGTGGTGATTTTTGTGCCCCAAAACTAGCATAATTAGCAGCAAAATCTTGTTTAATTTGATTCGCATCATCTTGGATATGCTGTGGAGGCAAAATAGCGATAAAAAAGCGTCTTAGGGTCATACTTCTATTTCTAATGGACGGTAAACTCAAAATATACCCAAATATAACGACCACGAAAAGAAAATGCCGATTTTCGTCAAAATTGAAGAAGGCAAAGTCGATAAAACCACATTTGACCAGCATGTACCAGCCCATAAAGCTTATGTACAACAATTAATTGCCCTTGGACATAAACCACGATCGGGTTACTGGGCAAAAAAGGGAGGAGGAATGATGATTTTTGAGGCTGACTCAATGGCAGAAGCAGAAGCAATTATCGCAGCAGACCCCTTAGTAAAGAACGGCTGTGTCAATTACCAACTGTACGAATGGCGGATTGTCATGGAATAATCCACAAACAGCGAATTTTAATGCTATGATTACTGATAAGTGACTGGAACTATGCGGTTGCAACGCCCAAATTTTGTCAGGACCGGAAGGTAGCAGCAATACGGGATGCTTGTAGCAGGCGTAGTCTCCGGTTGCCCCAAGAATTACTATACATTTTACATACATAACGAGCAGGTAACTGATGCCTGGTTTTGGAGATTTAGTACAGAAAGCGTTTTATCTTGGTGTTGGTTTAGCTTCCTACGCCGGAGAAAAAGCTGGGGGTAAATTGTCAGAAGTGCGATCGCAAGTCCAGAAACTTGCTGATGAGATGGTCGCACGTGGCGAAATGAACTCTGAAGAAGCTCGTCGTTTCGTCGAAGATATGATGAAACAAGCCCAACAGCAACAGGTTAGCGAGACAGGAACCGAAAAGAATCCATCTACTAATACCAATAACGAACCCCGTCGCATCGAAATTTTAGAAGACGACGAACAGACGACATCACCAGAAACTGAAGCACCCCAAGAAGTCGATAAATTACGCGACCAAGTTAAACAAATGGAGGAAGAATTACGTCGCTTACAGCGTGACTGATTACGTAAATTACAGTTTTAATTGTGTAATCATTTATTTTTATTTCCAGTAATATAGTATATAAATCTACAATTTATAAATATCCCAGTTTTGATTTACCAATTTTAGATTATTTTGAGAGTCTTGGTCAGATTAATCAGGTGTACATTTTTAGACTGTACGCCAATTCGGCACATAACTAGACATTAAATTTGCTTTAATGTTTTAGTGTGGAGAAAAAACAGAGTATCTCAAACATCATCTGTGTTTGCCCTCAGCTATACTCAATTTCGCGATAAGCGGAGCTTAGTGGTATAGGCATATCGCAAATAGTATTTTCCTGCGAACAGCCAGCGAGGATTTGGAATATATGGAAAATTGGCAAAAAGATTTTTGGGAAATGGTGCAAACATTAACTGATGAAACAGAGCGTTTCTTCGTAGGAATGACGGAAATGGTGGATACATTTTTTGATTTTACAGAAGAAGTAAGTGAGCAAGTCCAAGATGCTCTCTATGCTAACGTCGCAGAAGTTGACCAGTATTTGCAAGATATCACCGAACCATTGTTAAATGAAGTGTATTGGGAACTAGATGACCTCCCCGTGGATGGTTTAGACCCTGCTTTCCCTTATTCTGTAGATGCTACGAGCGAAAAAAATCCCGCTTGTGTCGGTTGTAAACACTATCATGGCTACGCATACGGGGGAAATTTATTAGTTTGCGGGATGCATCCTACAGGTTGTGAAGATGCGACTTGTCCCGATTGGCAAGCCGGAGAAAGTTATGAATGATGATTGCTAAATGCTTAAAATCTGTAAAAAAAATATAAATTTTAATAAAATAATCAAAGTGTATCTTCCGACTTTATGAGCAACTTTTCACCACAAATCAACACAGAAGCAGTTCCAGAGATGAAATACGGGGAACGGGAAATCCAAGAAGGACAATTAATTACATTTCCTAATCCACGTATAGGTAGACGGTATAGTGTTGATATTACATTGCCAGAATTTACGTGTAAGTGTCCATTTTCCGGCTATCCAGACTTCGCCACAGTTTATATTAGCTACATCCCCAATGAAAAAGTTGTCGAACTCAAAGCTTTGAAACTGTACATTAACAATTATCGCGATCGCTATATTTCCCACGAAGAATCAGCAAATCAAATTCTTGATGATTTTGTTGCTGCTTGCGACCCTTTAGAAGTGACGGTAAAAACCGACTTTACACCACGGGGTAACGTCCATACAGTTGTTGAAGTCAAACACGTAAAGTAATTAATTAGACACCAAAAATTGTAGGGCTGGGGTATCCCCAGCCTTACAAAGGATATGATTGATTGATTGATAAATCTATGGTTAGAATATTTTATTTTCTGGAAATACCCGATTAAACATTAGGTAACAAAGATTTATCGCTACTAGCAATGTTATCTATCGAAGACGAACTCAACAAATCTAAAACCTCCAAAATTTCCCTTTCAAAAGCAACTTGAGCGCGATTAGTTTTACCACCAACATATAAGCGATCGCCTGTTTGTAAAGCCCAAACTTGGGAGTGGGAAAAATAACTCATCACCACACCAGACATCAAAATTGCAAAACCCGCATAAACAATGGGTATTCCTGGGTCAGCCTTAATTTGTAACCCCGTACTACCAATGACATCGAGTAACTTTACAGTGACACCATTTACTTGGGTAGACATTCCTGTACGTACAGTATCGGCAAGTTGTCCTTTGGCATCGTAAATCAACACCATACCTTGCAAATCCTTTGCCAATAGTGCAGCACCTTCGCTTAAATCAGGTTTAGTAGGAATCCAAGTACCCCAAATTCTGCCTTTACCATTGGTTTCCAAAGGTGCCATTGGTAATTGAAAAATCGGACTATTGTTAATTTGCACCTTTACCCCAGAAATTCCCCAGTCGGTTTGGTAAAACGTCACACCTTTGTAACGTAAAGGTTGATTCACAAAAATTGTTTTACTATCGACTTCCTTACCTTGAGCATCCAAAACCGACATTGCCGAATAGAACTGGTCAATCCCACCAGAAGGAGTATAGTCAATCCAAAAACGATTCACATGCACCGACCAATCTTTAGGAACTTTAGCAGCCAAAGGACCAGCATCAATAATATTGTTGATTTGGAACGTTTCACCACTAGGAACCATTTCTTGGGCAATAAACCCAGTCATTGCTCCGAAAATAGAACCCAAAAGGGTGACAACAATGCCAATGTGAACAACAATTGGTCCAATGCGTCCAACTAATCCTTTTCTGGCATAGAGAATATTACTTTTATCTTCCTCTTGAAATACCTGATATTTTCGTTTTTTTAAAATTTCTGGTAAAGAATTTAATGATGCATTATCAAATTCCGCACTCAATGCCAACTTTTGAAATTGCTTTGGCTGCTCATAAAATTTCCAGCGACGAGCGGCTTTCAGGGTTGGTAACTGACGGGTAAAAGTACAGGCTGTTAAACTAGTACCAAATAATATTAATAATGCTAAAAACCACCAAGTTCGGTAAACATGGTCTAAGCCAGTGAATAAGATAAATTTCCAAGTAATAAAGCCGAATAAAGCTGGATTTTCGGGATAATTTGATTGGTAAAAAATACCGGATTGACCTTGCTCGATTACAGTACCTGTAATGCTAAAAGCTGCTATTACTAATAACAATATAATTGCGAGCTTTAAGTTGGTTAATACAGGTAATAAATCTTGCCGTAAGGAACGACCGAGAATAGATAACCAATTTGATTCTTTTTCAGGTGTATTATTATCAATAGTCATGAGATTTTGGATACGTTCGCTGTCGCTCAGTACAAGAATAAGGATTTTTGTCTAAACCTTCCAAGAAAAAGTCTTTACTTGACAATATTTAAGTATTTTTCATTATGATAAATGATGCGTTTTTATTGATGAAAATTATAATACATTTAGTACAGAAATGAGGTATAAAGCCTAAGTTTTCAAAATACCAAAAAGCTGATATTATTGCCTTCCTTATCTTTTTTATTTTGCCTTCCACCTTCTTAATTAAAATATTTAAAATTGATTTTGAATTAACTCAGTGGAATTCGAGAAAGCAATGAAAATACGCCAAACGCTACTAGCAAAACCCCACTAACCGGATTAATCCAACCCGACCAGCGACGCAATTCAAGTATCTTCTTAATTGAGGCTGTAAAAGTACCTGCCAAAATCAACGGCATCACATAGCCTAAAGTGTAAGATAGCAGCAAAACCCCACCCATAAATAAATCTTGTTGCTTTGCTACCCATCCCAAAATGCTAGCTAAAACAGGAGTACTACAAGGCGAGGCAACTAATCCGAAACTCAAGCCAATACAATAAGCACGTAAACCTTGAGGCAATTCTTTAGAAATCCACTCCATATTGCCAAAAGATGGAAATTTTATGGGTAAAGCTTCCAGCAAATTTAAACCCATAAAAATAGCCAAAATACTCACAATTATTGGCAAACCGATTCCTATTTGACCGTACACTTTGCCAAAAATAGCCGCAATTATACCAAGAATTGCCAATGTTGTTGCCAAGCCCAATGAGAACCATGTAGATTGTGCTGCGGCTTGGAATCGGCTTTTGGCTTCGTATCCGCCGATATAACCAATGGTGATTGGCAGCATTGATAACGTGCATGGCGTGAGACTAGTAAGCAAACCGGCTAAAAATATGACACCAATACTAATAAAACTTAAGTGTGCAAGTTGACTGACAACAATAATGTCAGCAAAATGTTCGAGTTGATAAAGTTGGGTTTGCAGAGTTTCTAGCATGTATGGATGTTTTTAGGGAGAGAAATGCTTGCTCTGCTTGAATTTTAACGTAATTTAGACTGTTTAGTTGGATGAGAAGAATTTTAGGGCGAGTAAATAAAAAGCCTCTGCGACAAGCAGAGGCTAAATAAACGATTGTCAGTAGTGAAAAAAAACTAAAAAACCTGAGAACTAGTCAAGTTCTGTCATGGACATTACTGGCTCATTTTCACGATCGATACCTTTCTCGAAACCACCAGAGGCAGCACGAGCTCTTCCTGCATGCCATAAGTGACCAATTAGGAAGAAGAATCCAAGTACAAAGTGAGAAGTCGCCAACCACGCACGAGGTGATACGTAGTTAAAGGAGTTGATTTCAGTTGCAACACCACCTACGGAGTTCAAAGAACCCAAAGGAGCGTGTGTCATGTACTCAGCCGCACGTCGTGCTTGCCAAGGTTGAATATCGTTCTTGATTTTATCTAAATCAAGACCATTGGGTCCACGTAGTGGCTCCAACCAAGGACCTTTAAAGTCCCAGAAACGCATGGTTTCTCCACCAAAGATGATTTCACCAGAAGGCGATCGCATCAAGTATTTACCCAAGCCAGTTGGACCTTGTGCCGAACCAACGTTAGCACCTAAGCGTTGGTCGCGAATCAAGAAGGTCAAAGCTTGTGCTTGTGAAGCTTCAGGACCAGTCGGACCGTAGAATTCGCTGGGGTATGCGGTGTTGTTGAACCAAACCATACAGGCAGCGATAAAGCCCATTAAGGACAAAGCGCCTAAGCTGTAGGAAAGGTAAGCTTCACCAGACCAGATGAAGGCACGACGCGCCCAAGCGAAAGGCTTGGTGAGGATGTGCCATATACCACCTGCAATACAAATAATACCAACCCAAATGTGACCACCAACAAGGTCTTCGAGGTTGCCGACGCTGACAATCCAGCCTTCGCCGCCGAAGGGAGATTTTGCCACGTAGCCGAAGATAATAGCTGGGTTCAGTGTTGGGTTTGTGATTACACGAACGTCACCACCACCGGGTGCCCATGTGTCATACAAACCGCCGAAGAACATTGCCTTCAACACCAACAGGAATGCACCAGAACCAAGAATGATTAGGTGGAACCCGATGATATTGGTCATCTTGTTCTTGTCTTTCCAGTCGTAACCGAAGAAAGAAGAATATTCTTCTAAGGTTTCGGGACCGCGTACGGCATGATAAATACCGCCAAATCCGAGAACGGCAGACGAAATTAGATGAAGTACACCAACTACGAAGTAGGGGAAGGTATCAAATACTTCACCACCTGAACCGACACCCCAACCGAGTGTTGCGAGGTGAGGTAGCAAGATAAAGCCTTGCTCGTACATTGGTTTTTCAGGAACAAAGTGCGCGACCTCAAATAAGGTCATGGCACCAGCCCAGAAGACTATCAAACCGGCATGGGCAACGTGTGCGCCAAGAAGTTTGCCGGAGAGGTTGATTAGACGGGCGTTACCGGACCACCAGGCAAATCCAGTGGATTCCTGGTCGCGTCCGCCCATGTTCATAGAGCGATTAGAGAGCGTTACCACGCGGTAGTACCTCTTCGGGGAATACAAATTTTTCGTGAGGCTGGTCTTGAGGAGCCATCCAAGCGCGGATACCCTCGTTCAACAAAATGTTCTTGGTATAGAATGTTTCAAATTCTGGGTCTTCTGCCGCACGCAATTCTTGCGACACGAAGTCATAAGCTCGCAGGTTCAGCGCTAAACCAACGATTCCCACTGCGCTCATCCACAACCCGGTTACGGGTACGAAGAGCATGAAGAAGTGTAACCAACGCTTGTTGGAGAAAGCAATCCCGAAAATCTGTGACCAGAAACGGTTTGCAGTCACCATCGAATAGGTTTCTTCTGCTTGGGTTGGATCGAAGGCTCTGAAGGTATTCGATGCTTCACTGTCTTCAAACAAGGTGTTTTCGACGGTTGCACCGTGGATTGCACATAATAGCGCTCCACCTAGTACCCCAGCAACTCCCATCATGTGGAAGGGGTTGAGAGTCCAGTTGTGGAAACCTTGGAGAAATAGTAAGAAACGGAAAATTGCGGCGACTCCAAAGCTGGGTGCGAAGAACCAGCTGGATTGACCCAAGGGGTACATCAAGAAGACGCTAACGAATACGGCGATGGGTGCGGAGAATGCGATCGCATTGTAAGGACGAATCCCTACAAGACGGGAAACTTCAAATTGACGCAGCATAAACCCAATCAATCCAAAAGCACCGTGTAATGCCACGAATGCCCACAAACCGCCCAATTGACACCAACGGGTGAAATCACCCTGTGCTTCTGGTCCCCACAATAACAATAACGAGTGTCCCATTGCATCGGCTGGGGTCGATACTGCGACTGTAAGGAAGTTACATCCTTCTAAATATGAAGATGCTAAACCGTGGGTATACCACGAACTGACGAAGGTTGTCCCGGTCATCCATCCACCCAGCGCTAAGAATGCACAGGGGAATAACAGGATACCTGACCAGCCGACAAAGACGAAGCGATCGCGCTTCAACCAGTCGTCTAGTACGTCAAACCACCCACGTTGGGGGGCACGTCCTACTGCGATGGTCATCGAACTATAGTCCTCTTTTTTACTAAAATTGCAACGTTTTAAAGTATTCTCAAAAGTCGGTATCCCAACTTTTTCGCTTACTGCCGCGAGGAATTTAGGTTTTTTTTACTGACATTCCTAGTAGACGGCTATAAAGATGGGAAATTTCCACTTTCTGCAAAGTGCTGTGGCACTTATCTACTAAGTTTACCGGGATTAAGTCTGTCGAGATTATGAGAGACTAACACCTTAAGGTCTATTCTCTCAGGCTTGAAGCCCAATTCAAACCACCCACTGAATATTTTTTTGTGTGTGGTTGCTTAATTATTCTTAACTTATCATACTTAGTTCGGGTTTGTCCCTAATTCACAATGGGGAATAGGGTATAAAACATGAACTGGCGCTAATAATATCAATATCAGAATTTTTACAATTTGACACATGTTTTCTCAGAAATCTTAAGAATTAAGTTTTTTCCCGGATGCTTTTGTAAAGAAACTTGTTCAAAGAAACTTGTTCAAAGAAACTTGCAATAAATGATTAACCAGTGGGAAACTTGATAGAGGAGTATCGAACGCGCACTGGGACAGTTTCATGACAGCTTCAACAAGCATAAACAAAAGCGAAAACTCCGCTTCGCAAGTTTTACATCAAAAGGTTGTAGGCTCTCGTCGCTTCAGCAATTTCTGGTGGGCAACCATTGTCTTGATGGGAGCAACGGGATTCTTTTTGGCTGGTTTATCAAGTTATCTAAAAGTAAATCTACTTATCGTTACCGATGCAACCCAACTCATATTCGTCCCGCAAGGGTTGGTTATGGGGCTTTACGGAACTGCGGGATTGCTACTTTCTTCCTACCTGTGGTTGGTAATGCTATGGGATGTCGGTGCTGGTTACAACGAATTTAATCGGGAAACCAAGAAAATTAAAATTTTCCGTTGGGGTTATCCCGGTAAAAATCGCCAGATTGAAATTGATTTAAACACCCAGGATGTACAATCGGTGCGTCTGGAAATCAAGGAAGGTTTAAGTCCTCGTCGTGCGTTATATCTACGTGCGAAAGGTCGTCGAGACATTCCATTGACACGAGTTGGACAGCCTTTGCCTCTCAAGGATTTAGAAATTCAAGCTGCTGAGTTGGCTCGATTTTTGGGCGTGTCTTTGGAAGGGCTTTAAGATTTTGGATTTTGGATTTTAGATTTTAGATTTTTAAGTTAGGCGTGAGGCTTTCAGTCTAAGAGAGTGTTTATAAATAAAATCTGAAGCATAATCCATACCACAAATCAGCTAGCCAGGGAATCAATTCCCTGTCTAATAGCTCAAATCCTATAAATAGGACTGATAATACAATACAGTTCAGTTAAGCATTTTTTCCTTCTCTTCTTACCCTACCTAGCCCTAAGAGGGCGGCTACGCCAACGGAACGTCTTCGACGTAGCTTGCTTCCACGAAGTGGTACGGGAAGCCGCTCCGCGTCTAAGGCGTTCTCTGCGCCTACCCTACGGGAAGTCACTCCGTGTCTATGGCGGTTTAAAATATTGAGTAGTTTAGTCTTAGCTGAACCGTATTGACTGGTAATAAGGTTTTTGGTGCTTAATAATTATTTTATAAACATCCTCTAAGAATTTTGGAATGACTACAAAGGTAAATGGTTCAATTATCCCTGGCTGATTAGATTATTATTTTTCTGAATCTAATAATCTAAAATCTAAATAATCTAAAATCCAAAATTGTCTGAGAGTACTAAGATACTCTGGTTGACTCTGTGACTAAACAATGCAGTTGAAAATTTACAAATTTTTGGTAACGCTTGTAGTTGTAGGTGCTTTGACTTTGGGTGGATGTTCGACACCGCAAGCAAATTCTAATAGTGCTTCGCCAACTTCGACAGCGACAGAAGCAAGCACAACGACAACTATAGCGACTACAACAGCTACAACCACAGAGGCAGCTACTGAGACTACCTCTGTATCCCCAAATAGCAGTGAGAATATTCCAGGCATGAATGATTTACCAAGACTTGAAGGTAAAGCAACAGTAGTAATGAGCGTCAAAGGCTCCCCCATCACAATCGAAGTTGATGGAACCAATGCGCCAATTACTGCTGGAAATTTTGTTGATTTAGTACAACGTGGTGTCTACGATGGTTTGGCTTTCCATCGGGTTGTACGTTCACCTAGCCCGTTTGTTGTTCAAGGTGGTGATCCGAAGGGCAATGGTACTGGTGGTTTTATTGATAAGGCAACGGGAACCGAACGCCGCATTCCTTTAGAAATCAAACCCAAGGATGCTTCGGAGCCAATTTACGGTAAAACTTTGAAGGAATCTGGTGTGACTAAGCCCCCCGTACTTACCCACAAATTGGGTGCTGTGGCAATGGCGCGATCGCAATTAGCAAATTCGGCTTCTTCTCAGTTCTATTTCGCTTTGGCAGACATTGAATTTCTCGATGGTGACTATGCTGTATTCGGATATGTTACCGATGGCATGGCAATTGTAGACAAAATTCAACAGGGCGATAAGATTGAATCCGCTAAAGTTACTAGTGGTGTTGAAAATCTCAAAAATGGCGGAAAGTAGGGAAAAAGTTAGAAATTAGGAGTTGGAAGTTAGGAATTAGAAATTAGGAATAGAAATATAAATTCATCAATTCTTAATTCCTTAATAAATTTATTAATTCTTAACTCCGAATTATTCACTTTTAATTTCTAACCATTTTATGAAATCGGTTGTTGTTACTGGTATCGGTTTAGTTTCAGCATTAGGTGAAAGTCTGAAGACTAGTTGGAAAAATTTAATTGAAAATAAGTCTGGAATTAAATTAATTCAGCCTTTTGAAGAACTTGAATCCCTTCCTTTGGCAATAATTGGTACACAGCCAGCCGTGTTACAAACATTAACTAGGTTGGCTGTTTCGTCTGCTTTGGCAGATGCTGGTTTAATTTCACCTTTGCCAGATTGTGGTGTGGTAGTTGGTTCAAGTCGCGGTTTTCTGGCTGATTGGGAAAAATTTTCGCGACAAATTTATGGTAATAAGCAAAATTCATTTTCCCCCCTATCTTTCATCGAAACCTTACCCCACATGAACGCGATCGCAACTGCAAGGCAAATTGGGGCAACGGGTATTGTATTGGCTCCGATGGCTGCTTGTGCAACGGGTATTTGGGCATTATCACAGGCAACAATGTTAATTCAAACGGGGCAGTGCGATCGCGTTGTTGCTGGTGCTGTGGAAGCTCCAATTACTCCTTTGACGATAACGGGATTTCAGCAAATGAGTGCTTTAGCAAAAACTGGTGCTTTTCCTTTTGATGTAAATCGTGAGGGGTTGGTTTTAGGGGAAGGAGGTGCAATTTTTGTTTTGGAGTCGCGAGAATTGGCACAAGCTCGTCAAGCTAGGATTTATGGCGAAATTCTCGGTTTTGGCTTGACTTCCGATGCTTTTCATGCTAACTCTCCACAGCCGGAAGGTCAAAGTGCGACAACTGGGATTAAACAGTGTTTGCAACGAAGTAATTTAGAATCGAGCGATATTGATTATGTTCATGCACATGGAACTGGGACAATTCGCAATGATGAAGTGGAAAGTCGGATTATTCAGAATGTTTTTACACATCATCCCTATGTTAGTTCAACTAAAGGTGCAACGGGACATACAATTGGTGCTTCGGGTGCTTTGGGTGTGGCTTTTTCCCTGATGGCTTTACAAAATCAGATTTTGCCCCCTTGTGTTGGTTTGCGAGAATCAGAATTTGATTTAAATTTTGTTCGAGAATCAAGTGTAAATAATATCAAGTATGTGATGTGTTTAAGTTTTGGCTTTGG
>NZ_NTFS01000163.1 GCF_002289455.1 Brunnivagina elsteri CCALA 953
CTCCATACCTCCCCTTACCTTACGCACTTCGCGTTCCCGAAGGGTAGGGGAGGTGCCACAGGCGGTGGGGGTATTTTTTGCCTATTCATATTAAAATGGTAATAAGATTCCCAACTTCTTGTAGTAGAAAAGTCAGGAATATTGTTATTTGGGAAAAAACTAGACTCCTGTTTGGCTAGCTTCTTGCTTAAAGGTTGATTGCGTCTTTTCCGTCTTCTTAGCAGTATTTAATTGCCCATTACAACTGCGTAATTCGTACAATTTAACACCGATTTGATATTCGTATTGGCTCAATAAGCGTCCATAAGTATATCCAGCTTTACCATCCAAAAACCCACGTTGAAGAATGTAAAACAAAATAAAGCGCAAGAGTGGTTTAAATGGTAATCTTACCCAAATTTTCTTCAAAAAGCGTTTGCGTTGAACTGCATCACCAAATAAACTGGCACCAATAGTAGCATTTTTATCTTGACCAGTGAGGATGTTGTAATAAACGCGGGCTTCCCAGTTGGAATAACGGTTATGGCGTTCTAACCAATGGAACATGTCGCGAAAATCCTCATGGAGCATGTCATATTTGAGGTAGCCAACTTTACCAGGTAAAATCACATGTTCGTGAACTTCGTTATCACCTGTATTGCGGATATCTTCAGTATTTAGATTTTCGTAACGACCAACTTTGTGCTTGAATAAACGCAAGTTCCAATCGGGATATTTGCCACCGTGACGAATCCATTTACCCAAGAAAAATACACGACGATTGAGGTAATAACCTTCGTGTTCCGGATTCTCAATAGCTTTGGCGATTTCATCCCAAAGTTCGGGAGTAATCCGTTCATCGCAGTCAACAATTAATATCCATTCATTTCGGAATGGTAAATTTTCTAATGACCAATTTTTCTTTTTGGGCCAGCGTCCATTAAAGTTAAATTGGACGAGGTTTGCACCGTAGTTTTGGACGATTTCTGCACTTTTATCAGTACTTTGCGAATCGACTACAAATACTTCATCTGCACGTTGGACGCTAGCTAGACAAGCAGGTAAATTCGCTTCTTCATTTTTGGCTGGAATGATAACGGAAACAGGTATTTTGTTAGACATCATTTATTAATTGTTAGGTGTTAATAGTTAATGGGTAGGTGTTATTGTATTGGCTAATGATTATTAGTAAATTGTTAATTATTAGTTGTTCACAGGCTTTGTTACAATACTATCCATTTAAGGCTTGAATATTCTTTTTTTTACCGCCAAGGAGGCAGAGTACGCCTTAGACGCGGAGCGGCTACCTTTGGAAGTCACTTCGTGCCTACCCGAAGGGTAGGAAGAGAAGAAAAAATACTTAAATGAATTCCAATTCCCATTAACTATTCTTTTTTGTAAATAGAAGACCCTGAATAACTGCGTTTAAATAACCAATCTGACCGTAAGCATATACTAAATTGTCAAAGCTGATGGCTGGATCGGATATATATTGCAATGATTTATATAATCCGCGCACCAACCGTTCACCACCACGCTGTAACTGCCCAATGCCTGCCCTTCCTGCTACTTGTTCACGATAGCACTCACTGATTCCTTGCCACCAACCGCGACTGAAAAACCAACTGCGGTGTAGTCGTTCGGGTGATACATTATGCGCTACCAATGCTTCAGGAATATACGCAACTTGCCATCCTCGCGATAGAGCGATTTCGGTCATTTGCAATTCTTCATTTGATAATAAATTTTTGCCTATCCGACCAAGATTTGTGTCAAATCCACCAATTTCTTCCAAGAAGCTGCGACGAATCGCATAATTTAAACCTCTGGGAGTTAAACCGGGGTTTTTGATGTATACAAGACTACTACCTAAATCGTATGCACCTAAATTTGATGACAAACTAGGGGTTAACCACCGAGGTGCTTGGATACCTTCGGGATATAGAAGAGTGACTTTGCCACCTGCGATCGCTAACTTAGAATTAGCCTCAAATGCCGAGTGCAGAGTTTGCAACCAAAATGTACTGGCTTCGGCATCGTCGTCTAAATATGCAAATATTTTACCACTTGCGGCTTTTGCACCAGTATTGCGGGCAACTGAAAGACCGAGAACTGGTTCAAAAATGTACTTGAGACGAGAATCACCAAGTCGTTGTTCCACGACTTCTCGAGTGCGATCGCTCGACCCATTATCTACTACTACTACTTCAAAACCAACTTTGCTTTGTTGTGCAAGCAGGCTATCAATAGCAGCACCTAAATAGTTATCTCGGTTGTGAGTGCAGATAATGGCAGAAATTAGCGTATCTGACATAGGGAATTTGGGATTTTGTTGGTTGTTGGTTATTGGCGATTGCGGGGTTAAAATTGATGCTTCTTAACAAAGCACCAAGCAATGACCGTTAACTATTAGCCATTAACTATCAACATTTTACCGACTCTGGAGCTAATCTATACCAAAAAGTACTTGCATACCAACCGAGTATTCGCGGAAAAAATCTTTAAATCTTTAAGCTTTATGGAGATTTTGCTGAGATTGGAGATGTGCGTGCAGCATTATCAGTGTTTCTGACAATTGTGCCAGATGGGTTTCTAATTCTTGTTTACGGGTTAAATATATCCGTAATTTCTGATATCGTGCGATCGCCATACTTACACTTGCTACCTGTTCTGGAGGACAAGGACGATTCCAGGCTTTTCCCGCAGCATCTAAACCGCATAAACGATAGCCTGTGCGTAATATCTCTTTCGAGCTAGCATCTTTGAGGACATTTTTAGACCCATTTTGAGCCTGGGTAGCACAAATTTCCTCTACATAGTTCATTAATTGCTCAACTTCGGCATTACGTAGGGTTGCAGTTCCAGTTGTAGGTGTTTCTATTGGTGTTTCTTTTGCTGGTTCTGGGGGTTGAGACTCTAACCAACCGTTGACAATTGGACCTTCGAGATAAATATCTTGGATTTGCCGGACGATTGTTTGCAGTTCGACTTGCCATGCGGTGACAATTTGTTGAATCTCGATTAGCAAATTACTAGCTAGTGCGGGATTGGCAACGTTACGATGGCTGGTAAAATTGGGAATTTTAAACTTGGGCAAATTCGGTGTTTTACCCTCGCTATCATCAGCCTTAAATGCCTGCACTGATTCGTGTTTAGTTAATATATCTGCTTGCGTATTTTCTTGAGTATCCGAGTCAGAGACTACCTGAGGAGACTCTGTATCTGAATTCGGATTCTTTGCTTCACTAGGATTAGTATAAATTTGGAAAGATAGAGGTGCTTTACTAAAACCTTGCGACTCCGCAGGTGTAATGTTGCGGTTGTCTAAATTCTGTAGAGTTGCCTCAATACGTCTAATACCTGGTTTCATAGATTTATCCACAAAGTTTGCTGTGCCTAATAGTGTTCAATAACGCAGAAATCAAATAAAATTTCACTGGAAGAAGAAATAAAGACTGACAGATACTGCTGCTAATTTTACCTATTTCTGTTTATATATTTAAAATTATTTCGGGGTAGAATTTCTATCCGTACAGCAAAAAAAATTATAAATTGTCACTCTCTTGAATTCAACATACTAGGTACACCGCTTTGGGTAAAGTCATATTAATTACTGGTCCAGCACGTTCTGGCAAAAGCGAATGGGCAGAAAAGCTAGCCTCGCAGTCTAACAAAAGCGTTGTGTATATGGCAACCGCACTGCTAGACCCCACAGACCAAGAATGGCAAAAACGTATCCAGCAACATCAACAGCGTCGTCCACAAAATTGGATAACGATGGAAGTTCCCACAGCTTTGTCAAAAACGCTAGCGAATGTCAAACCTGATACTTGTGTTTTAGTGGATTCTCTGGGTACTTGGGTTGCGAATTTTCTCGAACAAGAAGATACGGATTGGGAGAAAACAGTACAAGACTTTTTGGATACAGTGGAATTAGTTGCAGCCGATTTGATATTTGTCGCCGAAGAAACAGGTTGGGGAGTTGTACCAGCTTATCCGATTGGTAGAAAATTTCGCGATCGCCTGGGTACGTTAGTCAGAAAATTAGCTGTCATCTCCCAAGCTGTCTATTTAGTTACAGTAGGACATGCCCTGAATTTAACCACCCTGGGAACACCTTTAGAGGGAAATTAGACCCGATGGGTCATCTGTATAGTAACCGTTCACGGGGGTAACGAGAGAATAAGGGTTACAGGCAAATTATTCTGATGATTTAGCCTCTTTGCCTCCAACTCAAGGGCTTGGTAGTGCCTCAAACCTAGGCTGTTGACTTTGTGGGTTTTTAGGCGATTTTGCGGAAAATTATCCGTGTTATTTTTTGTTCGTGGGAAAACGCCTGTTCCAGGCGTTTTCCCACAAAAGTAGTAAACACATTTGATGTTCTGGTGGAACGTCTTTACTATTTGTTTGACAGTATTTTCCTAGACTCATCCTTCCACAGCTTCAACTTTGCCCAGCTAATGTAAAGCAATAATCAAGCATTTTCATCATCAATTACTAGCGAGACTAGATTTCATAACCATTACCTAAGTACATGTAATTTCTTCATCTGCGATCACTCATGAATTTTAAATTTCATTCAATATACGGATATTATGTCAATACTTATAGTATCGCATTATACTCCTGACTAATCTATTTTGCCGAGAGAAAAATCAGTATAAATCACATTATTAATGTATTTGAAGTATCGCACAATAGATTCATCCAGGGACGGAAAGCTTTGTTACACACAACTTAGTTTAACAGCACCCTAATATAAGTTGAAAATCAGTCGTCAAGTTGATTTTTAGATAACTCTAAATGTTCATTAACATTTAAAACATAATTTAACATATTTAGCTTTTAAAGCTTGTTACCAGAGCCGGGTGTATCAACTAATAAACATCACATTAAAACAACAAAAAGTGCAAATGAAACTTACAAATTTAATTGCTTCCATCAGTTTAGTAATTGGTTCGGTTGTTGTGGCTTCTAACTCTGCTCAAGCAGCAAGTTTTACATCCAATGTAAACCAAAAAACAGATGCAAAAGCTGATATTCTCTTGCAGTCTATTACCCAAAACGGCACAACATTTAAAGATTTTACTTACGTATCAGAAGTAAAAGCATTGATAAATACCGCTAGAACAGCAACGAATGCAAATAGTGGTGCTGCAAGTACAGATAGAGGTGATAATGCAACTTCTCCTGTTAGTGCTTCTGAAGACCCCAATAGAGATGACTTAGAAAAGTTTCTGGGTAACAACAATTTGAATAATATTGTTGACACTGAAGATAGCGGTACTTTTAAGATGGATTTAATTTTTAAGAACGCTATTTTTGGTAATTCCCAAGGAACTGATAGTTTATTCTTCTGGGAGAGAGGAATGAACAGTGACTTATTAATTCAAGGTTTTGACCAAACAGGAAAGCTAATCGGAAATTCCCTCAAATTATTACGGGGAGAACAAAGCAGTGCTGGCTTTAAAATCGACACAACAGAAATTGGTAGTGCCCAAGATGTAGGTAATTGGGGAGTTAGTCTGCAACAATTAGGTGTAACCTCATTGAGTGGGATTAGAGTTATTTCTGAAGGTAAAGCTTTTAACGGTCCTGACTTCAAATTGATTGCGAGAACAGGGGAATCTAAATCTGTACCTGAACCTGGAATGGTTCTTAGTGTTGGAGCTTTAGCTGGTGTTGCTTTTTTACGTCGTCGTCAATCAAACCAAAGCTCTGCGATTTAATTCATAGTCTTGAGTTATTTGTTAACTATTTGTTAATTTAGCGGGACAGAAAATTCTGTCCCGCTAAATTTGTGTTTGTGGCTTTTTATATTACCTAATCAAAGCCAATTCCCAACTAAAATATAAGGTGCCCAATAAAAAGGATGAGTGTATTTACCTCCAAGAGACATCAGTTCCTGTTGTGCTTTTTGTAACGCTTGGGCTTTACTCATGCCATTTTGATGCCAGTGTTTGTAAAAGCGGGATATTAATTTTGCCGTACCTGCGATCGCTCTATTGACCAAAGTGAAGCGATCGCACTTTTAACTCCTGCTTGAACTGCAATTCCTGCGAATCCTAAAGCTGCGCGATCGCTTTCTATGGCACTTTGACATGCTGTTAATGTGAGTAACTCAACTTTTTGCTGGTCATTTGTAGCTTTACTGATTAAGTTTTGGATATCGGGATTTGAACAAGCAAGCTGCTTAGAAGCTTGCGATACAAAGGTTTATGTCTCGGCATACTTAGCAATATTCAATTAGGATTACTATATCTAGTGAGATAGCACTTAAAGCTCTAATAACTTTTGCCCAGACACTTCTCTCTGTATATTTACCGTCTCCACAATGATTTAATCCCAGTAACACAAAATATTCCTCCCAACAACCGAACTCTCCCCTTTCCGTGCCACTATAGAAAGAAGAAAGCGATATTGAGTAAACAAAAGGCAAATATAAGGCTGTGCAGATAACATTTCTAGGGACAAGTTCCGGTGTACCGACGCGATCGCGCAATGTTTCGAGTGTTGCCCTCAGATTACCTCAAAGGGCTGAATTGTGGTTGTTTGACTGCGGTGAAGGTACACAGCATCAAATACTGAAAAGCGAACTCAAAGTCAGCCAACTATCCCGGATTTTTATCACACACATGCATGGCGACCACATTTTTGGTTTAATGGGTTTGCTAGCAAGTTGCGGCTTGGCAGGGAATGTTGACCGAGTTGATATCTACGGACCACCAGGATTAAACGACTACCTCCAAGCTTGCTCTCGCTATTCCCACACCCATTTTTCTTACCCAGTTAAAGTACATGCAGTAAAACCTGGTGTGATTTACGAAGACGACGAATTTAGCGTCACTTGTAATCAATTACACCACCGCATCCCAGCATTTGGCTACCGCATTGCCGAAAAAGACCGAGTTGGACGTTTTGATGTCGAAAAAGCCAAAGCAATGGAAATACCTCCTGGTCGGATTTATGGACAATTGAAACGCGGTGAAACTGTCACCCTCAGCGACGGAAGGGTGATTCATGGTAACGAACTCTGCGGACCAACGGAAATTGGACGTAAAATAGCTTACTGTACTGATACTATCTATTGCGATACTGCTGTGGAATTAGCCCAGGATGCAGATGTTCTCATCCACGAAGCCACCTTTGCACACCAAGATTCGGAAATGGCATTTCAAAGGCTGCATTCGACAACGACAATGGCAGCACAAACAGCCCTAACAGCAGGGGCACGTCGTCTCATCATGACCCACTTTAGCCCTCGTTACGCCCCAGGGAACGTAGTCGAACTCAAAGATTTACTTCGAGAAGCCCGTGCAATTTTCCCCAAAACCGAAATGGCACATGATTTTATGAATTATGAAGTTCCACGACGACGAGAAAAAGAATTGATTTTGGCAAAAAATTAAAAAAACTTGAAGAAGAAGTCAGAATTGAGGAATCAGAACCAATCTCCTATCGCTAGGGGACTTCCAGAAAATAAAATGTTCCAACTTAGGGACTATCAATCACTAATAATATTAAGGGCGGGGAGACCCTGCCCCTACATTTTATCTCCTGAATTTTGAAATTCTTTCTTGTTAGAAAGCTTGCAGATTGTGACTTTTAGGGTCAAAATCTCGCGAAAATTTGGTGTTTATATCATAGATTGCATCTGTCAAATTTGCACCATACAGCTTAGTATAGTGAAGTCGCGCCCCTCGTAGATTTGCTTGCGTCAGATTCGCTCCACTCAAATTTGCCCTTGTCAAATTTGCCCGTGCCAAATTCGTATTACTCAAATTAGCTCCCCACAATCTCGCTTTGGCAAAATTAGCTCCTGTTAAATCTGCTCCCCAAAGATTAATTCCCGGTAGGTAAGCACCAATTAACTTAGTTCTACTTAAATCAACTGCTGAAAAATTACGTTCTCCAGCAGCATAACGTTCGAGCAATTCCTCAGCATCCATAAATTTTGGATTTTGGATTTTGGATTTTGGATTTTGGATTTTGGATTTTGGATTTTGGATGGCACCCAATGATAGTCTTGCGTGGCGCTACAAATACTAATCTACTGTTGGATAATATTGTCGTAGTGTCACCCACCATACAAGAATTGTACGCTAATAAATCCTCATCTCTAAATAAAATGACAACAGTTAAGATTTCTTTTTCTTGATTTTCCTTTGCACTTGAGTATCCTACAAGTTGCAAAATCTCAGTATTTATAACTATATTAGTGAAATTGTTGATTAAAATAAAGCAACATATACGGGAAACTACTAATCTTGAAAACGTCAGATATATAAGGTGAATCTAAACTATCAGCATGAAAATCCAACCTTTAAAAACTTTTCGCTTTTCCCCACTCAAATCGCAACTTAAGATGCGATATTGGTGGCTTGGTATTCTATTATGGATGGCAATGCTGGCTCCTGCTAGTGCATCGGTCATATTGCGTGTTGCGATCGCACGGGATGTTAACCAAGTTAAAGTCGGTAGCTCAACGGCTGCCGCATTGAAAGACGGTAGTGGTAGAACTTTGGGACAATTACCTGCCATGAGTGCCTACTATGCCCAACCCGTACCTGGTGGTGGAGTCGCTTTAGATAAATGGCGATCGGGTTTATTTTGGATTGAACCAACAGGCAAGGGGTTTGTGTATATTGGCGATAAATGGTATCGAGGTCGCACCCTGGTTGTACCCACGAATAAGGGTTTGACGGCTGTTAACTGGGTTGATTTAGAGGAATATCTTTACAGCGTCATTGGTGGCGAAATGGATACACGCTGGCCCCAAGAAGCACTGAAAGCCCAAGCAATCGCAGCTCGAACTTATGCCATTTACAAGCGGGAAAGACAACGTAATGACCCCCTTTTTGATGTGGGTGATAGTCCAGACAGATGGCAAATTTACAAAGGTGTATCGAGCGAATCTCCTACTACTTACGATGCAGTCGATAAAACTGCGGGACAGGTTTTAACTTACAAAAACCGGATTATTCTCTCTGTTTTCCATGCTTGTTCGGGTGGACATACGGAAAACGTCGAGGATGTTTGGGGAGGAAATGAAGGCAGGGAATATTTGCGGGCTGTTCCCGATTTTGACCAGAATATCCCGGAATGTTCGTGGCAGCGTACTTTCTCGGTAGCAGAAATCAGCAAGCGTTTTCCTGAAGTCGGTAAGGTGAAGACGATGAAGGTACAAACAGCATCGGCATTTGGCAGCGTTAGAGCTTTGGAAATTACTGGTGATAAAGGTACAAAGGTGTTACGTGGTGAAGATGTGCGTACTGCTTTAAAGTTGAGAAGTACACGTTTTAATGTTAGCAGTGCCCCCGATGGTAGTTTTTTAATGCAAGGCAAGGGTTATGGTCATGGTGTGGGAATGAGTCAGTGGGGAGCTTATAGTTTGGCTCTGCAACGGGCAAATCATCTACAAATTTTGGCGTATTATTTCCGAGGTGTCTCCCTGTCTCCAATTCAGGCAAAATAAAAGTTAGGAATTAGGAATTATACTAAAAACCCTTAAAAGCTGGACTTTATTAGTTCTCAAAGGCTGATATTTTTAAGCCTCTCCCCTTGGCAAGGGGAGAGGTTTGGAGAGGGGTTCTATATTATTCCATATTAGTCAAGTCTTAACCCGTTATAGAAAAGAACTTAGGGACTTCCAGAAAATAAAATACTCAAATCATATACTTACCAACACTATCACGCGAAGGGTGGGGAGACCCCACCCCTACAATAATTATGGAGAATTTATTTTTTGGTGTTCCCTTACACTCCTAACTATTCTTCAAGCCGTTTAACTTCCTGTTCCAGTAAATCATCTTCGGTGGAATAGGCGAGATTTTCTGTACCAATATATTTTTCAGATGCAAATTGGTTGGCAAAGGAGATTTTCTTTTGTAAATCTTCGTCTGCATTGGTTAATGTTTTGGTACGGGAAATACGATCGCGGTTTCTCTCTGCTACTTTTGTATTTCGCCATTGTATCCAGAAGTAGCGTACTAAGGGTATAACTAAGAATCCCACACCGTAAGCTAATAACAACCAGTAAATACCCTGGACAAATCCCACCAACCCACCTAATTGGGCAGCTACAGCACCACCACGTAACAAACTACCAAGAACTAAAGCACCGATGAGATTTGCTGCACCTAAACCCGCACTCAACATAACTTGCCCAGAACTGGCAGCACTAAATCGCCAAGAAAATTCTTCCAGGTAACTTGCGATCGCATGACGGCGTTTTTTGACTGCACTAACTTGTAATTCTGGGAAATAATAGACAAGTTGTCCTTCTGGACTCACTTCAGGCTGTCCATTAAACCGCGTCAGCACAGGCAGCATATAATCTTCGTATTCCTGCTGGTACTTTTCACCAATATCATCTAAATAGGGCGAAATTTGCTCGGCTACAACAGCACCACGACTACCACTAATTAACGTACCAATCTCTTGCCAGCGACGTTCTTCTAAATTGGCATTGGGATTACCATCACCAAATAGAAACGAGAATATAGCTTCAAAAAAATTGAGTTCGCTTTTTTCCCTGGGTTGTTTGCGATGCCCTTGGCGACCATCTCCGATGGTATCGCGATCGCGTCTATTGTAATCGGGGCTAAAATACCAAAATAAATCGGGGAAAAAGAAAAATCCCCCACCACCCCAACTACCACCATTATCGTTGTCATTATCGCGATCGCCATTCATCGCGGCAATAATTAGGAAAATTGCGATCGTAATTAGGGCAATCGAAGCTATTAATAAGGCTCCAAAGGAAATGCGAATCAGGTAAAATAAAACACCCCAGATTTTTTTACCCCATTCCTGGAGCTTGATTTTAAAATACTTGTCGCGCAAAATATCGCGAAAATTATTCGGAAACAAGTATACAATATCACCTGTATCGGCAACCTGTAAGTGTCCCCCAGCATCCGATGCCAGGGCTAACAAACTTTGATTAGCCTCTAATACATTTAAACCAGCTTGGGTTGCTACGTCACCAACAGTAACGCGATAGCCAAGCTGTTCAACCGCCTGCATAATAGTGGGATTGGGAGCCATGCCTACGCTCTCCTGTTAAAAAAGTCTTCCTATATCAAGTATAAAGTTTGATTTCTGAATCTCCCGGATATTATCGCTTGGTTTTCTGCCAATCATCCAATGCACCAACAACGAAACTTGCTGCGGGATGGTTGAGAAACTGGGTAAAAGCTTGGACACTACCAGCTTTTAAAGCACTCGATAACCTTGTGGCTAAATCAGGGTTGGAATCGATATACTCAATTGCTCTTGTGGCAATTTCCATTTTCCCCGTAGTCGTGTCACTGGGATAGGATTTATCCAATTGTTCGAGTAAATTTTGAATTTCTGCCGCAGCTTCCGCAAGACTTTGTTTCTGCTGAGAGTTATTGTGATAATCCCCTTCAACGTATGTACCTTGGTCATTTACATTGGTTTCTCGGTAATCACGACCAGTATTAATATGGCGATTATTTCCAGAATTATTCATGTTGTTATTCTCCTGATTTTGATTTGGTGAATTTTGGATATGAATTTGACTTGCCTGTTTCCCTTCCAAAAGTCCCGCTAACATGCGAATCACCGCACCTCGTTCGGCAAGGATTGCTTGTAAAACTGCTGGGGGTAATGCTTGGAGTTCGTCGAGATTAGCAAAATAATCGGCATGGAGAGCAGCAGCATCGTTAATACCATTAGCTTCCGCTTTGATGTGTAATCGATCGCGATTTTTTCCTTTTTTATCGACTCCAACAATTTCTAAATCGGCTTCGGGATGGGCTTCTTTGAGTTTTTGGAATGCGATCGCAACCAAACGCGGATCGACGGGTTTATTGTGGAATAAATTCAGGGTTTGCTTTAAGGGAGCGATAAAATCGGCAAAATCCCCATCGCCAAAATTTTTGTTCCAATCGCTCGGTTCCCGTTGGCGATTTTCATCAAGTTGTTCCTGTGGGGGTAAGGGCAAAAAAGCCGGACGTTTTTCGGGAGGAAGACGCATAAAAACAAAGTCGCAGCGTACACCATCGAGTTTGGTGTCGGTTGTCAAACCCCAATCTTCAATAAACGCTCCCGTCAGAGTTGCACCAGTTAAATCAGTTCCATCAAGTTGGGTTTGGACTAATTTCGCACGGGATAAATCGGTATCTTGTAAATTTGCCTCGCTCAAATCGGCAGCAATAAAGCTGAAATCTTGTAAATTGGTGTTTTGTAAATTGATACCTCGTAAATTCATGCGATCGCAATTTTTATTTATGCTTTGATTTGATTTTTTAGTATTTTTAGTATCGACAATGCCGACAAGCAATTTTTGTAAATCCAGATTTTTTAAATAACTGTTCCCTGGACGGGCTAAATCTAATTTTTTCGTATCTCGAAAGCAGGTGCGGATTAGTTTTGCTTGGCGGAAGTCGGTATTTTTGAGGGTTGCACCAGTAAAATTCGCATCGGTGAGGTTTGCACCCCGAAAACTTGTACCACCAGTAGCAGCGAAAGCAACGGCAATGTTGCGGATGGGAGCTTGTTTGGGGTTGCCTTTAATTGCTTGCCAAGCGATATATGCGCTGAATAAATTAACTAGAAGAGTGATGATAATAAAGATAGATAAATGTGTAATAAAGATGTTTTTCGCGATTAAAAAAGAAGAAATTAGAGACAAAGAATAACAAGTTATAATACTGATAAGCTCTACTCCGGCAATTACTCCAATTCCCACAATAAATCCTGTTAAATTGAATGTAATTAAAAAAAGTGTAGTTATTAAAATAGCGAACGCAAAAGTTAAAAATAGAACATCAATAGATGTTGTAGATATAACAGTATAACCAACTAAAGATAGGGTAATTATTCCTGTAATTATCAAGCTTCCGAAACTAAATGCTATTCCTTGGCGAATTGTCACAATAGTAAAAAGAAATCCCATTGATAATTGAAAATATACAAAAAATCGCTCCCTGGGAGAAGCAGTAGTTACTAACAACACTAAAGTATACTTAGAAGCCCATAAATATCCAGATAATCCAACCAGCAACAACACAGCTATCATCAACCCAAACACCCAACGCTTTTGCAACCCAGCTTTCGCGTTACTAAAATTCGCTCCCGTCAGGTTAGCATTGGTAAAATTTGCGCCTCGAATATCCGCACCGCTAAAATCAGCACCAGTCAAGTCTTTACCTTTAAAATTCCAGCCTCGAAAGTTTTTATTGTTGGGAATATCCTGCGGCATAGCTGTAAAAATACTGTTGCAAACTTATTTTTTATACAGTAACTTTACAGCCTTTTCCCGAAAAATACATTCAGCAGAACCCCGACTTTTGGCAAAAGTCGGGGTTCTAGCTGCTTGAGAGATTCTAGGAAACGTAGAAAACTCACTCATCATCATCGAACAACAATTCTTTGAAACCCGCATCAGTCGGTAAATCGCCATCCAATAAATCAGCCAACAAAAACGTGCGATCGCACTCCCCATTAATCTGTGATTTAATATACTCTACCTTTGGAATCTTCCCTGCCCGTAACCCCGCATACTCCAAATAGCTAGAAAATTCCCATTCCTCTGGTTGCCGTACCAAACCAGCTTTCACCGGATTGAAATGAATATAGTGTAAAAGATGGAATAAATAGTTTGCATCAGCAACATGAATACTATTAAATCGTCCCTGAAATATTACCCCGCAACGCTTAAAGCGCTTATTTATCGCTTTTGTATAAGAGCATGTTTGAAAAGTCGGATAAGGTATAAATTGTCATTCTGAGTGGAGTCTTACGGAACGAAGAATCTGGAGTTTAGCCCACATACTGAGATGCTTCGTTCCTCAGCATGACATGAAAGGAGACTTTTCAAACAACCTCTAAGCAGGCGAAAGTAATTT
>NZ_NTFS01000164.1 GCF_002289455.1 Brunnivagina elsteri CCALA 953
TGTATATATACTGCGAACGGCTTAAAATTTAACTAATATAGAACCTCCAACCTCTCCCCTTACTAAGGGGAGAGGCTTAAGAAATATTAGGTTTGGCAGATAAAAAGTATAATTATTAACCGTTTTTAGTATAGTTACAGCAATGAACAGCAATGCTCCAAGGGAGTCGCTACGCGAACGCCAAAATACCAAAAAATCCCGCTCAATCTCAAAAATTTTTGGCTATGGTTGACACTCTCAGGGCTAAAGCCACTGAGATTCTGCGGACAGAGTAAACTTAGGTAACACCCAAAGTCTAACTCTCGCTACGGTTGTCAAAGACCGTCTACCCAGTAAGCCTAAGTCTATGCTTAGATTGCTGGCTACTTTTCTTAGAATGTTAGCCGCCCCGTTCAGGTCAGCATTAATAATTGACCCATTGGCTGACCGATACAACCCACGTTCAACGCGCTTACCTGATGCTTTCCACCCCTCCGGTTTTTGACCGTAAATAGGTAGGGAGTCTCCATCTAAGAAAGATGCTTTTGACGTGTAAGATTCTTCGGTTTCCTGGAATCTAATTCCGTGCAAATTACATAGTTGGTTCAATCTGTCTTTGAGTTTACCCAGAGGCATCTGAACAAACTTTTGATTATTAACCCGTCCCATGCCGGAACTAGTTTTAAATCCCTCGTTCCAACCAATTACTAATGTTCCAATGCCGTATTTTAGACAATGGTCAATAATTAGTTTTGCGGCTTTGTTAATCCCATCTCGCATTTGATGGTTGCGTTTACGGGTTACTTTGTCTAGCCAGTTATCCCAATATGCTTCTGACTTTCCTTCCTTGCGGGTTGATACTTTTTTATTCCACAACTGATTCATCGCTTTCATAGCACGAGCATCAATCAATAAGGAATTGCCAAGCGTATCAACGCAAGCGGCTAAATTATCAGCAGTACCTAAGTCTATCGATAAAGCTTGATTGATATCTAAATTATGCTTTTGCTTTTCGATTTCGTAGGACATTTCAAGGTAGAAAGCACCATTTTTAGGAAGAATAGTAAACTCTTTAACCTTAGAATAATCAATGTTTGATGGCATTGGCAGAACAAACTCTGAAATACCAAACCAACGTCTGACAGTTAATCCTAAAGAAAATCTAAGTTGACCATCAATCAGATTAGGTCGTTGCCCTCCTGAATTTGGGTAAGCTACTTTGAATAGTTTATAACCTGTTAAGTAATTGGGTGCTTGGGGCTTAAAATGCAATTGACCTTTGAGGAACAAAGACCGTAGCTCCTTAAAAGACTTAAAAGCCTCGGTTACTGACATCAAAGTTTGTTGCATCGGGGTTGATGGCAGAGATTGAGCAACTAGTGATTTACTAACAGATTTTTCGTAAATCAAGTCAAACTTACTAGTTAGCAGTTTTCGTGCGGCTTTTTCACATCCCGATCCAGCGCCTCCAAATAAAAATTAAGCTGCCCCAAATAATCAGGCTTAAACGTACCAATTTTCAACTCAAACGCCACCAGTGCCGCCAAACCTCGATGAAAAAAGAGCAAATCAATGAAAAAATCCTGATTGCCTACCTGAAGACGGTATTCTTCGCTCACAAAGATAAAATCCTTGCCCAGTTCCAGAATAAACTGCTTCATCTGTTGCACCAGTGCTGTTTGTAACTCGCTTTCACTGTGCGCTTCTGGTAATCCCAAAAACTCCAACACATAACTGTCTTTGAAAGTACCGCTTAAATTGGGATGTAATTCTCTCAACGGTGTTGAGAGTTTTGTCGCATTCAGGGCTGTGCGTTCAAACAAGCTGACCGAAATTTGACGGTCTAGCTCACGAAAGCTGTATTTTTCGCTGGATGCGATCGTTAAATAAAAAGCGCGTTCCTCTAGCGTTTTACAGCGCGAAAATATTGCCAGATTGTGCGACCACGGCAATTTTTGCACTAGTTCTAGAAGTTTTTCATCTCCCTGATAAGTCTCATAAAACTGCTTCATCCGCCACAGGTTTTTATCAGAAAAGCCTTTAATATCTGGTGCATTTTGCGCGATGTAATGCGCCAACTCCCGCACCACACCCTTACCCCAAGCCTCATTTTGTACTTTTTCGCTGATGGTTTTGCCCACCTGCCAATAAAGGTCAATCAATGCAGTATTTACTTGGGCGAGAGCTTTTTGTTGCGATCGTTGAATCTGTTGCAGTAGCGTGCTGAAACTTTGAGTATTGTCGATTAGCCTACTCATCACCCACCTCCACCACCCCGTCAGGCTGCGCGGGGGAATTAACCACCCCGTCAGGCTGCGCCTGCCACCCCTCCAAGGGAGGGGAATTAACCACCCCGTCAGGCTGCGCCTGCCACCCCTCCAAAGGAGGGGAATTTACGGAATTATTCCCCTCCTCTGGAGGGGTGCCCCGAAGGGGCGGGGTGGTCTCCGGGTTGGTCTCCGGATTACCAAACGCCGGATGACCTCGCAAAAAATCCATAACACCCGTCATATTCCCCTTCACCTCACCATCCCGCAAATGAATCACAGTTAAACCTAACCCCATCAAAAAAGCATCCCGTTGAGCATCGTATTCAACCTTATTATCATGGCTACTGCCATCCACCTCAATCACCACAGCCTTTTCAGCACAGTAAAAATCGGCGATATAGTTCCCAATGATTTTCTGGCGATCGAAATCCAGACCCAAAAACTGTTTTCTTTTAAGCTGATTCCAGAGCAAAACCTCAGCCAAATTCCCAGCCCGACGCATTGCCCTCGCCCGATCCTTTAGGGCTGGGTTATAGGGAAGAGACATATATTTTTGAGTGTCACGCATATAACTAATTGGTTTGAGTTCGATCGTCCAGATTTACTACTTCGTCAGACTGCGGCATGGAACCACCCCGTCAGGCTGTGCCTGCCACCCCTCCAAGGGAGGGGAATTAACCACCCCGTCAGGCTACGCCTGCCACCCCTCCAAGGGAGGGGAATTAACCACCCCGTCAGGCTGCGCCTGCCACCCCTCCAAAGGAGGGGAATAATTCCCCTCCCTTGGAGGGGTGCCCGAAGGGCGGGGTGGTCTCCGGGGTTCTACTCATACGCATTCAACCCCGAAATCTCGCGCCCATCAGCCAACTTCTGCAAATAAGGCACCAACTCAGCCATCAGCGCCAACTCCGCCACCCGCCGCGCCTTCCAGCCCAACCCCAACGGACTCAGCAAATCCGTAAGCTGTTCCCCATCAAAAATCATCCGATCCATAATCCGATCGACAAACCCTTGCAGCGCCTCACCATCCAGCCCATGCCCTGCCGCAATATCCCCAAGCCGAGCCGCCGCCTGCCCCGCCCTAAACTCCTGATAACCCGCGCGGATTTGCTTCTCATCCAGCGCCTGCCCCACCGGGAGACTGTTAATATAAGCAATAATGTCATCGCGCTCCCCCAACAGATTCGCATTAGCGCCGATCATCTCAATCAATTGCGATCGAGTTAGCTTCTGCTTGCCAGCCCGCTGAGTAGACTTCGCAATCAACCCCATAATGTAGTCATAGTCAATCACCGCCGAAGCAAACAGCACCAGATCAAACTCCAGTTGCTCCACCGCATTATCTGGGTCATCCGTCTTACCCTGCTTGCCCTTTAGCTCCAGCGCCGTATCCAAATACATCGCCTTAAAGCTGCGGAGCCGATCCGTCGGTAGCTTCTGTTCAATTTGCTGCTGACTCATCTCGTCAAGGTCGGTATATTGCTCCAGTTGCGTCTTCAGCTTCTGCACCTCCTTAAAGCGGTTAATAAATTCCGCCCGCGCCGTATCCCCCTTCAGGTTCACCACCTGCGACGGCTCACAAGCCAACCCCTGCGACTGCATAAAGCTCTCCAGTTGCTCCACCGCCTTTTCATACTGCGCGATCGCCTTGGGAGCCGCATCCACCAGCCAAATTTCCCGCGCCTTGCCCTGATCCGCACCCGAAAAAAGTTGAATCGCCGCATCCACCTCGCTCTCCTGATAACGGAAATCGAGAATATTGCCCCAAGGCTTGGTGTCATTTAGCACGCGATTCGTGCGCGAAAAAGCCTGAATTAAGCTGTGGTGTTTGAGATTTTTATCCACATACAGCGTATTGAGATACTTAGAATCAAACCCCGTCAGCAACATATCCACCACGATCGTGATATCGATCTTGTTTTTGCGTGGATAGTCCGCATTGCTGTACTTATGATCTTTGATCCGTTGCTGCACATCCTGATAGTACAGATCGAACTCATTAATGCTGTGGTTACTGCCATACTGCTGGTTATAGTCATCAATGATCCTCTTGAGCGCCGCTTTTTTAGCTTCCGGCTCTTGCTGGTTATCAGCTTTTTCCTGTTGCAGGTCTTCCTGTAGCTGCTGCACATCCTTATTACCTTCTGCCGGAGGCGAAAACACACAGGCAATATTCAACGGCGCAAAGCTCTCATCCTCTTTCTTTCGTTGGGTCTGAATGCTTTTAAATAGATCGTAATATGCGATCGCGTGATTGATCGAAGCCGTGGCAAGTATGGCGTTAAAACGTCGTTGATTAGTAGCGCTGTCGTGCTTGGTCAGGATGGCGTTGATTACCTTTTCGGGTGGCGGGTTCTGGCTGTTTCTCGATTTGTTTTCACCATCCTTGCCAAAGTAATCAATATGAAAACTCAGCACATTTTTGTCTTCGATCGCGTGGGTAATGGTGTATGCGTGCAGTTCTTTCTCAAAAATATCTTGGGTGGTCTTAAAGGAGCCAACTTCACCATCGATCTGCTGATAGCTAGCATTTTCATCAAAGATCGGCGTGCCAGTAAAGCCAAATAGCTGCGCCTTGGGGAAAAACGACTTAATCGCCTTGTGGTTATCGCCAAACTGCGATCGATGGCATTCATCAAAAATCAAGACGATGCGCTTATCACGTATCGGTTCTAGCCGTTCTTTGTAGGTCAGTTTGCCGCTTTTTTGCTGTTGCTTGTTGCGTGTACTACTTTCATTTAGTGCCAGCCCCAGCTTCTGGATCGTAGTGACAATCACCTTATCAGCGTAGTCCTCCGATAACATCCGCCTCACCAGCACTTCGGTATTGGTGTTTTGCTCCACACAGCCTTCCTGAAATTTATTGAATTCCTCACGGGTCTGGCGATCGAGGTCTTTGCGATCGACCACAAACAAGCATTTTTCAATATCAGGATTATCCTTCAGCAGCGTCGAAGCCTTAAACGAGGTCAGGGTTTTACCACTGCCCGTAGTGTGCCAGATGTAACCATTGCCCCGGTTCTGGTGAATCGCATCCGCGATCGCCTTGACCGCATAGATTTGGTAAGGGCGCATGATCAAAATTCTCTGCTCACTCTGCACCAACACCATATAGCGGCTGATCAACTGCCCCAGCCGACACTTGCCCAAAAAATCCTCGGCAAAGTCGTGCAAATGGGCAATTTTGCGGTTGTCTTTATCCGCGTGCTGATAGATGGGCAAAAAGCGCTCGTCGGCATTAAACCTAAAATGCTGGTTGCGGTTGTTGGCGAAGTAGCGAGTATCACTTTCGTTGCTGACAATAAATAACTGCATAAAGCAAAGCAGCGAGTTCGTATAACCATTGCCAGCGTCATTTTTGTAATTAACGATCTGCTCCATAGCGCGGCGCGGGCTGATCGGTTGGTTTTTTAGTTCGATCTGTACCACTGGCACGCCGTTGATCAGCAAAATCACATCATAGCGGTGGTGGCTGTTGTCGGTGTTGATGCGTAGTTGGGTAATGACTTCAAAATCGTTTTTGCACCAGTCGCGGATGTTCACCAGCATATATTCCAGCGGTGTACCGTCTTCACGGGTGAACTTACCCTTTTCCCGTAGCGCCTGAGCCGCACTGAACACATCAGCAGTAATAATCTCATCGCGCAGGCGGGCGAATTCGGCATCAGTAAGCTGTACACGGTTCAGCGCCTCGAACTTGCTGCGAAAATTTTGCTCCAGAGCCGCCCTGTCGCGGATATCGGGGCGGTGGGTATATTTGAGATCGACCAGTTTTTCGATCAGGTTTTGTTCGATTTGTTGTTCCGTCATTAACCACTCTTTGGGATTCTTGGTCAGCACCTTACTGACTATAATGCCAGAACGAACCACCTTGACCAGCATTATTTTCACATTGTCCAGTCGTAAGTATCCTCTGCGGGAATTTACTGCTAGTGCGACTGGTGAGCATAACTATTTATTATACTACCCCACGGGTAAAAACTTAACTTTTGTCATGCTGACGAAGGAAGCATCTTTAAGGTTTTTATCCAATCTATAAAGTATAGTTGTAACCAGTTTTTAGTATATAACCAGATGTCTATTTATTATTGGGTAATTTATTTTTTGCACTCCCTTATTTACTAAGAGTAGGTAATTGCACAGTAACCGTAGTACCACAACCAGATTCAGACTGAATCGATAATTCTCCACCATGAGCATTAACAATGCGCTTAGTGATAGCAAGTCCCAACCCAGTACCGTCAGCTTTTGTTGAGAAAAACGGTTGAGTCAACTTTGATAAAACCTCTTTGGGAATTGCTTCACCACCATTATGAACATTAATAGCAACTTTATTTTTGCCATCAGTCTCAACTAAGCATTTCACCATATTTCCTGCTGAAATAGCCTCGCAAGCATTACGAACAATATTAATAAATACTTGTTTTAATTTATCTTTATCTGCCAAAATTTTGACCGTAGATGAGATTGGAATAAACTCAATTTGCCTCTCCAGAGCTTCCGGCATTTCACGAATTGATATCAGCAACTCACTAATAAATTCATTTACATCCAATTCACAAAGCTGTAATATCTGAGGTTTAGCATAAAGCAAAATTTCACCCAGCAAACGTTGCAAACGACTACCTTCATCAAGCGATAACGATAAACGCTCTTGGGCAGCTTTAACCAAAATAGTTTTCTGAAAATACTTCAACCCCATCATCATTGTCGTTAGGGGATTGCGAATTTCATGCACAATTATTGCTGCAAATTCACCAATCGCTGCCAAACGCTCTTGTTCCACAAGCTGATTTTGTGCATCTCGTAATTGTGCTGTACGTTTTTCTACTTCAGCTTCTAAAACATGATTAAATTTGCATTGTTGCTCATAAAGATGATAATGATCGATCGCAGTAGCAGCACGTTCGGCAAACAATTCCACAATTTGCATTTCTTCTTTGCTAAACTTACGTGGTTGCTGATGAAACGAACAAATAGTACCAATTACTTCACCTTGGGCAGTTCGCAACGGTATTCCTAAATAGGAGCGATAACCTTCTGGAGGTTCACCATATTCTCGATTCTCCGTCGCATCTTCTACCGCTAATGAGCAACCCATTTGAATCACAGTACCAGTTAGTTGACCATGTAATGAGTAAATATGCTCACCTTCTCCCATATCAACACTGCTTGCTAGTACTTTCTCAAACCCTTCTTGGCAGAGGGTTACTACAGACCAATCTACCCCAATTAGTTCGCTAACTCCCCTAGCAATATTATCTAAATAGCTATTTAATTTACCAGTGCGGTAGTTCAAAGTAGATAAAAGTGCCATTGCGCGTAACTCTCGCTGCCACGGCTGGTTTTGCAAAGACATTTTATTTACTACTCTCAATAATTAACTTAACAATGATTCTACAAGAATATTATGTGATTGTGATAATTTATTTCTTGGTATTCTCTAAATACAGTAATTTTAACTTTCCTCACTGCGACTCAGAAATATAACGTTGAAAACATCACAAGTTCTAAACCAATTCTCAGCTTAAATTAATTTAACGATCGCGAAGATGGTTTAAATTGTCCTTAGAGTCAAAAAAAAGGACAAGCAAGCCATGAAATTACAACATATCACCATTCTCACTCTCGTTACATCCTTAAATTTAGGTTTAAATTTAGCTTATGTCGAAACAGCTTTATCCGCGCAGAAAGAGAACCAAACCCATCTTCAAACTACAGCGACAAAAACTGCGATGTTTCAAGCGGGAGAACACCCAATTAAAGGAAATATCCGTGTTATTACTTACCAAGGGAAACCTTATCTAGAGTTTGACAAAAGCTTTAAAACCGATAATGGTCCAGACTTATTCGTAATTTTACATCGCGATCGCACTGTTCCAATCTATGGAATTAAAGAAAAAGATTACAAAAGTATTGCTCGCTTACAAAAAACTAAAGGTACTCAACGTTACGCAATTCCCGAAAATGTAAATTTGGCGGATTTTAAATCTGTAGCAGTATGGTGTCGGCAGTTTAATGCAACTTTTGGCTTTGCAACTTTGAATGGTTAGTTATACTATTTGCCATGTAAGTATTTGTTGTCGAGAGGTTGTAACATAACGTCTTGACTAGTTAAAAAACAGGTGTATCAAAGAAAGGAGTTATATGGAAACAGCAGATTTTCTTGCCCTAGTCCATCCTGCGATCGCAGTATTTTTCGTATTTCCTCTGATTGGGATGGTGGTCAATTTCGCATGGTCAACCCGTCAGCGTCGCTTGCAAACAATGAATGGAGGTAAAAGCAAAATTCCCCCCGTTAGTGGTACGGAGCATAGACGGTTGGGAAACTGGCTAACGGGTTCGGTTGTAGGGTTAACTTTGTTAGGATTGATTTATCCAATTGGCAAAAATATTATCAAGAATCAATTATGGAACAAAACACCTTTTCAAGTAGTTTTCATCCTGTTAATGTTTGCGGCAACTATTACATCTTTAGTATTCCTTTATCGTGCCAATAATAAGTTATGGCGGGGTGTATTTGCAACTTTAACTGGTGCGGGGATAGTAATTCTTGGCTTCCAAGATGGAGTATTTCGCCGCGATAATGAATGGTATTGGTCACATTACTATATTGGAATTGTTGCCGCAATGTTGATGATATTTTCTTTAGCGATTGTCCCAGAAATTTATAAAGATAAATCACATCGTTGGCGTGTTATTCATACTATTCTAAATTGCCTTGCCTTGTTATTATTTATTGGTCAAGGAATGACAGGAACGCGAGATTTACTAGAAATTCCTCTAAGTTGGCAAGAACCCTACGTTTATAAATGTGATTTTGTAAATAAAACCTGTCCTACGCCTAATTTGGAAATACCAAAGTGAACCGATTCAGTCGAATTTTTCCTAAAATTAATCCTTCTTCATTAAGAGTTCGTCTCACAATTGGAATTGCTGTATTTTCGGCTTTAGGATTGGGTGGTCTTACCACATGGACAGGCTGGAAAATGCAGCAACTTTTAATTAATAGTCACAAAGAAAACATGGAGCAAATTGCCTCTCGTTTGCCGCTTGATGTGGAAGTTTATAGCCAAATGTTACCCTTCACAACGGCTTTAGAAAAGGCAATAAGTAACAGGGAAACTAACAATACACTATTATGGATAACAAATACTAATAATACTCTTTTGGCAAAATCTAGCAACTTTAACCCATCATCTGATACTTATGCTAATGAGTTAATTAATCTGACCAAAATGCCTTTAGTACCTGAAGTTTACCATATTAAAGGTCATTCTTATGTGTTATGTGGTGGTGAGCTAAAAATACGAGGTAAGGTATTAGGAAAAGTTTCTATTGCCCAAGATATCACCCGTGACCAAGCTATGTTTGTAGCAATGATACAAAGCATGGGTATCGCGACTATTTTAGTAATTATTTTGATATCAGGAGGAATTGCATTTTATGTTAGCTATTCCCTTCAACCTCTACGTCAAATTAGTCGTATGACAGAGGCTGTTCAGGCAGAAGATTTAGGAGAAGCACGGCTATATCTGAATAATGCCCCCAGCGAAGTTAAGGAACTAGCTCAAACTGTAAATATGATGCTATCTCGTCTTGCCGATGCTTGGGAAAAAGAAAGACAATTTACCAGTAATATTTCCCACGAGTTGCGAACATCATTAACGATTGTACATGGATATTTACAAAGTATCTTGAGAAGACAGCAAAATTTGACAGAAATTCAAAAGGAAGCTTTATTAACAGCAGCATCGGAAGCAGAACGCACAATTCACATATTACAGGACTTGCTCGACTTAGCGAGGGCAGATAGCGGCTATTTGCAATTAAGTAAAGAACCCTGTATTTTGGATGATATTGTTACTGAAATTGTGAGTATGGCACAGCAAAATAGTTCAAGGGAGATTACAATTGAAATAGAAAATAATCCAATAACTATAAAAGCAGATAGTAATCGCATCAAACAAATATTACTAAATTTGATTGATAATGCTGTAAAATATTCTGACCCTGATACTCCCATAAATGTAAACTTACACCAGATTAAAAATCAGGTAATAATTCAAATTTGTGATAAAGGTTATGGCATTCCCTTGCAAAATCAATCACATATTTTCGAGCGATTCTATCGCGTAGATACAGCCCGTACTCACTCGAATGGTACTGGTTTAGGTTTATCAATTGCCAAGACGCTTGTAGAGAAAATGGGTGGTAGCATTAGCGTTCGTTCTAAGTTAGGTGAAGGAAGTGTATTTACAGTAAGTTTGCCTTGCTAAAATTATTTTTATATAGTTAAGCGATCGCGTATTTTCTTTTCATATAATCATGTATGTAAAAAACGCCATTAACAAGCTGAAAACTAATGCGATATGCTTTCAGCATTAAGCTCCGCTTATCGCAAAGTATAACCTACACCTCGCACTGTATGAACCAGACGTGTTTCATTATTTTCTTCTAACTTGATTCGCAAATAACGAATATAAACCTCAATAACATTAGAATCACCCACAAAATCATAACCCCAAACTTTTTCTAAAATTTGGTCTCTAGTGAAAACTTGACGGGGATTACCCATCAAATATTCCAATAAATCAAACTCCTTTGCTGTTAATTCTATAGCTCGTTTATCTCGAAATATCTCACGAGTACGACGGTTTAAACTCAAATCTTCAAACTGTAAAATATCCGTATCTTGCTTATTTTCCTCTATCCGACGTAGATGAGCGCGAATTCTTGCCAATAATTCCTCAATACTAAAAGGTTTAACAACATAATCATCAGCTCCAGCATCTAAACCTGCAACGCGATCGCTAATTTCATCCTTCGCTGTCAAAAGAATTACAGGAATTTTACTTCCCGTCGAGCGCAAACGACGACAAAGTTCTACCCCAGTTAATCCAGGAAGCATCCAATCCAAAATTACCAAATCTGGTTTAGATTCCCGTGCTAAAGTCAATCCAGTCATCCCGTCATTGGCAACACTAACCTGATAACCTTCACTAGTTAATTCCAATTCCACAAATCGAGCTAGTTTAACTTCGTCTTCTACCAAGAGAATATGTGCTGTCATAGTTTAGACTTACAAATCCGGCAAGTTTAGAATAGCAGAAAATTAGTTGAGAAATGCTTCTATATTGGCAAGAGTAATATATCTATAAAATTGATGAACAGCAATGTAACACAAAGCCTTGTACAATTCAAATGAGTCTAAAATTAAAATTAGCTTTAATTACCTATTCCTGAAGATCAATGCGGATACCACCTATTTTACTCATACATAAATTACCTGGTCAATTTTATTTGTGGTGTGCCATTATCATCTTTGGTGCGGCAAACTCTGTCACTCGCAAGCTCACAGAAATTGGTGCCCAAAAATATGTGAATGGTCATAATCCGGTTTCATTTTGTAATGTTTTATTTGTAGGGAATCTCTGTGCTTTACTAGTATTACTAATTGTCTATGGACGACAATTTAGACTAAGCAGATTACAGCAAATTTCCCAAAATAAATGGTTATATTTGACTCTAGCTTCGATTATGGGTGGAGCAATTGCTCCTGGTTTAATTTTTCAAGCCCTAGCAATAACTGACGTTAATAATGTTGTTTTAATTGGTAGATTAGAACCACCTTTAACTTTAGCTTTTTCGATTTGGTTGTTGCGATCGCGAGTTCATTTTTGGGAAATAATTGGTGCAATAGTTTCTTTTTTTGGGGTATTCCTCACCATCTCATTACCAAGTAACGTTCAAAGCATGGTAGAGATGAAAGATTTGTTCAGCTTTGGAACTGGGGAAATTTTGACTGCGATCGCATCTGTGGCTTTGGCTGCTTCTACAATTATTAGCAAGGCAAAACTTTCAAGGATACCTTTAGGAATTTATAGTATCTACCGTACAGTTTTGGGAACAATACTATTTTTTTGTATAGCCTTAATTGTATACGGACAAAATCATTTTATGGATATATTTTCGCCTTTTCTATGGAAATGGATGTTAATTTATGGTCCTATAATTGTAGTAGTTGGTCAGTCATGTTGGGTTACTGGTTTAAGAGCTACTAGCGTATCCCAAGCTTCTTTAATTGGTTCTTTTTCTCCTCTTGTCGCAGTTGTTGCTGCTTATCTAATTTTGGGTGAGTCTCCCACTTTTGCACAGTATATTGGTGGGGCAGTAATTTTTCTTGGTATTATTATCAGTCAATTTGGAATTTCCCGACAACAATCACAGAATGATTCGATAGCAAAATTAAGAGAAATTGAGGGTGAAATTGGATTTAAAGGAATGTAATATTATTCGGATATATCCCAATTTTAGTCCAATCTTGAAAAACACAAATTGTAGAGACATAGCATTACTAAGTCTCTACATAAATTATATTTTTATGAATGATTTTGGACTGGTATATCAATTAAAAATTAGTTATATTCAATTAATAAACCAATAATAAATTACTTCACTTCACTAGGAGCAAAAGCTTTAACTTTACCCTCTTTAATTGCCACAACTACATCATAAGTTGCACAATAAGCAAATGTAGTATTGTTAGCTTTGTTGTACAAATTTACAACCATACCTGCACCACCAGGTTGCACAGCAATTGGTTCTAAATCCCCGAAGAAATAACGACGCAGTTGATCACCACTACCAAACATCCCTTTATGTTTAGTCAGCATTTCAATTTTTTTAGCAACAGTTAAACCCGTTGCATCTTTCATTTCTGCTTTCGATGTAGCTTGTGAAAGCATAACTTTTGCTTCTTTGGCAAATGCTTGATTTGATTGTGGACTAATTGTATTCAGCGTAGCACCACTAATAGTAACTAAACCTGTGAAAGCAGCAGTGGTGACAATTGTTTTCAAATTCATGATTTTGATTCCTTTAAATTAAGAAGTGTTAGATGGATGCGAAATCGAATCCCTCTGTTATTTATTAGTATCAACCCCTTACCTGAGAATTTGCTGAGAAGAAATTGAATAGAAGTTAAAAGCTAACTGTTTTTGTTCTCAGACTAAATGTGATTTAAATTACAGATAATCGAGGTTTTCGAGAAACTGACTTCTTACCCCAGAAAAGTAAAAGGTATAAGTCAGTTAAAAAAAATTACCCAAAATTGTAGGGGCGGGGTTTCCCCGTCCTCACTAATGATAAGATTGGAACAAGCTTAGGGACTTCCAGAAAATAAAATATCCCAATTTATAGATTTATCTATCACTCATAAGTAGGGATGGGGAAACCCCATCCCTACTGTACCCGCATTTCTCACAAGCAGTGCGTTCATTATTGCCAAACCTTTATCTAGCATGAATTTGTTTTGCTGCGATCGCATTGCTCTCAGATATTATCCTTTGTGGTGATTAATCAGTCATATCTAAAATTTTTGAGTAAGAGAAGAAAGCAACATAAAAAAGGGAAAGAAAAATGGTATCCCATCAATACTTCGGGGTAAAGATTTATTCTGGCATCCACGACCAACCAAACGGGTTAAGCGAAGATTTGTCCCGAATAATACTGCCCAAAGATGGGATATTTCCGATCAAAGAAATGCGATCGCGGATATACTCAAAAAA
>NZ_NTFS01000165.1 GCF_002289455.1 Brunnivagina elsteri CCALA 953
AATTTATGAAGGTTAAGTAAAGTATCTAGGTGTAATTAATATAACCTGCCTTGATGGTTTAGATTTATATACGGAGCCGATTGTTGTAATAATGCTTAAGTAAGTTTCACCTGATTGTGGAATAAAACTTATTTAATATACAAATTTAGGTCTAATCTTCATCAACATATTTACTTAGTAATTAGACCTATAGGGTACAAGGTGCTTTTACCGAGTTAAAGAATTAACAAGTCAACATTCTTGTTATCAAGTAAAAAGAAGTACACATTTTGTCTGAGTGACTTTGCATATTCTTATGAACGTAGAGCGAATAAAATATTGTCAAGTCCCCAGTCGCTAAGTGTAAAATTTAATTTATACCAGATTGCATTGATTAACTAAGTAGTGCTAAACAACTTTGAATTTACTTACTTAGTGTGCTTCCCCAACCAGAGACGTATCTACCACCCTGCCAAGAATCGAATCGTTTGACATCTTTTAGTCAACCGAGAATCTTGTGCCAGCAAATTATGTGCATTTGAACTGCACGGTGACAGAAAAAATCTCAGGAGGATAAATAACTTGGCTTTAAGTGAAGATAGTAAAAGGTTGTACCCAAACGAAGTTACTACGTTTGAGGCAAAGAAAAATCAGAGAGTTGCAAAAACAGAGCAGGCAATAAAATTGTCTGTCGTCACTCAATACTTTCCCCCTGATTATGCTGCAACTGGGCAGTTAGTTGAGGAGTTGGTACGGGAACTTGGGACTTTGGGAGTAGATATTGAAGTTTTCACAGGTCAACCGGGTTATGCCTTTGGGACTACAAATGCACCTGCGGCAGAAAAAAATGGTCGGGTAAAGATTAGGCGATCGCGCACAAGTCAGATGTTCCCCGGAAGGATTCGTGGTAAGGCTTTGAATGGAGTAATGTTCTTTATCCGTTCCTTGTCCCACTTAATTCGCCATCCTCGCAGTCACAATCTATTACTCGTGACAACTGCGCCGCCATTTCTACCACTAATTGGTTATTTAGCACATCTACTTTTGGGCATATCTTATGTTTGCATCCTCTATGATTTGTATCCAGATATTGCCGTAGCACTGAATGTGATTCCCAAACATCACTTCCTAACTCGCTTCTGGATGGATATCAATCGTCGAGTTTGGAAGAATGCTGCACATTTGATTGTATTAAGTCCGGATATGAAGCAGCGTGTTGTGAATAACTGTCCAGAAGTAGCAGATAAGGTTGCAGTCATTCACAGTTGGGCTGACTCTGATTTGATTGTACCGATGCCCAAGAAATATAACTGGTTTGCTTGGAAACATAACTTAGTCGATAAGTTCACTGTTCTGTATTCTGGAAATATGGGTCGTTGTCACGACATGGACACAATTCTGGAAGCAGCAAAAGAACTCCAAGATGAACCCATTCACTTTCTCTTTGTTGGTAGTGGTGCTAAAGGCAAAATACTCAAAGAAGATGTGAAACGGTTAGGATTACATAACATTGAATTCTTACCGTACCAGAACAAAGAAGATTTGCCCTATTCCCTAACAGCTTGCGACGTATCACTTGTAAGTGTAGACCAAGGAATGGAAAGCCTAGTCGCACCAAGTAAAGTATACGGTGCATTGGCTGCTGGACGACCAATGGCAGTAATTTGCCCCCAGCATTCATATTTGCAGGACATGATGGCAGAGATTCACTGCGGTAGTGCCTTCAATAATGGAGATAGTTCTGGACTTGCTGATTTTCTGCGTCACTTGCATCGCGATCAAAAACTTGCGGAGAAAATGGGTAAATCAGCCAGGGAATACATGCGATCGCACTTTACATCGAAGGAGATAGCAAGGCAATATTTGGAAGTGTTGAAAAAGGTCATCTTATCAAAAGTGAGTTGATATCTAAAGGAACGCGCTGCTGGGGAGCAAATGAACAATTAACCGCTATTATTACAGGTTGTCAATGCTCAAAAATGGTCTATACAACATCATTGGTGCTGTCATCCGTGTGGGAATCACATTCCTCACAATTCCTGTAATTATTCGCTTGATGGGGGTTGAGGAATATGGACTTTGGACACTGGTTTCAACAGTAATTGGAATTGTTGGTTTAGCTGAAGGAGGACTTTCAATTTCCACAACTGTATTTTTATCGCGAGACTTGGCAAATGAGGATGTAAAAGCTATCTCCCAGACATTAACCATATCATTTATCGGGATGTTGGTGTTAGCGGATGTGGCAGCTCTGATTTTATGGGTTGGGGCACCAGAAATTATTAAGTTGTTTACCCAACTCAAACGGGAGCAGCTTGCGATCGCATTACCAGCACTCCGATATGGTGGGTTCATAATTTGGGCAAGATTGCTGCAACAAATTTTTATCGCGATCGAACAATCCTATCAGCAGTATGCACTGATGAATTTTTTAAACACGGTGCAAACTGGGTTTACAAATGTGGGAATGATTGCTGTCGCTTGGTTTGGGGGAACCACCTTAGCTTTAATGCAGTGGAATACAGTTGTGGCATTCGCAATGTTGTTTGCTCATGGTTGGGGTGCTTGGCAACTGCTGGCAAAAACTAAACCTCGCTTGATTTGGAGTCATCGCAAAGGACGAGAGTTAATCGAATATAGCTTTATGACATGGCTAACTTCGTTAGGGAGTGCATTATTTCAAGCAGGCGATCGCTTAGTAGTTGGTAGTGTATTAGACACTACATCATTAGGGGCTTATGCTGCAATTACTAGTATTACTAACCAAATCAACCAGCTATCAGCTATGGCAATACAGCCATTGTTACCGCGATTGGGCAGCCTTTTAGAAGGTAAACGTAGAGAACTGATTCAGCAAATAAAACAAGCATTTCAAGTTAATGTTCTCTTGGTAATCGGTTTAGGAGGAGTATTACTGATATTTGCACCAATTATTATTAATATTCTGTTTTCAGATGCTGCAACTCCAGAGTATAAATCAGCATTTCGTTTGGCAACGGTGGTTTATATGTTTTATTCGGTGAATGTAGTCGGTTACTATGCACTGTTGGGTTTAGGATTTGCGAATCTATCGATGCGAATTAACTTGATTGCTGGGGTATTATCCCTAACTTCTATTTTCATCGGAGCGCATTTCTGGGGTTTACAAGGTGCGATCGCAGGTAATTTTGGATATGCAACGACTTTAGCTTTTGTGTTTGTAGCGATGAAACAGCTCAATATTCAAGTTAAGGAATGGATGGGTTGGTTACAACCATCAGAGATTTTATTATTACCTAGATTATTATTTTCCAAATTTATATTGATGACTGCTAAGTCTAAATAATCAATTGCTAATTACTTGTATAACTTGGGAATTAGCAATCATCAAGTTTAAGAGTTGAATAGATGTGGGGGAAGTTGAAAGATGAAAAATATTCTGAAAATCATTGAGGATAAATTTAGTCAAGCCTATATTCAAGCTGGTTATCCATTACTACCGATTACTAAGTTTATTCGCGAACCAATGCGATGGTATTTTCATCTTTCTCCTTTGCTTAGACATGATACTAAAATTTATTTAAAGCCTTATCTTCTGGAACGTTTACATTCTCTATTAGTCAAGGAACATCCTCAAGATTTTTTCATTTATCATCAGCAAATCAAGTTTCGTTCGTTTGGCAGCATCATGTCGATTCAAGCATATTACATTGGAGAATTAGAATATCATCTAGTTCAATATGTACAAGAACAAATTTGTCCTAATTTTGTCATGCTAGATATTGGCGCGCATCATGGAGCATATAGTTTAATCGCGGCTTTTGAGTTAAAAAAACGTGGCTATAAAGGTGTGATTCATAGCTTTGAGCCAGACCCAAATAATTTTTCACTTCTTCAATACAATATCAAACAAAATGAATTAGAAGATTATATTGTTTTACATAATTGTGCAGTTGGTAGTCATAATTGCCAAGAAAAATTAGTTATCTATCCAGATAATAGTGGTAATTTTCTTGCATCTAATCCTGATACCATCGACTCTATAGAGAAAGAGGAGAATAGCATTGAAGTTGAAGTTATCAAGCTTGATGACTATCTGATAAATTTATCTACAGTAACCTTAATTAAAATGGATATTCAAGGTGCTGAACCTTTAGCGCTTTTAGGTGCTAAAGAATTAATCAAACAGTATCAACCAATTATTGTGACTGAAGCAATGCAGCATTTACAATCTACAGAAGAAGTTAAAAATATTTTGCTGCATCAATATAGTTATACCATTTGTGGAGTTAAGACAAATGGAGAATTAAGTCCGCTTGATAGTCCAGAAATATTTGTATCTTGGGATTGGGTGGCATTACCACAAAAAACAAATGTAATTAGTAGTTTGCAACAGCTTGAGTCCTCGAAACAAGGCAAAATTAAAAAGAATTTAGCAAAGAAAAAATCTTTTGGTCTTTCATCCAAACGGTCTGTGGGTAAATAATTTGTGTTCAAACTTAAATCTTCAATAAATAAATTAGATGTCTCTAATTTAAACTACCAACAATCAAACTGATTCAGCTATAAAGATGGAAAATACTACCACAATTGTTCCTATTAATGTTTCTAAGTTATCGCCTCATCCCGAACATCGAATTCTTTTATTTGACCTGATTACAGGTGGACATCATCCTAGCTATATTCGTCATCTAATCGAGTATTGGTGCCACCAAAAATTATCTGGCATTTTAGATATAGTTGTCTCTCCTCAATTTTTAGAATTGCATCAAGATGTGATTAATATATCATTAGAACTTGGTGAAAATCGAGTTAAATTCATTCCTATATCTCTAGAGGAACTATCTTTATTAGAATCACAAAAATCTTCGATAAAAAAGTTTTTTATCGAGTGGAATATATTTTGTCAATATGCCAAGAAGCAAAGAGCGACTCAGGCAATATTAATGTATATAGACCATCTACAATTACCCCTTGCATTTGGTCAAAAATCACCTTGTCCAGTTGGCGGAATTTACTTTCGTCCCACTTTTCACTATAGCAATTTTGCTAACTTAAAATTGAATCGACAAGAAATATTTCGCCAATGGCGACAAAAACTTGTGTTATTTATAGCTATGCAAAATTCACAACTTAATTATTTATATTGTTTAGATAATTTTGCAGTTGAGCATATCAGTCAGTTGAGCAAAAAAGTAACTGTTTTACCACTAGCTGACCCCGTTGATACCATTGATATTGATACAAGCAAGTATGAAAAATTAAACACGGAGTTGGGAATTGATAAAAGTAAATCTGTATTTTTATTGTTTGGAGTTTTAGACAATCGCAAAGGTATCTATCCCTTACTCGATGCTATCAAACTATTACCTATAGATATCCAAAAAAAAATATGTCTACTATTAGCAGGACCAATTCCCCCATCAGAAAGAGAAGAAATAGAAAAGCGCATCTTATTACTTTCTCAAAATTCACCTATCCAAATTATTCTCAAGAATAAATGTATTCCTAGTAAAGAGGTTGGTAATTATTTTGAACTCGCCGATTTTGTCCTAGTTCCCTATCAAAAACATGTAGGAATGAGCAGTGTCATCGTCCATGCAGCAGCAGCACAAAAGCCAGTATTAACATCCAACTATGGTTTATTAGGTCAGTTAGTACAAGAACATCAACTAGGATTGACATTCGATTCAACATCTCCTGCGGAAATTGCCCAGAGCATTCAAAAAGTATTTGCTATACCCGGTGAAGAAATTGCTAATTTAGAAGCAATGTACAAATTTGCTTCACAAAATTCTAGCCAAAAATTTGCCCATCAAATTTTTCATGATATCTATAAATTATCAGCATCTTAATAAATAGTCGGACAAAATTAATTACACAAAAATCTGGACTTAAATCCTTAGCTGGCAACAGATTGATAAATAACTAATATGTAATTAATTCTGTCCAGTTACTTAAGTTATAGATTACTTTTAGCTCATTGAAAATCTCAACAGCAAAATATTTTTATCATTTTGCTTGTAGCGCCAAAACTTCGATTAATTGACATTATTATCTAAAGGAATAAACCAATGTCTACTGTTTTAGTTACTGGTTCGGCTGGCTTAATTGGTTCAGAATCTGTCAAGTTTTTTGCCCATCTTGGTTTTAATGTCGTTGGTATTGATAACGACATGCGTGCATACTTTTTCGGAGAGTCTGCATCGACAACATGGAACCGAGACTTATTGAAAGATGCTCTGGGAGAAAAATATCAACACTATAACGTTGATATTCGCGATCGCAAAGAGGTGGAGAGCATCTTTAAGGAATACTCTTCAGATATTTCTCTGATTATTCATACTGCGGCTCAACCATCCCATGATTGGGCAGCTAATGACCCCCATGTGGATTTTTCTGTGAATGCTAATGGTACTCTCGTTTTATTAGAAGCTACTCGTCAATATTGTCCAAATGCAGTTTTTATCTTTACTTCGACCAATAAAGTTTATGGAGATACACCCAATTATTTACCGTTAGAAGAATTAGAAACTCGTTGGGAAATTGATGCAAATCACCATTATACAATTGGTATTGATGAATCAATGACTATCGATAACTCTAAGCATTCTTTGTTTGGTGTATCTAAAGTTGCCGCAGACGTATTAGTGCAAGAATATGGTAGATATTTTGATATGAAAACCGCCAGTTTTAGAGGTGGTTGTTTAACAGGACCAGCACATTCAGGAGCCAAGTTACACGGCTTCCTTGCTTATTTGATGAAATGTACTATACTCTCTGAAGCTTATACAATTTATGGATACAAGGGTAAACAAGTTAGAGATAATATTCATAGCTATGACTTAGTAAATGCCTTTTATCAGTTTTATCAAAATCCAAGATGTGGTGAAGTTTATAACATTGGAGGTTCCCGACATAGTAATTGTTCAATGTTGGAAGCTATTCAAATGTGTGAGGAAATTGCAGGTAAAAAATTAGACTATACTTACTCAGAATCAAATCGTTCTGGAGACCACATTTGGTATATATCGAATGTGGACAAATTTAAATCCCATTATCCCAATTGGCAATATAAATATCGGATTCAAGATATTATCTCTGAAATTTACATAGCACAATCATCTAAATATTAATATTACCCTGCAAACTCAAATAGCTCCACTAGCTAAATTATTTTTCCATATTTTAATTATGGTGGAGCTAATTATTAAAATTTTTACTATAGATAATATGAAGATACTTGTTCTGATTGCGATCGCTTGCATCTGTCTCATCTTTGTTGTTCACGACCCTGTACTATTATTTAGTAGCTTTAATAAGAAATACTACTTTACTTTTATTGCGATCGCATTGGAGTTTATCTTTACTTTTTTTTGTTTCATTTATATTATATTAACCTTTTCATTTGCCAAAAAACAAGGATTAGCTAATGAACAAATTATACTATTACCTTCAACGTTAATTCCTGTTCTCATTCTTATCTTGCATTCAATTCCTATTTTTTGGGCAATGACTGATAATAAATTATTGATTGAATTAGCGAATTCTAAATATATCATTCAAACAATTTTTTTGGTTTTAATCTCATTTAGTTTATTATTTAGCGGATTAATTATCGGCAAAAAAAGAATTTTAAATCGTTTAGATAAAAGCTTATATCTAGATAGAAAACTAGATTTTGTCAAACCTAAAACAATTAAACTATATCTTCGCACACTGATTGCATTATCGGCTCTAGTCTTTCCATTTACTATTGGGTTTAGAACCGATATAATTTTTTCAGGGGGCAGACACTATATTATTAATTCAGAATTATTAGTAACTTTAGTACCACTCGCAGGAATTATCGCTTCTATCTGTACCATATTTGCTGGCATTTGTTATGCAAAATCCAACCAATGGATAGTGCTTTTAGTTCCAATTATCGATATCTTGCCCCGGCTAATTTACTTAAGTCGAGGATTTTTCCTACCAATCATTTTGTTTACACTATCTTCCTCATTACTTGGAAAATATTTACCGATTTGGGTATATTTAATAGTAGCGCCAATATTGTTGTTGTTAGGGTCAGCTGCTGTATCATCACGAGGTACTTCATCTGGTGGTTTGACAGGTATTGAATCAGGAATTAGTTCAGTTCAGGGTGATTATTTATCATCATTTAGGGATTTTTTTGAAACAAATTTTAACTTAGGTATTTTAAGTAATGCTGTTGCCTTCCATAACAAAAGTTTATCTGTATATGATGGTTTTGTAAGTTGGTTGTTGACTGTATTACCATTACCTAGCTTCTTAAAATTACCCTCAATTACACCACCCAATGTCCATGAATTATTAGGAATAGGTGGTGTGGGAATTCCGATGCCTGTTATTGGAGAATTATATTTTTGGATGGGTTGGACAGGAACTTTAATATTCTTTTTATTTGGGTGGTGGATAGGTAGATTAGAAGGAAATATTATTTATCAGACGAAAGTTTGTGGTAGTGCTTACTGGACTCATATATTAATTTGGCTTTCGGCACTTTATTGTTTCATATTATCATTTCATAGTGCTAGCCGAGGTTCATCTAGAGTTTTACTTTATGCAGTTGCTTTTATTTGGCTTTTAGAGTTGATAGTCTCGATATTTTTTAGTAAAAATAAATCTGTTGCTTGGATAAAACCAAATACAATTTCTTGATTATTATGGGGAGATTTTTATGTTAGACAAGGGCAAATTAGCAATTTTATTTACCAATTATGGACCTTACCATTTGGCAAGACTGAAATCATCATACGAACTTTTTAAAAACGAAAACTGGGAAATTCAAGCCCTGGAATTATCTCGCACAGAAACTGACTACGGTTGGCAGACAAATTTAGAAAAATTCCAGATACCAATTATTTCAATTTTTGGAAATAGCTGCTATCAAAAAAAGAATAAATTGCATATATTTATGCAAGTACAATCAGTATTGTCCAAATTAAAACCAGATGTATTAGCGATTGCGGGTTATTCTGAAGTTGCAATGGTTTCTGCATTATTGTGGAGTATATCTAATCGCAAAGTATCTATTATTCTTTCAGATTCAAAAGAAGATGATACATCCCGTAATTGCTGGAAAGAATGGATTAAAAAGTTGATGTTAAGAGGTTATCAATCAGCACTTGTTGCTGGTAAACCTCATAAAAAATATTTTATGAAATTAGGAATGAGAGACGATAGTTTATTTTCTGGATATGATGTGGTTGGAAATGATGACTTTCACCCCGATAAAATTAGAACCCTATCTCCACCACATCAAAAACCTTACTTTCTGGCAATTAATCGCTTTATTCCCAAAAAAAATATTTTTAATCTTTTAGATGCTTATGCTAGTTATCGTCAAGTATTAGGTACAAATGCTTGGGACTTAATCTTATGTGGTGATGGGGAATTACGATCGCAGATTGAGAAAAAGATTTTAGAACTAAATCTGAGGGATGTGGTTCACTTACCTGGTTTTCTCCAGCAAAAGCAACTATTACCTTATTTTGCCCATGCTAATTTTTTCATCCAAGCTAGCACTCAAGATCAATGGGGTTTGGTGGTTAATGAAGCAATGGCAGCAGGTTTGCCAGTTCTGGTGTCTAAAAACTGTGGATGTTATGAAGATTTGGTAATTGAGGGTGTGAATGGTTTTGGTTTTTATCCAGAAAATCGAGAAGATTTAACCAGGTTAATGGTGAAAGCTCACTCAGACGAAATTGATATACGCAAAATGGGAGCAGCTTCTTTAGCACATATTCAAAACTTCTCACCAGAGCAGTTTGCTCTGAGTTTGAAAAAGTCAGTTGATTATGCGATCGCAAAAAATTACTAATTTTATCAATATCATAGGGATATTATATGAAGGTTTTAATGCTAATTCCCGCATTGGGAAATGTCTATGGAGGACCATCAAAATGTATTATTGAGTTAGCTGAAGCGATTGGTTCTAAAGGACTCGAAGTTGATATTGTGACGACCAATGCTAATGGGAATGTCAATCTTGATGTTCCCCTAAATATCTGGATTCAAGAACAACATTATCGTATTCAATATTTTCATTATTTAAATTTTATTGATTATAAATTTACCTGGTCTTTAACTCAATGGTTGTTTCAACATGTTCAAGATTATGATTTAGTCCATACAAATGCCATCTTTTCCTATCCGATTCTCCCAGCTGCATGGGCTTGTCAATTTCATCAAGTTCCTTATATTATGACTCCCCACGGGATGTTAGAACCTTGGGCATTAGCTTATAAAGCTTGGAAGAAAAATTTCTACTTTTCCCTAATCGAAAAACCTGCTTTGCAAAATGCTAGCGGAGTTCAAATGCTAGCTTCGACTGAATTTCAGCGCGTTCAAGAATTAGGAATAAATGCTCCTTTATTACTTATTCCTAATGGTATTCACACCCATGATTTTGAAAAGTTACCTAGTGCGGAAATTTTTTATAGTCAATTTCCAGAAACTCGCAATAAAACTCTAATTTTATTTTTAGGTAGAATCGATCCTAAAAAAGGACTTGATTTATTAGCACCTGCATTTGCTCAAGCTCGGAATTTATTTCCTAATTCTCATTTAATTGTTGCCGGGCAAGACAATATTGGCTACTTACCTCAAGTTAAAGAATACTTTAGTAATACATCTTGTTTAGAAGCTGTGACGTTTACAGGAATGCTTACTGGTGAAACTAAATATTCGGCTTTAGCTGCTGCTAATATTTTTGTTGTTCCTTCTTATTCAGAAGGATTTAGCATGTCTGTATTAGAAGGTATGGCATCTGCTTTACCCTGTGTCATTACGACTGGTTGTAATTTTCCAGAAGCTGAAGCTGCTGGTGCTGCTAGTATCGTTGATATTAATGCCAGTAAAATTGCAGATGCTTTGATTGCATATTTACAAAATCTAAAACAAGCACAAGAAACAGGAATACGCGCTCGTCAGTTAGTTTTTCAAAATTATACTTGGGAGAAAATAGCCGATAAAACAATTATCAATTATCAGCGAATTGTTAGAAAGAAATCTCAAAAAGCTTATTCATTATTAAGATAATTTTAGCTGTGGTTTATCAAGTTATAGATACAAATAGGTCATTACTATATGCAACTTTCAGTTATTATTCTCACCTACAACGAATCACTAAATTTACCTAAGTGTTTAGCGAGTTTAAAATCTCTAGATGCCGAAATTTTCGTTGTTGATTCCGGTAGTTCTGACGAAACAGTGGAAATTGCTAATAAAGCAAATTGTCATGTTTCCTATCATCCTTTTGAGAATCAAGCAAAGCAGTTAAATTGGGCATTACAGAATCTACCAATAAAAACTCCTTGGATAATGCGAATTGATGCAGATGAATGCGTGACTCCCGAACTTGCTACAGAATTAAAACAAGTTTTGCCCAAAACATCAACTCAGATTACAGGTTATCAAGTCAAGCGTCGTGTCTTTTTTATGGGACGTTGGATTCGTCATGGTGGCTATTATCCTACCTGGTTACTACGTGTTTGGCGTAATGGTTTGGGAACATGCGAACAACTTTGGATGGACGAACATATTGTTCTTTCAGAAGGAGAAACTGCTAAATTAAAACACGATATTATTGATGAAAATCAAAAAGGATTAAGTTTTTGGACTGATAAACACAATCGATATTCAGAACGCGAACTCAAACAACTATTAACGCAAGAAATCACTTTACAACAAGATACATTATTGGAAACAGATGCCAATTCCCAAGCCAAGCAACGACGCTGGGTGAAGAAAAATCTTTATGGACGCTCTCCGTTATTTTTACGAGCATTTATTTACTTTTTATTACGTTATTTAATTGGTTTAGGTTTTTTAGATGGTATGGAGGGTTTGATTTTTCATTTTCTCCAAGGTTTTTGGTATAGATTTTTGGTTGATGCCAAAATTTATGAGATGGAAAGAAATCAAAAAGTATCCATAATATTGCCAAAGCTTTCGTAAATATCTACTCGCAGAAACTATATCTGTTATTTGAATTTTTGCTGTTAGTAAAAAGTTGTGTGATACCTACGGTAATGTCCGCTAACACAATTAGAATAATCACCTAATTTAAAACGAAACTGACCTAATTTATATGCGTTTAGATAATTATTCTACTGGTACTTATAGCCCTGGGGCACCTCTATGGAAACAACTTCTGTGGTACTTCATTGGTTTACCCCTATTTCAAAGCTATTGGCTACCTATCTCAAGTTTAAAAGTATCTGTTCTTCGAGTCTTTGGTGCAAAAATTGGTCGGGGAGTGCGAATTAAGCCAGGAGTCAGGGTAAAATTTCCTTGGCGGTTGACTGTTGGTGATTATGTCTGGATTGGTGAAAATGCTTGGATTGACAATATTGCTGAGGTGAGTATCGGTAGTCATTCTTGCATCTCTCAAGATGTCTATCTCTGTACTGGCAACCATAACTGGAATCATATCGATTTTCAACTCATACCTGCCCCAATTCATATCCAAGAAAGCGCTTGGATTGCTGCAAGAGCAGCAATTGGACCAGGTGTTACAGTTGGTCGAGGTGCTGTGCTGACATTGGGGGGAGTCACCGGACATTCTTTAGAACCGATGACTGTATATGCGGGAAATCCTGCGAATCCAATCAAAAAACGTAAACTTGACAATAATGTTATCTATTCATCTTCAAAAGAAATAGCTTGAAGCAAACTAGGATTAACATCATTATGCTCTAGATTGTAGTCATGGGTCGCAAATAGCAACTGTAACATCAAGCGAGGTTGATTAATCGGACGTACTCCTTGGTGAGATGCGAATGTATCTTCAACAAATCCCCACCCTGCTGGGGCACAAATTTTAATAATATTATCTTGACCATAATAATTAATTAAATGTTGCTCGCTGGTTCGTCCCCTTAAGAATTGGTCAATGAGTGTTTTATTTTTGTGACTACCACGAACATAAACATGTGGACCACTATTTAAATTTACATCTGTTAAATAAAAGAAAAATTTTATAAAATTATAACCATCCAGGTCATAGTGATAAGATGATTCGCTGACGGAGTATTGCTCAAATTGGAAATTAACAGGAAAATTCCATACCAGTGCAGTTCCTATATGTAATGATTTTGTTCTCAGATATCTAGCAGCAATTTCTATTAATAATGAGTCATTTTCTAATTCTTTGATACCTGGACATTCTTGAGTGAGATTATAGTATCTAGCAGTCAGAAATTTACGTTTGTAATATTGCTCTGCTTTTTCCAGTTGATGAAACTTAAAGCCGAATTTATATTTATTCTCACCATAGCAATTTGTCGTGAGTGCAAATTCTAAAATATCTTTGACCATATATTCAGGTAAATTAAGACCTTGAAATATCCCCTCTCCGTCTAGACTTTTGATAATCTCTTCAACTCTAATCTCTAGAAATATATGAGATTTTTGTGATTCCAGTTTTTCTAAAAATTCTGAAAATTCCAATTTATGTCTTTGAATAAGATACTTTTTTATAGCATTACGAATAATATGAAAACGACCAATGTTTCTCATTAATAGCCATTCTGGATTCTCAATGAGTCTTGTAACGTTATAAAGTAAGTTTCTATAGATTTTGCCAGTCATTGTCAAGAGAAGATATTTCATTTGATACCTAATTATTTATTGTGCAGAGATATTTTTCAGTTTCAAAAAACTAATTCAGCTGATTATTTGCATGAGATGCACTAGTAAAATCATGTGGAGAACATAAAAGTCACATCATCCTAACTATTACATACATTGAAAATGCTAATGGTTCAGGATTTTATTTATGAGGAAGAAAATGATTATATAAAAA
>NZ_NTFS01000166.1 GCF_002289455.1 Brunnivagina elsteri CCALA 953
CTAATAAACCAATACCAATTGTAATTAAATTATAGGTACTCCACAACCAACCTAAACCAATACCTTTTATTTGTAGGTTAATATCTTGGGGAATAGTTGTTAATATCATAGACATACCTAAATTTCTCCACAAACTCAAAGATGTTGCAATGAAAAGAATAATTAAAGGTAAAGCTAAATTCCAATTAAAAGTATAGCGGTTACTGACCATTCCCTTCGGTGTAACTTGAAAACCTTTGGAGAAGGGATTTAGCATTACTTGAATTACAGTGAATGCTAAGGGAAAGCACAAAATTAAAGAGTAAATATCTGATAAAATTGCAGAACGAGATTGGTTATTTAACCACGAAAAAACTGTTAGATTAACTAGATAATAAGGTAGAAAATAGAATATTAATTCCGCAGGAGTTGAACGAATAGGAATTACTCCTAAAAAGGAATAAGCGAGGGGCATTATTAGGAAATAAACTCGTGAAATACTAGTAAACCAATGTAGTAATCCTTCGAGATGGGCTAATCTTTGAATTAAGTTAAGTCCAGGAATTGTCAAGGGATTCGATTTAATAAAAAAGCCTTGTAGAGTTCCCCTTGCCCAGCGTAATCTTTGAGTTGCATGTGCAGAAATATTCTCTGCTGCTAAACCCGCACTGAGTTTTTCATCTAAATAAATTAAGCGATAGCCATTTGCTGATAATTTAATTCCTGTAAAGTAATCTTCGCTCAAAGATTCGGTGACAAATCCACCACTTTCTTGTAATGCACTGCGACGAATAACAAATGAAGTTCCCGCACAAACCACACTATCAACACCATCGCGAAGTGGTTGTACCTGTCGATAAAATACTTCTTCTTCGGGGATAAGAATATTTTCTAACCCAAGGTTTCTAGCAATTGGATCGGTATTATAAAAAGTTTGGGGAGTTTGAACTAAAGCGACATTTGTATCTTGAAAAAAACCAACTGTACGGGTAAGGAAGTTTGTTGTGGGAATAAAATCAGCATCGAAAACAACTATTAATTCACCATTGGTTTTAGTTAGAGCGTGATTTAGATTTCCGGCTTTAGCATGAATATTTTCCTCTCTACTAATATATTTACAACCTAATTCTAATGCTAATTTTGCCATTTCCGAACGATTAGTATCATCGAGCAAGTAAATTTGCTTGTTAGAATAGTCTAATGCTTGGCAACCAATAATTGTACGTCGCAAAATAAAAGCTGGTTCATCATATGTTGGAATAAAAATATCAACTATAGGATTAAATTTATTTTCCAGCACTGCAAGGGAATTAATATCAGCTTCCCTTTTACGCTCTTTCACATTTAACATTAAAAATAGCTGGATTATGCTGCCAATTAGCATTATCATCTCTAGGAGAAATAAACCAATACTGAATACACCATTTAAAGGGTTAATTAGGTTTAGGGTTGAGAGACTTCGCCAAATTACATATCGCGATGTTAATATGATTAAAATGCTAACAACAATTCGGCGTGACCAAATACGAGGTTGGGGAGAAATTCGCATTATACCTAACACGAATAATAATAAAAATATCGTTGGAGCAAGTAGATATTTCCCCCTCACCATTGGCAGATCTAACCACATTGGTGGGTTTTGTTGGAGAATATTGGCATGTTCAAAAATTTGACTAATACGGTGTTCTCCAGCAAACCAAGCCGCAGCTACTATTGCCGATAATATGACAGTTCCTAGTAAAATTAATGTTGGCGATCGCATTGAAAATATTTGCTTGTATCTCAGTTTTGCTAAAGTTTTAGGCGATATCTTAGGTACTATTTTAGGAATTTTGGATTTGGAATGTGATGTAGACATTTTTTGATAAATTAATTGTACGAAGAAAATAATTGACTTGATTATTTGATACCCATGCTTTTGCTCAAAATTTGGTTTTCAGCAATACTACACAATGCAGATAGTGTAATTTTTGCATGTCTTAATTAATAATAGTTAAATTATCTCAAAATTTGTTAATTACTTATACGCAAAAGTATTATTAACGACAGTAATTCAGCTTCGTATTTCGTGTATTCCAATCTCAATGCAGAAATGGGAATGCTCAAATACTAATTGACGCGATCGGAGTTTTAATTAAAACAGACTGAAAATCAGTATGAGAAAATTTAAACAAATTCTCAGCTTTTACTCATTCTTTTGTGCTTTAAAGAGATTAAGCTTTAAAGAGATTAAATGGTATTTAGTCAATATATTCATGTTCCCATAACTATTAAAAAAGTATGAAATTTAGATTTGTTCCGGTTGTTGCGATCGCACTATTATTAATGGTTAGTTGTTCTAGGGAAATAAGTTCGACAAGTTCGACTTCAACATCAAGCGAAACATCATCAACAACAACTCCCACAACGAGAAGTAAAGCGTCAACAGCAAAAGTAGCGAGCTTCGTAGCTGCGGAACACCCAACGGAAGGCTATGCAAGGATTGTGAGTGAGAATGGGAGACGTTTTGTTGAGTTTGACAAAAGCTTTAAAACAGATAATGGTCCTGATTTGTTTGTAATCCTATATCGTAATTCATCGGTTCCCAAAACTGGTGTTAAAGAACAAGATTATGTGCAACTTGCGGCTTTAGAAAAAACAAATGGTAGCCAACGTTACGCTATTCCTAAAGATGTGACATTAGCAAATTTTAAATCGGTGGCAATTTGGTGTCGTCAATTTAATTCAACTTATGGATATGCAACATTAAGTAGTTAGTCGAGATATTCTAGTAAAATGTGGTTATTGAAGATTGCGATAAGTATAGCTTAATGCTGGAGACATATCGCATAATCTTTAATTACAAACTGAGTTACAAAATTGATTATCCATCAAATCGAACTATTACCCACTTCACGCACCACATTCAAAAACTTTTCGACAGTTGGAGATGTATTATTTCTACGCCAAATTACATTCAGTTTAACTTCTATTGCTAGTTCCTTCGTAGGTTTAATCGGTTTATAAATTACACCTGTACGCTGTAGATTTTGTAATGATGATGGGACAATTGCCACACCCATTTGTGCTGCGACCAAACTTACTATAGTCTGCATTTGAATTGCTTCTTGAATAATTTTTGGACTAAAACCAGCCTGCTGACAAAGAGAAATAATTGTATCGTAATGTCCCGGTGAAAAACTACGTGGAAATAAAATAAATTGCTCATCAATTAATGACTTTATTGGAATTTCAGCTTTACTTGTAAGTCGATGTCCTTCGGGTAAAGCTATCACTAAAGCTTCGCAAAATATTGTCTCAGTTTCAAATATTGCTTCCTCAATTAAATGATGGGAAAAACCAGGACGAAGGAAACCGACATCAATTCGTCCTCCCCTTAAAAATTGCCACTGTTCATCGGTTGCAAGTTCGTTTAATTCCAATTTTACACCCGGAAATTCTGCACGAAATCGCCGCAATATCTCTGGTAAAATACTGTATGCAGATGAACTGACAAATCCTAACACTAATTGTCCCATTTCTCCACGGCTGGTTTGTCGTCCAATTTGTATAGCTTGTTCTAACTGTTTAAAGATTTTTTTGACTTCTAACAGAAAAACCTGTCCAGCTTCGGTTAATTGAACTGAGCGTTTAGTGCGTTGAAACAGTTGAAAACCAAGCTCTGTTTCCAGTTGACGGATTTGCTGACTTAAAGGTGGTTGAGCGATGTGTAACTTTTCCGCAGCATGTCCAAAATGTAATTCTTCAGCAAGAGTAACAAAGTAGCGTAGATGTCGCAGTTCCATAAGAGATGAGATTATCGGGTAATAGTTAAATACTGGCTTTTGATTCCTAATTTCTGATTCCTAACTCCTAACTTCTTCCAAGACTAATATTTTATATGTATTAATAGGTGCTAAAAAATATATTGGACAGATACATTGAAATTGTTTACTCTGATTAATAGAAGTAATGAGTATTTTGTCAGGTTGAATCTGTTCAAAAATTACCCAAAATTATCTATCTGTACTGAAGTGCAGACTACAAAATAATTTTATGTCTACTAATACTTGGGATACTGCTCTCTATGAGGGCAAACATGCTTTTGTGTGGAAATACGGAGAAGATTTACTAAATTTACTTTCTCCACAACCAGGAGAAAAAATTCTCGATTTGGGTTGTGGAACAGGGCAACTGACTGCAAAAATCGCTGAAACTGGTGCGATCGCATTGGGAATTGATGCTGATGCAGCTATGATTGCGGGAGCAAATGCGAATTATCCTAATTCAGATTTAAACCCAGATTTAAATCTAAACTTAAATTTTGCTGTTGCTGATGCAGCTTCTTTTAAATTTGATACGGCTTTTGATGCGGTTTTTTCTAATGCAGTGCTGCATTGGATACCTGATGCTGATGCAGTAATTCGTTGCATTTATCAGGCACTTAAGCCAGGAGGTCGTTTTGTGGCTGAGTTTGGTGGTAAGGACAATGTTAAATTTATTACTAGTGCCTTAAGTGAGGCTTTGGAAGAGATTGGTTTTGATTCACAAACATTAGCTTCACATACTTCCGCTTGGTATTTTCCTAGTATTGGGGATTATACAACTCGTTTAGAACAGCAAGGATTTGATGTTATTTATGCTGTATTATTCAATCGTTCGACTGCTTTATCTGATGGTAATGCGGGTTTGCGAAATTGGTTATTGATGTTTGCTAGTCGGTTTTTATCCCAACTTTCCCACGAACAGCAAAATCTGGTTATTCAAAAAGTTGAGCAGCGTTTAAAATCCTCCCTATACCGAGATGGGGTTTGGAATGCTGATTATCGACGGATTCGTGTTGTTGGCATTAAATAGACACTATATTTCTCATTGGGATAGAAAAATTAGGGCAAACAGCCGTTTGCCCCTATGCTATTCTCGGCACACAAATATTTATGTATAAAGGCATATTGCAAAATGTATTTAACTCAACTGAAAACCTTTATATCTCAGAAAAAATGTAGAAATATAATGAACAAATATGTTTCTACAAAACAAATTTTTTACTAATAAATCTATATTTCTCTAATCATGCTTGATTTGAATTCACAATTAATTTCACACTCATTACTGTTGAATCTATTTTTGTTTTTTATAGCTATTATTGCTGGTGCTATCAATGCTATTGCTGGTGGTGGTGGATTGATTGCTTTTCCTGCGTTAATCATTGCGGGAATTCCGGCAATTTCTGCGAATGCAACAAATACTGCTGCAATGTGGGTTGGAACTGCTGCGAGTACTTTTGCTTACCGTCGAGAGATGTCTTTGGGAAAGCGTGAGTTTTTATATCTAACTACTGCCAGTATTTGCGGAGGTATTTTTGGTTCTTATCTGCTTTTACACACTTCTCCGTCTAATTTTGCCAACTTAATTCCCTATTTGATGCTAACTGCGACGGTATTATTTGCTTTTGGGAAGAAATTTAATGCTTGGTTGCAAAGTCGATTTCAGATTCCCCTCTGGTTAGCTATTATGATTCAACTTGCTATAAGCATCTATGGTGGTTATTTTGGTGGTGGTGCTGGTATCCTCATGCTTGCTATTCTGGAAATAATGGGTGTGAAAACGATTCACAACATGAATGCTATCAAAAGCTGGTTAGCGACTAGTTTAAATGCTTTTGCCTTGCTGCATTTCATTTTTGCTGGTATTGTTGTTTGGTTTCCAGCGATTTTGATGGCGATTGGTGCTTTAATTGGTGGTTACGGAAGCGCATTTTTTGCACGTCAAGTTAATTCGGAATGGGTACGTCGTTTTATTATTGGAATTGGAATAATGATGACTAGTTATTTCTTTGTGAAATAATCAGTTTGGATTTTTGAGCTAGGAGTTATGAATTATTCTTTTTCAAATCGGGAATTAGAATTAAAGATAGAATTGAAAAGAATACTCGCAGATTCCCCTGTAGGTGAGGTGTTAGCGGAGATTCCTAAACTTAGCCTTCCGAATTGGTGGTTAGCTGGTGGTGCTGTTCGTAATACTGTTTGGTGTTCAATTTTTGGCAATGATTGTAAACTAGTTATTAAAGATTTTGATATTGCTTTTTTTGATTTAAATGGTAATCGAAGTCAAGAATTAGCAGCTAAGGAAATTATGACAAATAATTTTCCTAATTATGAATTTGATATTAAAAATCAGGCTAGTTTTGCTCGTTGGCGCAATGGGAGAAGAACTTATTCGAGTACGGAGAATGGTATCATGAATTGGTTACATACTGCTACTGCTGTAGGGGTGAAGATGAATTTACAAGGAGAATGGGACTTTTTTATTCCTTACGGTTTGGATGATTTATTTAACGGTATTATTTACCCAACTCCTGAGCATATGGACAATCCTGATGCGAGTAATAAATCTGTGGAATTTTTACAAAAATGTCCTTGTTTGAAAGTCAGAAATTAGCATTTTTAAAGTTTATATTATGATGTTGGGTTACGCGATGCAGTGACTCCCCAACCAAGGTTTAAGAAACCGGGTTTCTCTTTATCCTAGTATGACTATCTTCGATGCAAAACTAATAAGAAACCTGGTTTCTCCCATCATCGAATGTTTGATACAACGAATAATTATTCAGGTTCTCGCGTTTAGAGAGAAATTGGGTTTCTGGATTATCCCAACTATTAGATATTTCGCATGGGGGAAGAAACCCAATTTCCTGAGTTTTCCTGACTGCGATAAGCTTGACTTTCAAGACAGTTACTACAAACTCGAAAATAAATTCAAGAAAGATATATAAGTTATCTATATTCATCAACTAATAGATATCATGTTCAGTATGCTATAGTGCATCATATAAATGATAAGTTATTATTTATGTGATGTTTATTTTTTAGTGAATAAACATAGAGATTTACAATTAAATCTATATAATTAGACTTAATTTCTTTTTAAAATATCGATTACTATTATTTTGAGATAAATATAGGTATTAACTGATTTTTTAAGTGTGTTCTTGAAGTACAAGTATTGAATTTAATCGCTCACTCCCATGAATGAATTAATTCTAATTGTAGATGATGATGCTTTAGCAAGAATACAATTGCGAGAACTTCTTTTGCAAGCAGGATATCAGGTAGCAGAAGCTAGCGAAGGTGAACAAGCATTAGCGATATACCAAGAGTTAAAGCCTGATATGGTTTTGCTAGATGCTTTGATGGAAGGAATGGATGGTTTTACTTGCTGCGAGTTGTTGCGTACTCTTCAACCAAATCAAGCTACGCAGAATATTTCTAATAATCCAGCTAATAATAATCAAGTCAAGAATGTTCCAATTTTAATGGTTACAGCCTTATCAGATCAAGCATCAGTGGATAGAGCATTTACATCCGGTGCTACAGATTATATTTCTAAACCAATCCACTGGCAGGTATTGCGTCAGCGTGTGCATCGTTTGCTTGAAGGTAAGCGAACTATGGAAGAATTGCATTATCAAACCGAACAGTCAAAGCGACGGGAAGCGCAATTAATGATGGCTTTGAAGTCGGCACAAATGGGTATTTGGGACTGGAATATTGCTGAGGACAAGGTTACATGGTCAGAGAATAAAGAAGCACTGTTTGGTTTGGAAAAAGGCACTTTTGAAGGGACTTATGACGCATTTTTGCGTTCCATCCATCCACAAGATCGAGATATAGTAATTAATACAATTCAACAGACAGTGGAACAGGCTACAGAATGCGACATTGAATTTAGGGCATTATTACCTGATGGAACTATTCGCTGGATGGCTAGCAAAGGTTTAGTGTTTCGTGATGATTCAGGTATGGCTGTGGGGATGTCTGGGGTGGATATGGATATTACGAAGCGCAAAGAAACTGAGTCTGCGCTGGAAGCGTATGCAAATCGCCAAGCACTTGTGGCAGAATTGAGTCAATTAGCGCTTGCTGGGTTGGATTTAACAACGTTGATGCAACAGGCTGTAAATGCGATCGCAACAGTTTTAAAAGTTGAGTTTTGTAATGTTTTAGAATTACTCCCAGAGGAAAATAATTTCTTACTGCGGGTTGGTGTGGGTTGGGAACCGAAATGTGTGGCAAAGCTGAAGATTGATTCCCAGTTCGTAGATACCCTGCTAGCAAGCGAAAGTATTATTATTGACGATTTTACAACTGATACCCGCTTTACTCCCCCCGATTTACTTGCCTTTCACAATATCGTTAGCAGTGCAAGTGTTTTAATTCATGGAAGAGAACGCCCATTTGGGGTTCTGGGGACATATACAACCACACCCCGCGATTTTAGTCGCGATGACATTTATTTTCTCCAATCTATCGCCAACCTCCTCGCAGCCGCCATAGAACGTAGATTGACAGAGGAAAGATTACGCGAAAGTGAAGAACGGTTTCAAATTGTGGCACGGGCAACAAATGATGCAATTTGGGATTGGGATTTACAGACAAATCGCCGATGGTGGAATGAAAGTATCCACACTTTGTTTGGTTATCCCCCCCAGTTAGTTGACCCATACATAACTTGGTGGCGCGATCGCATTCACCCCAACGATAAGCTCCGTATCATATCAGATATTCAAAATATTATCGATAAAGGACAGCAAGCTTGGTCTACTGAATATCGCTTTCGCCGTGCTGATGATTCCTATGCTTATATTCTTGACCGTGCCTATGTTGTTCGCAATAGTACAGGAAAAGCAGTCCGTGTGATTGGGGCAATGATGGATATTTCCGAACGCAAGCGGGTTCAAGAGCAATTACAACGGCAAAACTTGCGATCGCAATTATTCGCAGATTTCACCCTGAAAATTCGGAAATCATTACAAATTGAAGACATTCTCAGTACCAGTGTCACCGAAGTCCAAAAATTACTCAACTCCGACCGCGTACTCATATTAAGGCTACGCTCAAATGGTACAGTAACGGCAGTTCAAGAAGCTGTAAAATCAGGCTTTCCCGTAGTCTTAGGGCAAGATATCATCGACCACTGTTTTAGTGAAAATTATATCGACAAATATCGCCAAGGACGCATCAGCGCGATCGCAAATCTTGAAACAGCAGATATTCAACCCTGCCATCGACAATTTCTCCAAAAATTCGCTGTCAAGGCAAACTTGATTGTGCCAATTTTGCGACAAAACCAACTCTGGGGACTTTTAATTGCCCATCAATGTGCTAATACCCGCGAATGGACAAGTTGGGAAATTGAACTACTGCGACAACTCGCAGATCAAATTGGGATTGCCCTAGCTCAAGCCAAATTACTCGAACAAGAAACCTTACAACGGCAGGAACTCACTCGTTCTAACGAAGAATTACAACAATTTGCCTTCATCGCTTCCCACGACTTACAGGAGCCATTACGAAAAATTAAAGCATTTGGCGACAGGCTCAAAACCACCTGCGGACATATCCTTCCCCCACAAGCAAATGACTATCTCGAAAGGATGCTGAATGCAACCCAACGAATGCAAGCTCTAATTGAAGACTTATTAATCCTATCGCGGGTGACAACAAGGGCACAACCATTTGTAGCTGTAGACTTATTGCAAATTACACAAGAAGTTTTATCAGATTTAGAAGTTCTAATTCAGCAAAACGGTGGAAAAATAGAACTTGGTAACTTACCAATAATCAATGCCGATCCTTTACAAATCAGACAATTATTACAAAATTTAATTGGTAATGCCCTGAAATTTCACCTTCCCAACAAAGTACCCACAGTCAGTATTTACAGCGAAATTACTACAGATGAAAATGGCAAAGAAATATGCCGTCTTTCAGTGGAGGATAACGGGATTGGATTCGATCTAAAATATTGCGATCGCATTTTTCAAGTCTTCCAACGCTTACATGGACGTAGCGAATATGAGGGTACAGGTATCGGTTTAGCCATTTGCCGTAAAATTGTCGAACGACATCAAGGAAGTCTGACAGTCCAAAGTCAACCAGGAGAAGGTGCAAAATTTATTGTTACTTTACCGATAAATAGTTAAACGATTCATCAGTCATGGAAATTTAGGACTACTAGTACCGCTTGGCGTAAATATGCCTACCATTTAGGGCTTGAATTTAGTCCTCTAAAAGAGGACTTTCGCTATTAGACAGAGGTTTATAACCTCTGGCTCTCTGGCTGTGACGGGTTTGGTATTCACAATAGTCGGTTTACTTGCGCCGTGTGGTACTAGATAATAATTATTAATATTTATTAATAATTTATATTTTTTGTACATACTTATACAGCTAATTCTGTGTCAAAAGCATAGCTTATTCGTTTGGAGATGTTACGTGTCAGTTCACTAAAACGTCTTCTAGTAGTGTATTCAGGCAATCTTAGGTATTAAATTATTACAGAGTTTTCCGAATAAATACACCATACTTGTATCAGTTAAGTCAAAAATGATATCTAAGTAAAATCGTGATTTAATCGTAGATAAAAATTTCTGTGGAAGAAAATGGGTGAATTTTCCTCATTCTCTGCATTTTTCTACTTTATGAAGGTTTATCATACCCACATCAACAATAAGAATAATTATCTGAATATTTACTTTTTTATTGCGATTTAATGCTTAATTGACACTTTTAGCAACAAACAGGAGAAAATTCACAGTGATACGTCGGCAAACAACCGTCAGGATTTTATTAGCAGATGATGATGAAGACGATTGCATGTTAGCACGGGAAGCGCTAGCAGAAAGCCGATTGTTAAGCGAACTGTATGTAGTCAGAGATGGGGAAGAATTGTTGGATTATTTATACCATCGTGGTAAATATGCTAATCCTAAGAGTTCTCCCCGTCCAGGATTGATTTTGCTCGACTTAAATATGCCCAAAAAAGATGGTCGTGAGGCTCTCAAAGAGATTAAAAATGACCCAAAACTCAAACAAATACCAGTCATTGTACTGACAACATCAAAAGCTGAAGAGGACATATACCATACATACGATTTAGGAGCGAATTCGTTTATTATTAAACCGATGGACTTTGAATCATTGGTTGAAGTAATGCGAACTATAGGTAAATATTGGTTTGAAATTGTAGAATTACCGCTTTAAATTGGCGAGGCAACATGAAAAACAGCCTAATCGAAGTTCTTCTAATCGATGATGACGAGGACGATTATATTTTAATTCGCGATTGGTGTAGTGAATTTCAGGTTCTAGGTTGTAAATTAGAATGGGCGAGTAATTACAAGACTGGTATTGATCTCATAGCCAAAAATCAACATGATATTTATCTAATTGATTATCGCTTAGGTGAAAGTAGCGGCTTAGAACTTTTGCGTATAGCTGTAGCCAATGGTTGTTCATCACCGATGATTTTACTTACAGGTAAAGGCGATCGCGAAATCGATATTCAAGCAATGCAAGCTGGTGCAGCCGATTATTTAGAAAAAAGTAAATTAAATGCCTCCTTACTAGAGCGTTCTATACGCTACGCTTTAGAACGTAAACGTGCCGAACACAAAATTCGCCAACAAGCTGCATTACTCAATGTTGCTACCGATGCCATATTTGTGTGTGACTTAAACAATCAAATACTTTTTTGGAACAAAGCCGCCGAAAAGTTGTATGGATGGAATGAACAACAGGCAATTGGTAAAAATATTCTCCAACTTTGGCAAGAAAAAAGTTTATTACAAATACAATCAGCATTTAATCTGCTACTCAAAAATGGCGCTTGGGAAGGAGAGTTAAGACAAACAACAATGTCCGGATGTGAAATTATCGTTGAAAGTCGCTGGACACTGGTATCGGAATTTGAAGATAAATCCCAAACAATTCTCGTAGTCAATACTGATATTACTCAAAAGAAACAATTAGAATCCCAATTTTTTCGTGCCCAACGTTTAGAAAGTATCGGTACCCTGGCAAGTGGAATTGCCCACGACTTAAATAACGTCCTCGCACCGATTTTAATGACAGCACAGCTTTTAGAATCCCGTTCCCACGACGAGCGCAGCAAAAAACTATTACCAATCTTAATATCCAACGCCAAACGTGGAGCAAGCCTCGTTAAACAAGTATTATCATTTACAAGAGGCATTGAAGGTGAAAGAACACCACTACAACTCAAACACCTGATCAACGAAATTCAGCAAGTCATCAAAGAAACCTTCCCAAAAACAATTTTCCCCATCAACCAAATACCCCAAGAATTATGGACAGTTTCCGGTAACGCTACCCAACTCCACCAAGTCTTAATGAATCTCTGCGTTAACGCTCGCGATGCCATGCCAGACGGCGGAAAATTGACCATAGAAGCGGAGAATCTTTTTATAGACGAAAATTACGCCAAAATGAATATAGAAGCTAAAATTGGCAACTATATATCAATCACCATTCGCGATACAGGTACTGGTATCCGTCCCGATATTGTAGACCGTATCTTTGAACCATTTTTTACAACCAAGGAACTGGGAAAAGGGACTGGGCTGGGATTATCAACCGTTTTAGGAATCGTCAAAAGCCACGGTGGATTTATTAATGTTTACAGCGAACCCAGGAAAGGTAGTAAATTTCAAGTCTATTTACCCGCACTGCAAATCCCTGAAACTATCGACGATGATGACAACGACATCCCCGAAGGTAATGGTGAATTAATCTTAATCGTCGATGACGAAGACTCAATTCGCGATGTCACCAAAACTTCACTCGAAACCTTTAACTACAAAGCCATCACAGCTAGGGATGGTATTGAAGCGATCGCACTATATGCCGAACATCGCGACGAAATCTCTGTTGTCGTCACTGACATGGTAATGCCATCAATGGATGGAATCACCACAATTCGTACCCTGCAAAAAATCAATCCCACTGTCAAAATTATCGCCGTTAGCGGACTTGCTTCTAGCGAAAAAATATATGCTGTCACCGAAATTGGAGTCAAAGCCTTTTTAGCCAAACCCTATACTGCCAAGCAACTACTGGAAACAATTAGTACAGTCCAAAATCAGCATTAGGGAACACCAACAAATTAGGGCAAACAACCGTTTGCCCCTACAGAAGACTCACTTCTTCCCATCTTCACCAACTTTAGGAACCCAACCTGGAGTATCTGACGCTTCCCAACCTGCGGGACGTTTTGAGTTATACCAGCCAATCGAACCAAGAATTGTAGCTGCTAAGAATCCTCCAATACCCACAACAGTCAAAGCTATCTTCAGATAAGAGTCATAGGAAGCTTTATCTATAACTGCAAGTAAAAATTCCATAGAAAAACCATAAATTTTATCAAAACCATATTACAAAATATTACTGCTTAATGGGAAAAGGACAAAGGGAGAAAGGGAATAATTTATAGAGGTTCTCGGTTACATCCAATACACTGTCCTAACCCCACCCCTTCCCTACAAGGCTATCCATTAGTCACATCTTTCTTAATAAACCTGGAATTCATATAAGTAGAGACTTTGACGGTTATACTGTAACATCAAGGTTGACAAATAAACAAAGATGTGGGTATCGATGAAAAGGTGTTTGTAGACTCTACAGTCCCGTTCATCACTCTAGGTAGTTTGCTGGGCTAATTTCCAAGTTGCGGCGATATCGTGTAATCGTCGCAATCCTCTCCAAATAGTCTTAACTCCTGGTTCTCCATCGCTTTTACGGCATAAAAAACCACCGAGACTAGCAATCATGCGTATAGCTTCCCTCAAAGTTGGTGGCTTTTCTGGTGGAATTGGATTTTTAGAAACACTAACACATAAAGATTGCCATTCAATAGTATCTAAAACAGTCTCACAACTAATATCTGGATTATGTCTTGATTCATAAGTTAGCCACAATAAACG
>NZ_NTFS01000167.1 GCF_002289455.1 Brunnivagina elsteri CCALA 953
TTAATTAATCCTTATTATTAAAAACAACAAAATCAAAAACAACAAAAATTATTTAATTCCCTCGAATTTACCCAAAAATGTCGGTAATGGACGGCTAATATGGACTTCCCACAATGCCTTCAATACGGATAATTTTTCTCTTGCTGTGTAGCGGGTAACTGTGGTTTTATTGTAGCTTCCCCAGTCGGGTGTTCCTAATCCAACTGCCTCTACACTTAGATTTTTACAGGTATAAATAGCACGGGGAAGGTGGAAATTTTGCGTTACTAATACTGCTTTTTGGATACCAAAAATTTCCTTGGCACGGTAGCAACTTTCGTAGGTGCTAAAGCCTGCATGGTCGAGTGTAATATCTTCTATTGGTATGCCCTGTGTGACTGCGTAGTGCTGCATTGCTGATACTTCGTCGTAGTCGTCACGGCTGTTGTCACCTGTCATTAAGAGCTTTTGGACGCGACCTTGTTTGTAGAGTTCTACTGCTGCATCTACTCGGTCTGCTAGCATTGGTGTTGGTGTACCATCGGGGTATATTCCTGCACCAAAAACAATGGCAATTTTTTGTTTAGGCACTTGAGAAGCTTCAGTATAGCGGCGGGTATTGGTAGCTGTATTGACATAGAAATGTAGCGCTAGGGGAGTTAATATTGAGCCTAATCCTAATGTCAGCGACACCAATATGACTTTCCAGTGAAGTAAAAACCATTTTGATAGCATGTTTAATTTCTAGTGTGAGGATTATTTGAGCAATTCTATTAACTACAGAAGCGATCGCATTGTTTCCGGTTCCCTAGACTAATTAATACAAACCAATGTTAAGTATCAGTTTTAATAATAATTGCGATCGCGATCGTAATTTCAGACATCGTATTATCTGATATTTGACTAATTTCTTTTACCTACTCATACAGTTTAATTTATCTGAGAATTTCTTCTAAACCTCGGTTTGCTTTTAAATTTGTGGCAATTTTAACGCAAAATGTAGGATGCAATGCTCTGCATCCCTATAGTAATGCTTGATTTTTTAGCGATTAGACAGTGACTTGTACTTGCTGCGTTGCTACATCAAGCTTCAACCGCTTTAACATCGCTTCTCGTGCTTTCATCTCCAAATCATCAATTAACGGTGTTAATTGAATCGGTTGCTGATATTTCAACCGCAATGCAGTTTGAATCAACCAATCAGCAACAAAGGGATTTTTTGGTAATAATGGACCATGCGAATAAGTTGCGATCGCATTCTGATAAAATGCACCTTCTGTTCCATCTTCGCCGTTATTACCCAAACCGTAAACAACTTTTCCTAATGCTTCGGTTTTTCCTAGTTGGGTTCTCCCCCCGTGGTTTTCAAACCCAACTAAATAGGGTTTCATCCCAATCATTTCTTCTAAGTCACGGGCAAGTTTTTTTGCTGTAACTTCTATAACTAAATTACCGATGCAACGCTTGGTGTTTTCACCAGGATGTACTGAGACTAAATCTAATATTCCTAAACCTTCGATGCGTTTTCCAACACTAGGTTCGTAGTAATGACCGAGTAATTGCGGGGAACCACAGGTAAAAACTCCAGGTGTCCCGTTATCGAGTTTTTCCCTCATTGCCTCTGCTTTTGCCCCTTGCAAGTCGCGCATTACAAGTTCTTGCTGTCTGTCTTGGGCACCACCACCAACAATAATATCTACCGATTTGATATCTTCGGCTGTTGCTGCTTGGTCGAGGGGTACAATTGTTACATCAAAACCGCGCCATTGACTGCGACGTTGAATGGTGATGACGTTACCTCTGTCTCCGTATGTACTCATTAGGTTTGGGTACAGCCAACCGATTGTTAATGTGTATTTTTGTGAGTTCATATAATCCTCTTGAAGATTTCAGATTGGGAATTAGTGAATATAATTTATTACTAAGTATTTACAAAGGAAAGCATTTTTTGGGTTGTGATAAGCAAAGCTTAATGCTAGAAGCGCATCGCGCATGTTCTAAAAAACATTTAAGAAAACAATCTAAAAATAATCTAAATGTTATCTTAGTCACGTCACTTATAGTTATATGATGGAAGACGGATTATTGCACAATTTTTTTACAGGTGCGAACCTAATATCCAAATTTTTTGAATTAAGTTTGCCGATACACTCTAGATGTTTGTATTTAGAGTGATATTTTTTGTGCATTATCCAATTACTAAAATAGGGTGAAAGGCAAAACGAAAATGGACTGTAAAACAGCGACTTTAGTTTATCAGAGTGGAAATTATCTCGACAATATTCGTGATATTTTTCCTGTTGCTTGGAAATTTCTTGAGGAAGTTTCGTTTGCTTATGTTGACGCTAAACCAGATAGTTTTGATTCTGCAATTAGGGAAATTGTTGGTGAGAAACCATTTAAGTATAGAATGGTTCACAGAGATGATAAAGACCAATTAACGAAAGATTTAGGTGATTTGTTGGGTGATATTACTTCGCGATTGTTGCTAGAAAAACACTTTTCAGAAGTTGTCACAAAACCTATATTTTTCAGTACCATATGTTGTAATAGTCATCTCACTGCTGACCATGAATTAACTTTAGAAGAAGTTTTACCATTACAATGTGCCGCGATAAAATTACAGTAATTTAAGTAATAATGTAGAGACGCGATACATCGCGTCTCTCCTCCTCCAAAATACATCACATTTCTGCCCCTACAGATATTAAAATTAATATATTAAAATTACCGAATTTTCTTCCCAGTTAAAATTTCTCGGACATCGAGCATTGCAGTGTAAGTTGGTAATATATGTAATGTTTCATTAGCTGGAGTATGTTCCAGAGCTTTATTGATTGCCATTTTTAAATCTTCTTCGACAATCAAAGTCATTTTGCTATCAAGTGAAGCTTCACTATAACGCAAACGTAAAGCCATATCGTAAACCCTATTTCCACTGACAATTAAAGTTCCACCTCTTTGCACTAATGGTTCAGTATCTACATCCCATATCCAGGAAACATCCTCGCCATCCTGAACCCTATCGTTTAAAACTAATAGCGTAGTTTTGTCATTGCTTTCCGTGATAACGCGGATTGTTTCGTTAGTTCCCACAGGATTTTTTGATAGTAGAATTCGGACTTTCTTCCCATTAATTTCCAATTCTTCAGCACGTCCAAATGCTGCCTGAAAAGTAGGAATAGTTTCACGAATTGTTGTTTCATCAACTCCTAATACCTTCGCTGCTGTCGCTGCGGCAAGAGTATTATATTTGTTATATAAACCAACTAAAATCTGTGACCATTCGCTGCTATCTAAATCAGGTTTGCTACGTTTAAAGTCGCATTTTGGACAGTTAAATTCACCTAAATGTGACAAATAAACCCCTTCATAATCAAGGGAATGTCCGCAATTTGGACAATAAATAGAATCTACAGCATGGGGAATTTCTGCTAAATATTTTTCAGGTTCATTTAAGCCAAAAAATACAACTTTTTGCGATAATTGCTGACCAAGATAGGATAATGTGGGGTCATCGGCATTGGGAATGACGGTAGTATTAGGTGAATTGCTAGAAATCGCTGTTGTCCAACGTTTACTGATACTGTCAACTTCCCCGTATCGATCGAGTTGATCGCGAAATAGATTTAAAGCGAGAATAGCTTGAGGTTGGATAGGGGCAAGAACCTTGGGAACGATATTCTCGTCAACTTCCAAAATTGCGTAGTCAACATTCAACCCACCAAACGTATTCGCACTTTCCATCAAAGCAGTCACCAATCCATTTTCCAGATTAGCACCAGTGGAATTGTGAGCGACACGAAAACCCTTGCGTTCGAGAATTTCCTTCAATAGCAGCGAAGTTGTGGTTTTACCATTTGTGCCAGCAACAAGGATAACCCCATATTTTACCTGCTGACTAAGTAATTGTAGCAAACGGGGTTCCATCTTGCGCGCGATCGCACCTGGCATGACGCTAGCAGCACCAAGTTTCAGACTTCGTACCCCAAAGGTTACACTTTTCGCGATCGACACTGCTAAACCAACTTTTAGCCTATCAATTAAACCAATATTATTTCCCACATCCGTACCCTAATTTTGAGGCAATTATTCTAGCAGTCAAAATAAAATAACAAATTTAACTAGCGAGAGTTTAGCGAATCTTCGGCAAAAAAGCCAGCATCCAAAAATACAAAGGAAAGGGGAAGAGGTAATTTATCATTCGTAATACCCGTAAAGACGAGATATATCACGTCTCTAGATTCCCCACTCCCTGTTATCTTAAAAATGGTGCAGGCATGAATTATTATCCAGTCCAGTCTGCTATTTTCAGTACAAATTGACAATAAATATCAAGGTTGAAAGGTTCTTTTTGATGAATCCGATTAATTCCCATCCACAAAATCTACTCCAATACGTCTTCCAAAATATACTTTCAAAATGCCGGCAGATTTTTTCTAAATGCTTGTTATTAGTAGTTTGTTTTTGTTTATTAATTACCCAGCCTGCATTTGCTGGTATTAACGACGACCATTACGATGGTAATGTTTTCGTGGTTTACGCGGGTAACGGTTCCCTAGTTCCATCCAAAGCAACCCTCGCAACCGCACTTTCCCAACATAAACCAGTATTTCTAATGTTCTATGTTGACGACAGTAGCGACTGCAAAAAATATGCGATCGTTGGTTCCCAGGTACAAGCATTTTATGGTCGTGTCGCCGAAATTATTCCCATTGATGTAGATATGATTCCAGTGAAGGCTAAATACGAACCCACGGAACCAGGTTATTACTACACTGGAGGAGTTCCCCAAGTTGTAGTATTTAATCAAGAGGGTAAAGTAGTTTTAGATAAAAAAGGTCAAGTTCCTTTTGAAGAAATAGACGACAAATTCCGAGTCATATTTGATTTGTTACCACGTACTGAGTCTACGGAATTGAAGCGTCGTTCTTTCAATGAGTTTAGTAGTGAGTTAAGTAAATAACAAGTAGGTAACAAAGTCTAAGTAATGATATTTAGATTGTTCTAGAAAATCGTGTTATTGGATACTGCATTTACAATAAAAACGAGGCATAATTCAAAAAATAGGAAAGGGGGAATTATTTAATTCTTAATTCCTAATTTCTAATTTTTATATAGACGACCCATCGGGTCGTCTCTACTGTATTATTTGTAAGGATTGTTCTGATGACAAAGGTTTACACTACCAAAGAACTAATCCAAATTTTGGCAAGTGAACGTCAAGCTTGTTTAAAAGGAGAACGTCTGAAGTTAGATGTAACTGTTTCAGGAAGTCCGATACTTGACCAATTTATTCAAGCAGAAGGACTACAAAAGTTTACTGCATATCAAGATTTTAAAGCAGCGATTCATCAATATCAATCTGAAAATAATGTTTCGGGAATAATTTGGCAAGAAGTTACTGTTAAAGGTAAAAAATTATCTTATCCTGAAGTTGACGCGCAATTGGCAGCTTTAACTAGTGATATCGAGATATTAAAAGCTGCAAAAAATGAGATTTTAGAATTTTGGGAAGAAGTTATCCTGGGTATGGATTTATATTTGAGTATTAACCACGGTAAACTGCATCAACAGATAGAAATAGAAGATTATTTTCGTATTACCAAACGTTCTGAATGGGCTGGTTTATTAGTGTACGAAAAGTCGAAATTTTTAGAGATAGTTTTGCAGTTGGGATGGGGGAAACCAGAAGAAGCTTGTTATAAAAGAGGATTTCCTGCTTCTGGTAGCGAGTATATTCATGCTGTAAATCCTGGTCAACAACCTATTACTTAAGGTACTTCCAGAAAATAAAATCTTCAAATCATATACTTATCAACACTATCACGCGAAGGGTGGGGAGACCCCACCCCTACAACGATTTAGGACAATTTATTTCTTGATGTTCCCTAATACGGAGTTAGGAATTAGAAGTTGGGTACAATCGACTGATTATTCACTTAGTAAAAAAGCTTATATATTTTATTGCCTTCTGCCTTCTGCCTTTCTTCTGGGGTATAACGAGAATCTATCATAATTTCCATGATTGAGGCACAATAGAGGAAAGTGCGATCGCAACCAACACATGAGTTACTGCCTAAATCCCCGTTGTCCGAAACCTGAAAACACTAACGATGGAAGATTTTGCTTAACCTGTGGTTCTAAGCTACTGCTAAAAGACAGGTATCGGGCAATTAAACCCATTGGGCAAGGTGGTTTTGGTAGAACTTTTTTAGCTGTGGATGAGGATAAACCTTCCAAACCCCACTGCGTGATTAAGCAATTTTACCCACAAGCACAGGGAACCAGCACTGTACAAAAAGCAGTGGAATTATTCAATCAAGAGGCAATGCGTCTCGATGAATTGGGAGAACATCCGCAAATTCCTGATTTACTCGCTTATTTTACCCAAGAAGATAGACAATACTTAGTTCAAGAATTTATTGATGGGTATAATTTGGCGCAGGAGCTAGCCCAGAGTAATATTTTTAGCGAAACGCAAATTCGTCATTTACTTGACGATTTATTGCCAGTGTTACAATTTTGCCATGCTCGTCATGTGATTCATCGCGATATCAAACCGGAAAATATTATTCGTCGTCGTTCACTTCCTGGACGTTCGACTGCGATCGCACAGGGAAATCCTGGTAATTTAGTATTAGTTGACTTTGGTGCGTCAAAAGTCGCTACAAACGAGAATTTAAATAAAACAGGTACGAGTATTGGTAGTCCAGAATATGTCGCACCAGAACAAATTCGCGGAAAAGCGTTGTTTGCTAGCGATATTTATAGTTTGGGTGTCACCTGTATACATTTACTCACGGGAAAATCCCCGTTTGATTTACATGATATTCATAATGATACTTGGATTTGGCGACAGTTTTTAACAACTCCTCTCAGTCATGAATTAGGGGCGATTTTGGATAGTATGTTGCAAACAATTCCCGCACGTCGCTATCAAAGTGTAGATGAAGTTTTGCAAGATTTAAATCAATGGCAACCTGGAAATATATCTGGAAATAAACCTGTCAATCCAGCACCAATAAAGAATCAGAATCAACCACCAACAACGAATAATCAAAAACAGAGTCAAAGTCAGATTGACACAGAATTAAACGAGATAAAAACAATGTTTCTTAGTGGTGGAAAGCCAGCAAATAATAGTAATCCAGCATCACAGCAGCCAAATAAAACTAATCCTAGTCAAAGTAAAATCGATGACGAATTAGAAGAAATGCGTTCAAAATTCTTAGGAAATAATTAGACATCTCCTAATAAACTTGGAATCAAAACGAGAAAACTCAAACTGTCATGCTGACAAAGGAAGCATCTTTCGAGTGATTCCCAATAGCATCCAATAAGGGAAGGGGAGAGAGGCTTAATTTGCGTGAGATAATCTTTTTCGGAGATGTCTATTCTGAATTTAAAAAATAATAAAAACAATATCCCCGACCTTTTAAAAAATCAAAAGTCAGGGATATTGAATTATGTAATTTAAAATTTAAACAACAGTAAATTAAAGCTATTGATTTCGAGTTAAAAGTGAAGAACTAATAACTATTAACCAATAACTAATTAACAAATCGCTTATTTCTTAGCTTCAGTGATAGGAACCCATTCAGTGTGGAATGTACCTTCTTTATCAATGCGTTTGTAAGTGTGTGCGCCGAAATAGTCGCGTTGTGCTTGGGTGAGGTTTTGGGGCAAGCGATCGCGTCGGTAGCTATCGAAGTAATCTAAAGAAGCACTAAATGCAGGTACGGGAATACCCAACTGTGCCGCAGTCATAATAACTTCGCGCCAAGCTGTTTGTCTGTCAAGAATTGTTTGCTTAAATTCAGGTGCTAACAACAAGTTTGGCAAAGTCGCATTTTCATCATATGCGTGCTTAATCTTATTCAAGAAACGGGCACGAATAATACAACCACCTTTCCAAATTCGCGCTAGTTCACCCAATTTTAAATTCCAGTTATAGGTATTGGAAGCTGCACCTATCAACGCCATACCTTGAGCGTAGGAACAAATCTTCGAGCAATATAAAGCATCGCGGACTTTATTTACGAAAGCTTTAACATCACCATTATATTTGCCAGAAGGACCAGTCAACTGTTTCGATGCAGCAATACGCTCATCGCGGATAGACGACATAATCCGGGCATTAACTGCGGCAACAATCGTGGGGATAGCAACACCCAATTCGAGGGAAGTTTGTACCGTCCAACGTCCAGTACCCTTCTGTCCAGCCGCATCCACAATCAACTCAACCAGGGGTTTCTTGGTTTCTGGGTCGATGTAGGGGAAGATATTTGAAGTAATCTCAATCAGGAATGAATCAAGCTCATCGCTGGTGTTCCATTCGCTAAATACGGAGTGTAACTGGGTGTGGTCGAGTCCGGCAACGTTTTTGAGCAAATCATATGCTTCAGCGATTAGCTGCATATCACCATACTCAATCCCGTTGTGAACCATTTTCACATAGTGACCGGAACCACCAGGACCAATGTAGGTTACACAAGGACCATCATCAACTTGAGCGGCAACCTTGTTAAAAATTGGTGATAGGAATTCATAGGAACTTTCGGTACCACCAGGCATCAAGGAAGGACCGTTTAAAGCTCCTTCTTCACCACCGCTTACTCCCATACCGATATAGCGTAAACCAGTTGGTTCTAGCTCCTTGGTACGGCGATCGGTATCTTCAAACCAAGAGTTACCGCCATCGATAATAATATCGCCTTCATCCAACAACGGCTTAAGTTGTTCAATTACCGCATCTACTGGCTTACCAGCTTGTACCATCACCAAGATACGACGGGGACGTTCCAAAGCAGCGACGAAATCCTTCAAATCGTATGCAGCGACAACATTGCGACCACCTGCACGGTTCGCCATGAAGGCATCAGTTTTTTCTCGTGAACGGTTGTAAACCGCGATTGGAAAGCCGTTACGTTCTACGTTAAGCGCGATATTTTCGCCCATAACAGCCAAACCAATCACACCAAAGCTTTGCAATGTCATAATTCTATATAGCTAACTCTTTTTGCTGTTCCTTCTCTTTTTTAGGGTAGTCTGAGAATTTCCCATCTTCCCTAAAGAAGACATTAAGAGTTATGGCGAAGAGTACAAATACCTGATTTATACAGATAAAAAATTTAAATTTGTATCTCAATTAACATAATCCCTTGCAAAAATCGCGAAATTGAAATAATTAAATGGGGAATGGAGAATAGGAAAATAGGGAAAAGCTTAAATACCAGTTAATATTCAATGCCCAATCCCCAATGCCCAATGCCCAATCAGCACAGTAAAGAGGAGTAACAAAAATGCTGGCATATATCCTAGCTTTGGCTGTCTTAGTTGGCAGCGTAGCGATTTACATGGTGGCTTTCTTTTTCCCTGAGGTTCATCGCAAAAATGATTTTATCTGGAGTGGTGTCGGTTTATTTTACGCATTGGTAATATGGATATTTGCACACCGCCTTAGTGGGGGTCTTTTGCTAGGTCATATCGCCAGCGTCAGCCTAATATATTGGTTTGGATGGGAAACCTTCACATTGCGCCGTCAAGTGACCCCAAATGCCCTACAAACCCCTGTACCCACTGTGGAAGAAGTCAAAGCAACAGTCAAGCAGCAAGTTAATAAAATATCTTTACCCCAGCGTCTTGGTGGTTTGTTTTCTGGAGCAAAAAATAAGGCACAACAAGCAATTGGCAAAAATAAGCCTCAAGATACGACTTCTGCGACTGCTTCCCCAGCACAAATTATCGAAGCACTGACAACAGATGCTCCAACTGATACCAAATCTGCGGTATCTGTGGAAGTAAATGAGATAAATAGCCCTGAGGTTGCTGTAACCGATAGTCAACCAGTTGATACTACAAGTGCTGAAAGAACAGTAATTGAAATTACACCAATTGAAGCTGTTCCCCCTCATCCTCCATCTGCGGAGTTAGTCGAAAATGCACAAGCTAACTCAGAGGATAGACCAAGTATTCCCGTGGAGGAAATAGCCCCCGATGCGGTATTGGCTCCGACAGCAGAAATACCTGTAGAGGATACAACACAAAATCCCCCTGTTTGAGGTACGGGCAGTTTTATGTTTTAGCGCGATCGCAATGTCTCTAGTTACCTGTTAGATATTTAATTGACAAGTGCGATCGCGCATTTCATTCCCCAAATTCCACTTAAATTCCTGAACCATCTAAAAATTCTTCTATTGCTTTATCTTTGAGACGACAATAATTATGTATCTCGTGTATGTCGCTACGTATTTCTTGCTCTAGGTTTTGAGAGTCTCCAACACCGAAAAATACTGGTATGTTGCTGGGTAAGGTAGCTTTTTCTTGTGAATTTTGCAACTGGTTTACTTGTTGTTCGAGTTGCTCAATTCTATCTACTAATGCCCGAATCGCTTGAGCTTCAGCATCCGGTAAACTGGCATGTTCTAAGGGATTTACCCGCGCACCAGAGCGAAAAACTATACGTCCTGGTATCCCAACTACCGTACAGTCAGAAGGGACATCTCGCAAGACAACAGAACCTGCCCCAATACGGACATCGTTACCAATTTCGATATTTCCTAAAACTTTTGCCCCTGTACCGACGACAACGTTTTTGCCTAAAGTTGGGTGACGTTTACCGATTTCTTTCCCGGTTCCACCAAGGGTTACACCCTGGTAAATTAGGGCATAATCGCCAATAATTGCTGTTTCACCAATCACAACTCCCATTCCATGATCGATGAATACTCCATGCCCAATTGTCGCTCCGGGGTGTATTTCAATACCAGTTAGGAACCGGGCAATGTGGGACATAAACCGGGGAATAAAGGGAATGGCGAGGTTGTAGAGTCGATGTGCAATCCGGTGAAAGACTAATGCCTGCAAACCGGGATAACAAAACAGTACTTCCAACCAGTTTCGCGCTGCCGGGTCACGTTCAAATATAATACGGAAGTCAGCTAGGAGTGTAGATAACACGTTCACAACATCCTCGATTTGCCAAAATAGCTCTAGTCTATCTTAGCCTTTTTCGGTCTAGTAATAATTGTAAGGGCGTAGCTTGCTTCTCCGTTTCGGAGTACGGTTGTTCGCCCCGTGATTTGTGTACTCGCTTACCTGAAAAGTGCTGTAAATCAGGGCAAATATATAAATTAGGGGAAATATATAAATAAATGAGGGCAAACAACCGTTTGCCCCTACAATTGGGGTAATTTATTTATTGCTAATTCCTAATTGAGATTAAGATTCTGCCCAGTTTTTTGCCCAAGCTAGGGTTTGATGGACTTGTTCTAAAGTCGCAGCTTCGCAATACAACCGCAACACAGGTTCGGTTCCGCTAAAGCGAATCATTAACCAACGATTGTCGGCAAGACGATATTTATAACCATCGATGGATTTACAGTCTGTCACCGCAAGTCCAATGATTTCCTTTAATGGTTCCTTTTGTAATTGTGCAAGTAACTTAGCGCGAACTTCCATACTCGCTAAGGGTAAATCAATGCGATCGTATGCGGAGAAAAAGCCAGTTTTTTCTTGTAATTCCCGATAATAATCCCCCAAATCTAACTCCGACTCAACGATTGCTTCTAGCACATATAATGCCGAAAGTAAAGCATCCCGTTCAGGAATATGGGTTCCATAACCAATACCCCCCGACTCTTCACCACCTAGCAATACAGATGCTTCCAACATTCTGTCAGCTATATATTTGTAACCGACAGGTGTTTCAAACACTGAGAGATTGTGTAATTTTGCCACTAAAGGCATTAAATCCGAACCGCTAACAGTTTTGACGATTTCCCCAGTAAAACCCCGACGTTTGGTTAAATGGTCGATGAGAATTGGGATTAAAATCTGCGAACTGAGAAAATTACCTGCACCATCGACTGCGGCAATACGATCGCAATCTCCATCAAATACTAAAGCGACATTCAAACCACTGGGATTTTGTTCGCGATGTAGTTTCATGACTCCGAACAGTTTGGAGAGATACTTAGGTAAAGGTTCTGGTGCCCCCCCTTCAAATAACGGATCGCGATCGCTATTAATTTCCCTAACATTATCACCTAGTAGCATCGCCAAACCACCAGCCGCAGCACCATGCATGACATCACCAAATACAGTTAGCTTGGAAGATGCGATCGCATTACGAATCTTGGTAATATCAACTTTGCTACTAATCCCCGTACAATAACTATCCCAAGGGTTAAATTTTTCGATTTTTCCAGGTGTTGCAGCAACTTCTAGGGGTGTTTCTAATAATGCTTCTATTTTTTGTGTCACCTCTGAAGGTACTGAACCACCGAATGCACTTTTTACCTTCAAACCCGAATATTTACCAGGATTATGGCTAGCAGTTATTACCAAAGCACCCAAAGCATTTTCCTGTTTCGCTGCCCAACTAAAAGCCGGAGTCGGGGCAAAAGTTTCGCTCAATAAAATATCAAATCCAGCCGCAGATACCACTTCCGCAACCTTCAGGGCAAATTCTTCCGACATAAATCTGCGATCGTAACCGACGATTATTTTACGATTTCCGACTTTTTCTCCGTAGGTATCAAATAAAACTTTCGCTGCGACTGGTGCGACTAAAGCAAGACGTTCAAATGTGAACTCGTCTGCAATTACACCACGCCAACCATCCGTACCAAATTTGATTGATTTAGCTGAAGAAGCCATCGAAATATCCTAACTTTCCCACTCAGGATTGTAACATTTACACAGAGTAGCGGGTAAAAAATCACTTAGGTACAAAAATAATGGGGTGCGATTCTTTTGAGAAGCTAATTTTATCTGGATATCAATAATATATTTGTAGCGACTGTCTTGAGAGTCAAGCGATCGCATAATCCAACATGCAAAATCGTTGAAGTGGTATTGTACTAATTTGTAAGTAAAAATTGCTGCCTAATATTCTTTAAGTTCCGTAAAAAACGCAAAAAAGACTGCTTTTTACCAATGATTTTAGATTAATTTCGTATAATTTCTGTGCAGTATTCAAGGACTTCATGGAATATCGTAGAGCCAAAATCGAGGGAGGAAAATTTTTCTTTACGGTTGTCACCCACAATCGACGAGGTTTTCTTTGCGAACCGGAAAATATCATATTATTACGACAAGCGTTCAGACAAATTATTGTCGAATATCCATTTGTGATAGATGCAATTGTTATATTACCAGAACACATTCACTGTCTTTGGACATTACCACCGGGAGATAGTGACTTTTCCAAACGCTGGCGATTGATTAAAAGTTATTTTAGCTCTCGTTGCGATGCAAAATACAAAGGAAAAATATCAGCATCGCGCCAGAAAAAGGGCGAACAAGCGGTTTGGCAGCGCAGATTCTGGGAACATCAAATTAAAGATGAACATGATTTTGTCAGGCATTTTGATTATATACATTACAACCCTGTTAGACATGCATATGTGAAAACGCCTAAAGATTGGCGATATTCCAGTTTTCTGTTGTATGTGGAAAAGGGTGTTTATGATATTAATTGGGGTACGGGAGAAGAGATAGAATTTACCGAAGATGTTGGATGGGAATAATATAAAAAATTATCGAATTATTTTATTGTAGGTTGGGTGAAGGCTTTGCGTAACCCAACGCATGATATCAAGAAAACAGAAATTATTTAAATTACTTAAATAGCTAAAAATTAACGTTTCAAATATTGAATAAAATGTTGGGTTACGCAAAGCCTTCACCCAACCTACAATAAAATAATTCGATAATTTTTTATATTATTCCCATCCAACATC
>NZ_NTFS01000168.1 GCF_002289455.1 Brunnivagina elsteri CCALA 953
GCTGAAGGGGGTAGGGGTATGCTGTTGACTCTGGCTGTTTTGAGCCGATTTCCGAGAAAATTATTCATGCTACTTTTATTTGTGGGAAAGCGGGTGTTCCAGCCGCTTTCCCATAAAAACAGGCGACAGATTTTTTGCATGAAGTCTTATGGGGTAAAGGGTTCAGAGTCAACAGCCTAGGGTAGGGGTTATTTTATGCGTCTTCATATTAAATTGATATGAGTATTCCCTAATTGGTTTTATTAACTTCCAATAACTGGGAATTTGCTAATCTATCTAACCACTTTTTAAAGTAAATTATATTTGCCTTCTGCTCGCTAGGTTCTTGAGTATCAGATGGATGGGGCATTAATCCCAAAATTGCGGCACTCGTAACGCAAAACATTGACTTTTGGAAAGTTATACAAATTTGTACCCGTAAATCATCTTCTCCTCTAAGACTTTTGCGGTAAATTTCGTGTAGATATTCAGGGAGAAAATGCCGCATATCTTGCATTAGCAAAGTAGGAGGAATACCAGCACCACCTATTGGTAATGGATCGGCATATAATGCTCCATATTGAAACCTAGCTTGATCGGGTGGTATTTGATATGCTTGAGCATTGTAGGAAACAGTACCGGGAAAAGGTGTTCCTCTAAAGAAAACAGCTTCAACGTAAGGAATTGCTGTATCTGCGAGGAAAGTTAATCCTAAAGATTTGGGTAGGATATCATAGACTTTATTTTGAATTTTTACTGCATAGATAATTGGCATCGCAGCATCAGCTACCAAGCCATTTTTAATGTAGTCTATAACTTGGGGAATTGATGTGATTTTACCTTCATCGTAAAGGTCGGACATGGTAAGAAAAATATCAGCCATAACGCGCCAAAAATCGCCCAAACCCTTGTAGTAGGAAGAGACACGCAAATTCTCGATGAGAAATTCAGGGAATAATTGATTAAGTCCTAAAACAAACGGATTATTTTTAAATTTGGCTAAAATAACAGCTTTTGCTCGTTCGTGAAATTCTGGTGTATCTAAGTAGGTATCTAGTCCACCTCCACCATGCCAAAACATTGATTTCATGCAATATTCAGCATATTCAAAGTTTAGTCTATCATGCCACCAATGGCGGAATAATTTTTTTGTAGTCACTTCACCATTGAAGTATTTAAAAAAGGGAAAAAATACTAAAAATTGGTTTTCGGCAATATAAATTAGATTTTTGGAATATGCATCTAAAACTATGCCATAACTTTTGAGAATACCAACTACTTCCATGACATTTTGGGGATTGTCTGGAAGTAATCCCTCGGCATTTTGTAGCTTTTTGACGTACTCAGCTAATGGGTAGTTTTCGAGTTTATTTCTAGTAGTTGGCATAGTATTTTTTAGGGGCAATGGGCAATGGGAAACGGGTAAATATTTTGTTCCTAACTTTTAATTCTTGCACAGACGACCCGCCGGATCGTCTCTACGTTAATGCCGATTTCCTAATTCAGCTACATTTGCCACTACATTTTGTGTACTAATCATGGCTGTAGTGGTTGGTTCTGTCCAGCGTATCAACCATGCGGGTTGAATACCGAAGATGACAATTATTACCGCTAGCAAAAAAGCAGGAATGCGATCGCTCCAAAAAACTCTAGGTAGGTTTGTCACTTTTTCTGACAATCTGCCAAAGAAAGCACGATTCATTAAAATCAGAAAATAAACTGCTGTTAAACCTGTACCAATCATTGATACCAGGGTTTGTACAGGAAATACGGGGAAACTACCACGAAATACAATAAATTCGGAGATAAATCCCACCATTCCCGGTATTCCCGCACTTGCCATGACTCCAGTTACCAATAATGTCCCAATTAATGGCATTCCCCGTTCAGGGTTGAATAATCCATGCAAAACATCTAAGTCGCGAGTTCCTGTTTTTTTATACACAACACCGACGAGTAAAAACAGTAAAGCGGAAATTAAGCCGTGGCTAATCATCTGTAAAACCGTACCCAACAAGCTTAGTGGCGTAGCGGCGGCGGCGGCAAGGAGTATATAGCCCATGTGTCCAATAGAACTATATGCCACCATTTTTTTCATATCTGTTTGTGCGATCGCACAGGAGGAACCGTACAATACACTGACGACAGCCCAAGTCGCTAACCAAGGTGCTAAGTATGTCCAAGCGCTCGGTAGCAAATTCATCCCAAATCTCAGCATTCCGTATGTTCCCACCTTCAGTAATACACCAGCTAGCAATACGGATATAGGTGTGGAAGCTTCAACGTGCGCGTCGGGTAACCAGGTATGGAAGGGAACTAAGGGAAATTTAATCCCAAAGCCGATTAAAAGTCCAACTAGTAATAAGATTTGTGTGGCTAGTGGTAGCGCTGAGGTATTCAAACCTTCCAGTGCGAAACTGGAAGCACCACTCAACCAAACCATTCCCAGGAAGCTGGCTAAAATTAGAATTCCCGAAAATGCGGTGTATATCAAAAATTTAGTTGCAGCATAACCCCGTTTTTCTCCTCCCCAAATTGCAATTAGTAGATAGAGGGGAATTAATTCTAGTTCATAAAATAGGAAAAACAGCAGTAAATCCTGTGCTAAAAATGCTCCTGTGACTCCAACATTAAGTAGCAATAATAGAGAGTAGTAAAATCGCGGACGGTTGATAGAGGTATCACTACTGTAAACAGCAATGCAAGTCAGAAGTCCATTTAATACTAATAATGGTAAGGATAAACCATCGATACCAAGATGATAATTTAAACCTAAAGTATCAATCCAAGGTAAAAATTCTGAAAACTGCTGTGTCACAATATTTGTATTAAACAAACTTGCTAAAACAAGTGTCCATAAAAATGATATGCAAGTAAATGCAAAAGTTATCCAACGAGATATCTTGGGAATTATTGGAACGGGTAAAAACCCGATAATTGCAGCCCCAATTAAGGGCACTAAAATTAGAACAGTGAGCATTTTTTTTGAATTTGGGAATTGGGAATTGGGAATTGGGAATTGAAATTGTAAATTAGAAATTGAGAGTGAATAGTAAAAAATTATTGAGTGAGGAATTTATCTGAATTTACAACTCCTAACTCCTAACTCCTAACTCTTAATTCCTAACTTCTAACTTCTAACGATTTTTAGAATGGTAAATTATCCAAAAGACCTAATGACCAACTAATAAAGAAACCAAGGATGCTAACACCAATTAAAATAGTGAGCATATATCCTTGAGATTGACCGGAAATACTGTATTTTAAACTTTGCCCACCAAATATCGCAGCGAATCCAACCAAATTGACTAAACCATCGACAAGATAGCGATCGCTCCACGCTGAAACTTTCGATAGCATGGCAACCACTGCAACAACTGTCATTTTGTATACACGGTGGATAAAAAAATCATACCCCAGAAAACCCTGAAAAAACCGCCACAAAAATATAGTGGAACGGGACCAAGCTTTATGTAAGTGCATGGTTGAACCAATAATTACACAGAGAAATGTTGTTGATACTAGTAGTGCCAATATGTACCAATCTACACCTTCCCATGCTGGTAATAAATACCATTGTTGCAGCATCAAGGGTACTAACAAATTCACCACTGTTAGCGTCACCATTGGTACAGCCATTTGCCAACCAACTTCTGGGGCACGACGGGTTTTTTGCTGTGGCTTTCCCCAAAATACCAGTCGGAATACCCTGGTTAAATTTAATGCAGTTAATCCATTAACCAATACCAAAACCCCAACTACCCAAGGGGAAATAGTAGCCAAACCATCAGCCCAAGCTAGCATTGCCCAAAAACTACCCAAAGGCAGCATTGTCACCATTCCAGCCGAGCCAACGACAAAGGCTGTTGTTGTGGCTGGCATCCGCGACCATAAACCGCCCATTTCCGTTAAATCTTGACTGCTGGTGGTGTAGATAATGGAACCCGAACTCATGAATAATAGAGCCTTTGCGATCGCATGGGTAAATAGCAGCATCAATCCCACTCCTCCCTGTTCTAAACCCACCGCTAAAAACACTAAACCCATATAAGCACTGGTAGAGTGGGATAGCGCCCGTTTAATATCAATCTGGGCAAGGGAAACCAAGGTGGCACCCACAGATGTCATTACACCCATAATTACCAATGCATTCAGTGCCACTGGTGACAGGGCTAAAATTGGTTGAAGTTTGTAGAGAACATAAGCACCACCCGCTACGACCATCGAATTTCGCAATACCGATGCCGGATTTGGTCCTTCCATCGCCTCATCTAACCACAAATGTAAGGGAAACTGGGCGCATTTACCCGCAGGACCAGCAATCAATGCCAATCCTAATAAAGTCGATACTAAGGGACTTAATTTTGCGGTTTGTGCCCATTCGTCCAAGTCGGAAAAATTCAAACTCCCAGCAATACTCGAAAGTGCCACAACCCCCATCAACAGCAACAAATCGCCAATCCGCTTTGTCCAAAAAGCGTCCCTTGCTGCCGTCACTACAAGGGGTTGGGCATACCAAAAACCAACCAGCAAGTATGTCGATAAAGTCAATACTTCCAATAGGGCATAGCTGAGAAATAATGAATCGCTAATTGCCAACCCACTAAGCGCTGCTTCAAAAAAGCCCATCAATGCAAAAAAACGCGCCAAAGACCAATCCTTTTCCATATAGCCAAGGGCGTAAATTTGTGCTAGCAAACTTAACCCGGTAATTAAAACTGTTGCCCCAATACTGACTGGCGAAATTTCTAAGGCAAATGATAAATCAAAACCCGCAGCGCTAAACCAATGAATCACTGGGTTTTGCTGTTCGCGACTCCAGATATCTTTGAAAACGAGTAGGCTATGGACAAAACCGATTATCGTTGTCAGCAAATTCAAATAAGCAGCTGGTCTGGGACCTGTGCGACGAATTAACCCCACTGCCCAAGGTAGGGTTAAAATAGCTCCCACTAAGCCATAAAGGGGAACATACCAACTTGTTGAGAATAGGAACTGATTCATGAAGTTTCCCTTAGTTTGTCAGCTTGGGAACTTGTCCCCGACTTTCCATGTACGAACTTGACTAAAAGCTATAAAGCTATATTGGGGGAATATTTGAATTTATGATGTTCTGGAGACAGCTTTGTCTATCTGATTTTCGAGAAAATCTGGGAATAAGGCTACAAAAATTTTCATCACAAACATATCAAAAAATATCAAATAATATTTATATCTCTTTACAAACCAGGAATTTACGGTTGTCTTTGCTGATATCAAAATACCATTTTATACGTTTCATGAATTTTTCTTATAGTTACACTTAAGTTTGTGCTATGTTTCATCGGGTTTATCTAGATAGTTGACATCAAAAAACCTGGGATACCGCCACTGCGCTCCCATCAGGTTAGATAGTTATTCTCAAGGCAGATTTGCGGTGCTTGCAAACCGGATTGAAAAAACAATATAAAAAAATTATAAATCAGAAGCGATCGCTCTCTTAATCCTTAGATATCAATAGTGGCGGCAGAACCCTAGTTTCAATTGAAACCCATTTTTTTTTTGAGGTGTTAAGTTTTTTAAAACTATTTCATTATAAACTATTATAGTAATTTATATTGCCAGGGATGCAATCCTTTCCTATGCTTAAACTTAAGAGTTATTTTGATTGGGCATGATGGGCATCCCCGTCAAAAAATTTCTTTCCGATTACTGAAATTGCAATAAAGTTGTAGGAGTCTGGCAATGCCAATTGCGGTTGGGATGATTGAAACAAAGGGTTTTCCAGCAGTTGTAGAAGCTGCTGATGCGATGGTTAAAGCCGCTCGTGTAACCTTAGTTGGATATGAAAAAATTGGTAGCGCTCGCGTTACAGTAATTGTGCGTGGCGACGTATCGGAAGTGCAAGCTTCAGTTGCTGCTGGTGTTGAGGCTGCTCGTCGAGTTAATGGTGGTGAAGTTGTTTCAACGCATATCATCGCCCGTCCTCACGAAAACTTAGAATATGTTCTGCCAATTCGTTACACCGAAGCAGTCGAACAGTTCCGTACTTAAGGATTTTGAGATTTGCGATACGTTCCCTACCCTTACGGGAAGTCGCAGAGCGTCTACCCTGAGTAGAAGAACGAGGATTTGAGATTTAGCTGTTAGTAAATCACTTAAGCGAAGTCAAGTACGGAAAATTTACTTTTATTTTAAGTAAAGTTCCAATCTAAAATCCCCAATCCCCAATAGATTATGGGGTTGTCATTTTGTCAATAAAAAAGTTTTGCTTGTGTTCAGTTTTTCACTCGCTGGTTAAGGAACTAAAATAATGTCTATTGCAGTAGGAATGGTTGAGACTCTGGGCTTTCCAGCAGTCGTTGAAGCGGCAGACGCGATGGTAAAAGCTGCCCGTGTAACTTTAGTTGGTTACGAGAAAATTGGTAGTGGTCGGGTTACGGTGATTGTGCGTGGTGACGTATCGGAAGTACAAGCTTCGGTAGCAGCTGGAGTTGATAACGTCAAGCGCGTCAATGGCGGACAGGTTTTATCCACCCATATCATTGCTCGTCCCCACGAAAACTTAGAATATGTTCTGCCAATTCGCTACACCGAAGATGTGGAACAATTCCGTGAAAACGTCAATTCTATTCGTCCTTTCGGCAGAAGACCGTAATTGAGTAATGCAAATTGCCAGAGTTCGGGGAACGGTAGTTAGCACCCAAAAAGACCCAAGTCTACGCGGTGTGAAACTGTTGCTGTTGCAATTCGTTAATGAAGAAGGACAACTCCTGGAAAAGTATGAAGTTGCTGCCGATAGTGTCGGCGCGGGATTTGATGAGTGGGTACTCGTAAGTCGCGGTAGTGCAGCTCGTCAAGTTCAGGGAAACGAACAACGTCCTTTAGATGCATCTGTTGTAGCGATAATTGATACGGTTCATGTAGAAGATCGCTTACTTTACAGTAAAAAAGACCAATATCGATAGTTTAATTAATTGAAGAGTTAGGGGTTAAGAAGAAGTGAGGAGTTAGGAGTTAGGAGTTAGAAGTTAAAAAGAGGTATTGAGTTAGGAGTGAAGAATTATATTTTTGATAAAACTCATAATTTAAAATTCATAACTCACAACTCATAACTCCATAATTCATCATTCAAAATTCATAACTCAATTCAGGAGGAATCTAGTAATGGCAGTCCGCAGCACGGCGGAGGCGGCACCCCCTACCCCGTGGTCAAAAGATTTAGCCGAACCGAGTATCCATGCAACAGCCTTTGTCCATTCGTTTTCCCACATTATCGGGGATGTAGAAATTGGTGCAAATGTAATTATTGCTCCCAGTACTTCGATTCGGGCTGATGAAGGTGCGCCGTTTTATCTCGGTGAAAATACTAATGTCCAAGACGGAGTGGTAATTCACGGCTTGGAACAAGGTCGCGTCATTGGCGACAATAAACAAGAATACTCAGTATGGGTAGGCAAAGATACTTGTATCACCCACATGGCATTGATTCATGGTCCTTGCTATGTCGGGGATAAATGTTTTATTGGCTTCCGTTCAACGGTCTTTAATGCCAGAGTGGGTGCTGGTTGTATCGTGATGATGCACGCATTAATTCAGGATGTGGAGATTCCGCCGGGAAAATACGTACCATCGGGAGCGATAATTACTACTCAGCAACAAGCCAATCGCCTACCGGACGTGCAAGCAGAAGATAAGGATTTTGCCCACCATGTAGTTGGTATCAACCAGGCATTGAGGGCTGGTTATCTCTGTGCTGCGGATAATAAATGTATTGCGCCGATTCGGAATGAATTAGCGAAATCTTATACAGATACAAGTAACGGTTTTAGTTTTGCATTTGAAAGGAGCGACGAGGTGTCGAGTAATCAGTTGGGGGCTGAAACAGTAGAGCAGCTGCGCTATTTGTTAGAGCAAGGATTTAAGATTGGGACAGAACATGTTGACCAGCGACGTTTCCGCACTGGTTCATGGAATAGCTGCAAACCAGTTGAAACAAGATCGCTCTCGGATGCGATCGCATCGTTAGAGTCGTGTTTGTCAGACCATAGAGGCGAGTATGTACGCTTGTTTGGTATTGATAATGGCAAGCGTCGCGTTTTGGAAACTATTGTTCAGCGTCCCGATGGTGTTGTTGCCACTGCCACTGCGACTGGTTTTAAAGCACCTAGCACAAGTAGTTACAGCAATGGTTCTAGTAACGGCTATAGCAGCAACGGCAGTAGTCACAACGGCAACGGCAAAGCTGGACTCAGCAGCGAAACCGTCGAACAGATTCGCCAATTATTAGCAGGTGGCTACAGAATTGGTACAGAATATGTTGACGAACGTCGTTTTCGCAGTGGTACTTGGCAAAGTTGCCAGCCCATCGAATCGAGTTCAGCTAACGATGTGATTGCCGCTTTGGAAGCTTGCATGGTGGAACATCAAGGTAACTATGTGCGTTTGATTGGGATTGATTCCAAAGCCAAACGTCGCGTTTTGGAAGCTATTATTCAGCGTCCCAATGGTGCAGTCCCAACCCCAAGTAACAGTTCGAGTCAATCCTTTGCCGCAGTAACGACCAGTTCGAGCGGTTCTGGCAGTTACTCCGGTGGTACAGCGATCGCAACCCGTCTGAGTTCGGAAGTTACCGATCACTTGCGTCAACTCCTCTCTGGTGGGTATAAAATTAGTGCGGAACACGTAGACGAGCGTCGCTTCCGTACAGGTTCCTGGCAAAGTTGCGGGCAAATCGAAGCCCGTTCAGATCGGGATGCCGCAGCCGCATTAGAAGGATTTATTTCCGAATATCAAGGTGAGTACGTCCGTCTGATTGGGATTGATGGCAAAGCCAAACGTCGCGTTCTCGAATTGATTATTCAACGTCCGTAACTCAGGGCATGGGGGATAGGGCATAGGGCAATAGAGCAAATATATAACTTTTCCCCATTGCCCAATCTCCCAATCTCCCATTTTTTCAATTAGGTGTAAATTTTTATGTCTGTGCCGCCACTGCGTCTAGGCAGTAGCTTTGAATCTTATATCAGTGGCGAGGTGATAATTCACAAGAGTGCTGTCATCGCACCGGGGGTTATTCTGCAAGCGGCTCCAAATAGCAAAATTATTATTGGTGCTGGGGTTTGTATTGGCATGGGTTCAATTATCCAGGTCGATCGGGGTACTCTAGAAATCGAAACTGGAGCTAGCTTAGGAGCCGGGTTTTTGATGGTTGGGGAAGGGAAAATAGGGTCTAATGCTTGTATTGGCGCAGCAACTACGGTTTTTAGGACTTCTGTTGCATCTACACAGGTTATTCAACCCGGTTCTATTTTGGGATATTGCGATGCATCAAGGATGCCGCTTCGCGATCGCCACAATCGTCATGTTGAAGCGATTATAGAAAATCAAATACCTGCAAATAATTCCACGGCAGGAACTATAGAAGCTGGGCAAGAAGTTAGCGACATTGGCGATATTAATGGTGATTTATGGGGATTGGCTGACTCACCACCAGCACAACCTCAAACACAATCTCAAACAAATAACGGTAGTACAGGAGTGCGATCCCAATTTAAATCCCAATTTAAATCCCAATCACCAGCTAGTAATAATATCCCAGTCAAAAATCAAAACCAGCCAGTTGAAGATTCAACAAAAGTCCAAACCACCACTGAATCAACCAAAGCTGCTGAGTCATCGCTTGCGTCTAATGATACATTGAATAATCATGTTTACGGTCAAAGTAGCGTACAACGGCTATTAGTTACTTTATTCCCCCATCGGCAACCCTTGAATAAACCTTTGCCAGAAGACGATTAATCTAAATAAGTGTTAATTCTTAAGTAAGTCAGTAAGAATAGAATTAATTGAGAACTGTTAATTATTGGGTGCTAGTTGTCTCAAGACTTGATTCTCAATACCTATTAACTCTTAACTTTCCACTCTGCCTACTTAATCATCAGTTGATTATCCTGGAGAATTCGACATGGGGGAATACAATCAACGGAACGACTTCAGCGATACTGCTTTGGGAATGGTCTCAACGCGCAGTTTTCCGGCAATTGTTGGTACGGCGGATATGATGCTCAAATCAGCTGGCGTACACTTAATTGGTTATGAGAAAATTGGGGACGGTCATTGTACTGCGATCGTTAGAGGGGGAATTGCTGATGTTCGTTTGGCTGTTCAAGCTGGTGAAGATACAGCAAAACAATTTAACGAGTTTTTTTCCAGTCTGGTAATCCCTCGTCCTTACCCTAACTTAGAAATAATTCTTCCCATAACTAGCCGTTTGAGTGAACTAGCGAATGGTGGTTATAGTCGTTTGAGTAATCAGGCGATCGGTTTAATTGAAACTAGAGGCTTTCCGGCGATGGTAGGTGCGGCAGACGCGATGCTAAAATCTGCTGATGTACAACTTGCTGCATACGAAAAAATCGGTGCTGGTTTATGTACGGCGATTATTCGTGGTTCTGTGGCAAATGTTGCTGTTGCAGTGGAAGCTGGAATGAACGAGGCTGAACGTATTGGTGAATTGAATGCGGTGATGGTAATTCCTCGACCCCTTGACGAACTGGAACAAACCTTGCCAGTTGCTAGTTGTTGGGTGGAAAAACGTCAACCAGTAAATGAACCATTGAGTCAACCGTTAAACTTACCAATTAGCATTAAGGAACCAATTATTGAAGTAGAGGTTGTGCAATTACCTGATTTAGTGAAACTTCCTATCAAGATTACTGAAGAACCGTAGAATAATCGAGTAAAAAAACGTTGTACACACCAAGTCGATTGAGACCAGTACAATTTGAGTCACTATTCCCCAAGTATTAATCTTCAAGGTGTGTAACGTTACCAGCAGCAATGTCGGAGAAATTCTCCTTCAACGCAACTGGGACTGGAAGGCATCTTACGCTTTGCTTGTTGTTTTGATGATAGCCGCTCGCGTCCATAAGTAAAACACCTTTATTTTGATAGAATTCATAGATTTAAATCTATGAATTTTGGAACTGTTGTCTTTATAAACCTATTACAATAATTCAAAAATTTGTGGGATGATTTTTGCCGAATCCATTACAGTCACTTGAAAAAGTACTTTAGTGAATTATAAAGCAGCATATCAAAATACTTAGAGATACTATAGATAAACGTTGATACTCAGAATTATCTTTTACTTATACAGCACTTCCGGCAGCTATGATTAGGAGGGGTGCAAGGAAAAAAAACTGTATTGTGTAATAGCCAGAAGTGCTGTAATCAGGAAAACATATAGATTTTTACATTATTGTTGCTGCACTAAATGTGAGTGTTCTGTGATACTAGTAATATATAATAATGTCATTTGAGGTGTAGGATTACTCGTTACAGTTGTAAATGTTTAGTGTTTGTTAGCTGGAATATGGCTCGCAATGGTGGAGATTTGGTGTTTGTAGAAATAACAAAACCAAAAAACATAGGACAAAGGATAATTATTTAGTAAATAACTAATAATCGACTACTCACTTTCAACTAAATTGATAATATAGTCTGGCAAATCGAATCTAATTATTGCCTATATAAAATGCTACCAGAGGAGAACCACTGTTGAATCAAGCGACGCTACACCAGTTGAAGGTGTTCGAGGCAGCAGCACGTCACGGGAGTTTTACTCGCGCTGCTGAGGAACTATTTCTTACACAACCTACAGTTTCAATGCAAATTAAGCAACTCACAAAATCGGTGGGATTGCCTTTATTTGAACAGGTTGGTAAACGTCTATATTTGACCGAAGCGGGAAGAGAATTGTTTGCTACTTGCTCTCAAATTTTTGAAACCATTGCCCAATTTGAAATGAAAGTAGCAGATTTGAAAGGGGTAAAACAGGGACAATTACGTTTGGCTGTAATTACAACAGCGAAATATTTTATTCCGCGTTTATTGGGTCAGTTTTGTCAACTATATCCGGGTATAGATATTTCATTACAAGTGACAAATCATGAAGGTATTCTCGATCGCATGACCAAGAATATGGATGATTTGTATATTATGAGCCAGGTTCCCGACCATTTGGATGTGAATTTTCAGCCGTTTTTGGAAAATCCCCTAGTTGTTTTAGCTCCAACAAATCATCCCCTTGTTGGTGAACAAAATGTTCCTATTCAACGACTTGCAGATGAACCATTTATTATGCGGGAACCTGGTTCGGGAACACGTCGTGCTGTGCAAAAATTGCTCGACGAACATGGTGTGTCGGTAAAAGTAAAGTTGGAGTTGGGAAGTAACGAGGCAATTAAACAAGCGATCGCAGGAGGTTTGGGTATATCGGTTTTATCACGGCATACTTTGCTACCTGATGCAGGGGATTTAGCGATTCTGGATATTGAGCATTTTCCAATCAAGCGTAATTGGTACATGGTTTACCCCAATGGGAAACAATTATCGATTGTGGCACGAACTTATTATGACTATCTTTTGGGTGCAGCTAAGGAGTTTATTGAGAAAAATGCTGGAATTTATGCCGAAGCCAAGGCTTAAAGTTAGTGATTAATCCAGAGACTTCATCTACAAGCAAAATTGTAGATACAGAAATTACAGCCGTCACGTATATACAGATAAGTTAGACTAATAGTGCTATTCGATTGTATAACAGCTATGTCTGTCGTTCAAAAATTCGACACCGAACTAGAAACACCAGATGATGCCCAAGATGATGTAATATTTCCTCCAGGGGATTTATATAGTGACGAACCACCCTTGGAAACCTACTTGCACTTGCAGCAAATGCTGCTATTTATAAAATGTTTGGATTGGTTGTGGCGCGATCGCAATGACTATTTCGCTGCTGGCAATCTTACAATCTACTATAGTTCGCGTAAGCTCAAATCTGAAAATTTTCGCGGACCAGATTTTTTTTTGGTACTCGATACTGAACGCAAACCGCGTAAAAGTTGGGTTGTTTGGGAGGAAGATGGGAAATACCCAAATCTCATCATTGAAATTTTGTCAAGTTCTACCAGCAATACTGACAAGGATTTGAAAAAGAAGATTTATCAAAATGTCTTCCGTACACCAGATTATTTCTGGTTCGATCCTGATAATTTAGAGTTTGCTGGTTTTCATTTAGTTGATGGGCAGTATGAACCACTCCAACCGACTTCCCAAGGTTGGTTATGGAGTCAGCAGTTGAATTTGTATTTGGGTGTATATGAAGATAAATTACGATTTTTTACATCTGAAGGGGAGTTAGTTCCGACTCCAGAGGAAGTTGCCGAACAGGAAATGCAACGTGCTGAAATGGAAAAACAACGTGCTGAACGGGAGAAACAACGTGCTGAACAGGAGAAACAAAAAAATTATCGCCTTTCAGCTAAACTACGGGAATTAGGTATCGATCCAGATAGTATTTAAAGCTAATGGCTAATAGCTAACCGTTAATAGCTCCCTAAAATCGGTAAGCCAAAAAGGGAATTAACATTTCCTCACGACTCAAACCACCGTGAATTCCCACGGGATGCTTTCCTTCCTCTTCATCAAAGCAAACCCAACCATCTTTGGGAAGTAGTATGGCATCACCAATCCGTTCGTCGTTGATATCGCTGATATTTTCCCCAGGTAATCCCAACAAACCAAGTGAGATCGCTTTGTCTTTCCACAAAAATAAGATTTGTTCGGCTAGATTTTCCCGTATGTAATCGGCAACTATTGTTTCTTTACCTTTGCGGATATGTAAAT
>NZ_NTFS01000169.1 GCF_002289455.1 Brunnivagina elsteri CCALA 953
GTTATATAGTTTTAAGATTTTTTCTCAGTTTAAATAGAAATAATTTGCAAAATATCAAGCAAGTATTTGGTTATTGGTGAAGTTTAATAAACATTTGCACAAGTAGAATCTTGGGAATTCAGAATAAAAGGTAAAAGCGATCGCAAATAAATGATAAAATCTTCCAGCCTTGAGTGAAACATGGGGCATTGGGTATCGAAATTGATTAATATTACCTCCTTCTCCCCCTTGTCTCCCCTACTTCCCTTTTCCCTTACAATTATTTGGATTTGTATTTTCCTACTCCCTAGCCAAGAATATGCCCCGTCGCACCGATATCAAGAAAATTTTATTAGTAGGTTCTGGTCCAATCGTGATTGGACAAGCATGTGAATTTGATTATTCTGGAACCCAAGCCTGTAAAGCGCTACGTGAGGAAGGCTATGAGGTGGTATTGGTAAATTCCAATCCGGCAACAATTATGACCGATCCGGAAACAGCCGATCGCACTTATATTGAGCCACTGACACCGGATTTAGTCGCAAAAGTGATTGAGAAGGAACGACCAGATGCTTTGTTACCAACGATGGGGGGACAAACTGCCCTGAATATTGCGGTAGCTTTAGCAAAAAGTGGTGTTTTAGATAAATATGGCGTTGAGTTGATTGGTGCTAAGTTACCAGCGATTGAAAAAGCCGAAGATAGAAAGCTTTTTAACGAAGCAATGGCAAAAATTGGGGTAGCTGTTTGCCCTAGTGGAACTGCTTCGACTTTGGTGGAGGCAAAAGCAATTGCCCAGAGGATTGGTACTTATCCTTTAATTATTCGTCCTGCTTTCACAATGGGGGGAACTGGTGGTGGTATTAGCTACAACGAAGAAGAGTTTGCGGAAATGGCACAGGGAGGTATTGACGCATCTCCTGTTTCCCAGATTCTGATCGACCAGTCGCTGCTAGGGTGGAAGGAGTATGAACTCGAAGTGATGCGGGATTTGGCGGATAATGTCGTGATTATCTGTTCGATTGAAAACCTCGATCCAATGGGGATTCATACCGGAGATTCGATTACGGTTGCCCCTGCCCAAACCCTTACCGATAAAGAATATCAACGGTTGCGGGATATGGCGATCGCAATTATTCGCGAAATTGGTGTGGAAACTGGGGGTTCTAATATTCAATTCGCGGTTAACCCTGTGAATGGGGATGTGGTGGTGATTGAGATGAATCCCCGTGTCTCCCGCAGTTCGGCATTGGCATCGAAGGCTACTGGTTTCCCCATTGCGAAAATGGCGGCAAAGCTGGCAATTGGTTATACCCTGAACGAAATTAGAAACGACATTACCAAACAAACCCCAGCTTCTTTTGAACCAACCATAGATTATGTGGTGACAAAGGTTCCCCGGTTTGCCTTTGAAAAATTCCCCGGTTCCGAACCCGTTTTAACTACCCAAATGAAATCTGTTGGGGAAGCAATGGCAATTGGACGGACTTTTAATGAATCCTTCCAAAAAGCAATGCGTTCCTTAGAAACAGGTAGGGCAGGTTGGGGATGCGATCGCGCAGAAAAATTACCAAGTGGTGAACAAATTCGCTTTCAACTTCGCACTCCTAATCCCGACAGAATTTTTGCTTTACGTCACGCGATGCAATTGGGGATGAGTCTTGATGATATCTACGAATTAACGGGAATTGACCATTGGTTCCTCGATAAAATGCAGGAAATTCTCGAAGTCGAAAAATTCCTCAAACGTACTCCCTTACGGCAATTGACAAAAGAGCAGATGTATGATGTCAAACGCCAAGGATTTAGCGATCGGCAAATTGCTTATGCGACGAAAACCAATGAGGATGTAGTTCGCACTTTCCGCAAACAACTTGGAGTTATCCCCGTCTACAAAACAGTAGATACCTGTGCTGCGGAATTTGAAGCTTTTACCCCATACCACTATTCAACCTACGAAGAAGAAAACGAAATCATTCCCACTGATAAACCCAAGGTGATGATTTTGGGTGGTGGTCCAAACCGGATTGGGCAAGGTATAGAATTCGATTACTGTTGTTGTCACGCGGCTTATGCCCTGAAAGGGGCGGGCTATGAGACAATTATGGTTAACTCGAATCCAGAGACGGTTTCCACCGATTATGACACCAGTGACAGGCTTTATTTTGAACCTCTGACTAAGGAAGATGTTCTCAACATTATCGAAGCCGAGAATCCTGTAGGGATTATTATCCAATTTGGTGGACAAACACCACTGAAATTATCTTTGCCATTGCAGAAATATTTAGAGGGAGTAGAAAAAGATTCCCAATTACCCGTTACCAAAATTTGGGGTACTTCCCCCGACTCAATCGACGCAGCCGAAAATCGGGAACGGTTTGAAAAAATCCTCAAAGAACTCGATATTGCCCAACCACCCAATGGAATTGCCCGTACCTACGAAGATGCTTTAGTTGTAGCGAAACGCATTGGCTACCCCGTTGTTGTGCGTCCTAGCTACGTTTTAGGTGGACGAGCGATGGAAATCGTCTATTCGGACACCGAACTCGAACGTTACATGAAGTTTGCCGTCTTGGTAGAACCCGAACACCCAATTTTGATCGATAAATTCTTGGAAAATGCCATTGAAGTCGATGTTGATGCCATCTCCGATCGGACAGGAAGGGTGGTAATTGGTGGCATTATGGAACACATCGAACAAGCTGGTATTCACTCCGGGGATTCAGCTTGTACTTTACCTTCGATTTCCCTACCCCCTGCGGTTCTCGATCGCATTCGCACTTGGACAGAACAACTCGCGCGATCGCTCAAGGTAATTGGCTTAATGAATATTCAGTTTGCCGTCATCAATGCCCAAAGTTACTCACCCCAAGTTTACATCTTAGAAGCAAATCCCCGTGCTTCGCGAACTGTGCCTTTTGTATCAAAGGCTACAGGCGTACAGTTAGCCAAACTGGCATCCTTAATTATGTCGGGGAAAACATTGGAGGAGCTAAATTTTACCAAAGAAGTGATTCCGTCCCATATTTCTGTGAAAGAAGCCGTATTACCCTTTAGTAAATTCCCTGGTACAGATACCCTACTCGGTCCCGAAATGCGTTCTACTGGGGAAGTGATGGGTATAGATATTGACTTTGGACGGGCTTTTGCGAAAGCTGAACTGGGAGCTGGTGAACAATTGCCACTCCAAGGAACGGTGTTTGTCTCGATGAGCGATCGCGATAAGGCAGCATCAGTTACTGTAGTCCAAGAATTTATTGATATGGGTTTTGCAGTAATTGCTACTGAGGGAACCCGCCGCATATTAAAGGAACATGGCTTAGATGTGGAACTAGTATTAAAGTTACACGAAGGTCGTCCCCACGTCCTTGATGCCATTAAGAATCGGAAAATCCAGTTAATTATTAATACACCTTCTGGAGAGGAAGCTCAAACCGATGCTCGACTGATTCGACGTACCGCATTAACCTACAAAATCCCCATTATTACTACGATCGCAGGTGCAAAAGCTACCGCAGCCGGAATTCGTTCGTTACAAACCACTGAGTTAGACGTGCGAGTAATTCAGGAATACACGGCTTTTTAGATGAGAAGGCAGAAGGAATTCGTCAAGTACCAAAAGATATATTTTATTCCTTCTGCCATCTGCCTTCTGAGAGAAATCTGAGAAAACTTTACATTTATTGATGATTTTCATTAATAAATTTGTAGAATTGGTATAGGCGTTTTTACGCTGTAATAGTCTACAGGAGCTTGAAAATATTGGCATAAGGGGTAGCCAACCATTTCTAAGAAATGTTACAATCTTTAATACTAAAAAATACTAAAAATGAGAGAGTAAATGTTTATCCAGTTACGTTTTATCTAACCCAAGGTACTTGCGGGTCGAATGCATAAAAAGGTAACTTTAAGCAAAATTAATTAACCATATATTCATACCAACTAGTCAAACTAGTTTGTCCAACCAAACTATATGCGACCAGTGCCTGTTCCGTAACAGGATGAAAGACAATTGTAATAAGGGTTCCCAAGTTCATTGGGCATCAACCTCAATAGGCATCTACTTGCCGACAATAAACAACTATCCACACACAATTACTCAAGAGTAGCGCCATGAAGACCGCTCAGACACCCACAGACCTCGTGCGGACTTACCTGCGTGAGATTGGCAAAGTGCCACTCTTAACACACGAGGAGGAGATTTTCTATGGCAAACAGGTACAACGAATTGCCAGCTTGTACGAAGCGAGGGAGTCTCTTGTCACTCAGTTAGGTCGTCAACCGACTTTGGATGAGTGGGCAAAAGCTACAAGCATTGACACGAAAGACTTAAATCATGCGATCGCAGAAGGTGAATTTGCCAAACGTAAGATGGTGGAAGCGAATTTACGTCTAGTTGTGTCGGTTGCCAAAAAATATATAAAACGTAACGTTGACCTACTTGACTTAATTCAAGAAGGCAGCATTGGGATGCAACGTGGCGTAGAGAAGTTTGACCCCACCAAAGGATACCGATTTTCAACATATGCCTATTGGTGGATACGTCAAGCGATAACTCGTGCTATAGCGGAAAAAGGACGTACCATTAGGTTGCCAATTCACATTACAGAAAAACTCAACAAGATAAAAAAAGCACAGCGTCAGCTATCCCAGCAACTCGGACGGGCACCCAGTGTGGGGGAATTAGCCGAAGAACTCGACCTGACAGCCAGACAGGTGCGGGAGTATCTCGAACGAGCGCGATCGCCCCTTTCTTTGGACTTGCGTTTGGGAGATAACCACGACACCGAATTAGGTGAAATGCTGGAAGATACAGGTGGTACACCGGAAGAGTTTGTCATGCAATCTTCCCTCACCAACGAGTTACAAAGATTAATGGCAGACCTCACATCCCAACAGCGCGAAGTCATATCATTACGCTTTGGATTGAAGGACGGGCAATCAATGACACTGGCTCGGATTGGGGAAATTCTCAGTATTAGCCGTGAGCGAGTCCGACAAATCGAACGGGAAGCCCTCAGCAAGTTACGCAAATCCAAAATGGATATGGTTGAGTATTTGGCAAGTTAGATAGTGGATATTGGTAAGGGAACACCAAAAAATCAATCATCCTAAATTATCCTGTAGGGGCGGGGTTTTCCCGCCCTTAGTTGCGAATGGTAAGATAAATCTAGAGTTGGGATATTTTATTTTTGGAAAGCCCTTAAATCCCCATTACCTAAGATTCAATATCGAATTGGGTAGGAAACACTCTCGAATAATTACGGTTACAACGACTGCCAATAACACAGTAAGCTTGTTACATTAGGTTTCAAGAGAAGAAAACAGTCAGCAATAATCCCAGATATTACAGGCGATGTCCTCTTGGGACTCAGCTTAATGCAATCAAGCGTATCGCCCCAAAGATGAAGCTAACTGTAGAAGTATAGGAGGCAAAAATGAGTAACCAATCGAATCGAGTTTCTGAATTTTTTGATAGTGAGTCTGAAGCCAGTAATTTATTATGGCAGTATGTAAAATCACTAAGTCCTGACACCGTTAGCCAGTTATCCAAGCCATCCTCATCTGAAGTATTTCAGGTAATGGAGCGGAATATTGTGGGATTGCTGGGGAATATGCCTCCGGAAAATTTTGGGGTAACAATTACAACTAACAGAGAAAACCTTGGTCGTTTGCTGGCTTCGGCAATGATGAGTGGTTATTTTTTACGTAATGCCGAACAACGGATGAACTTTGAAGTCGCGTTGCAAGGAAACGAAAGCGATGACAGTTAGAAAGTATGAATCCACCACATAAAATTATCGGTGTTGGTGTTATTTGGAATGATACAGGAAAAATATTAATCGATCGCCGTCTTCCTCAGGGTGCAATGGGGGGGTTATGGGAGTTCCCTGGTGGCAAAGTCGAACCAGGTGAAACGGTGGAAGATTGTATTAAGCGGGAAATTCAAGAGGAATTGGGAATTGAGATTGAAGTGGGGGATTGTTTAATTACTATTGACCATACATATACCCATTTACAAGTGACGCTAACAGTGCATCATTGTCGTTATCTTGCTGGAGTTCCCCAACCCATTGAGTGTGATGAGGTGCGTTGGGTTAGTTTGGATGAGTTGGAAACTTTTGATTTTCCGGAGGCAAATACCCAGATTATTGCTGCTTTGAAGCAATCAAGTAAATTTTTATAATATCGCTAATTAAAAGCATATTTATGGTTTAAGTAATTGAGTAGATATTTTTAATTTTATTGTAGGTTGGGTGCAGGCGCACGATAAATATTTGTGATGATATGATAAATCTACATTTGCGCCGTAACCCAACATTTTATTAATTATTTTAAGTGTCTTTTATTCGTTGAATTTAGATATTTTTGTGGTTTAAATAATTTCCGTTTTCCCATTATCATATGTTGGGTTACGCAAAGCCTTCACCCAACCTACAAAGCTGGAAGCATATCGCACTTTCAAGCAAATTAAAATAGTGTTTTAAATGGTTCTGATAAAATCCCCAATATTTGATTAATTTCGACAATATAATAATCTCTTTTATCAATTTGAATCGTCTTATCCCTTAATCGCAAAAATTTCCAATCAGTACCAGTGGTAATTGCTCCATAAATGCTTTCGATTGCATTCTCTTGACGCTGATTGAATATTTGTGCTGCTATCATTTCGGCTATACATTGTCCTAATCCGGCTTTGATATTTTCATTTTTTGCCTCCACCAAAGTTATAACTGGTGTGCGAATTTCGTAAATATCACTTGTTCCCGTCAAAATATAATCGCAATAACCATTTAAACCTTGTTGGGAATCGACATTAAATTCTATACCTGAAAAGAAACCTATTTTAAAATTAAATTGTCTACGTATCTCCAATAAAATTGGCGTAACAATTAATTCGGAACGGGCTTTTTCTGTATTAATTCCCGTTGCAAGTGCCAAGTTTTCATTTAATGTTGTTTGTAAAAACTGGCTGGGATTAATACCAGGAATATTCGCAAAAAGATTATCTGGTTCTTCAACGGTTAAACCAAAATTTTGTCTAATTGTAGAAAGAGTAAAATCGCTGTAAGCCATTGATTTTTAACCACTAACGCCAGATTTTGATTGTCTCATCGTCGCTACCACTGATAATTGTCCTCCCATCTTGACTAATCGCAACGGAACGAATGTAATTCTCATGTCCTGTCAAAGTACAAATTTCTTCTCCGCTTTCTAAGTGCCAGAGTTTAATAGTTTTGTCCCAACTAGCACTAACTAGCGTATCCGAGTTTTTACTTAGAGAAATTGAGGAAACCACATCGCTATGCCCTGTCAGAGTGCGAATTTCCTTACCTGCGATCGCATTCCAAACTTTAATAGTTTTATCGCTGCTACCACTGACGAGTATTTCACCTTTGCGGTCAAATGCAAGACAATTAACAAAGAATCTATGACCTGTGAGTGTGTGTATTTCACGACCTGTTTTTACTTGCCAAATTTTGATGGTGCAGTCAGCGCTAGTACTGGCAAGAAGCTCTCCATCGGGACTAAAAGCTAGGGAATGGATAGCATCCTCATGTCCAATCAAAGTATTGATTTCGTATGTGGTATTTACTTGTGTAATTTTTATCGTACAGTCTACACTACCACTTGCTAGTAATTGCCCATCTGGACTAAAAACTATGGCATTTACACCGTTGTGATGGGATGTCAGAGTACAAATTTTTTTGCCTGTCTTCACTTGCCAAAGTTTAATTGTATTATCCCAACTGGCACTAGCAAGAATTTCTCCATCTGGACTAAAAGTTAAATTCCAAACCGAATCGCTATGTCCAGAAAACCAGCGTCCAAATTGCCGTAATTTTTCCCCTGTCTGTAATTCCCAGAGTTTAATTGTGTTATTATTGCCACCGCTTGCAAAAACATCTCCATTGGGACTGATAGCGATCGCATAAACCATACTCCCATGTCCGCGTATAGTACGATATAACTCAGGGATAGAGCTTGGCTGCTTTCCCGACTTCCCAGTTGGGGGAATAATCAGTGGGATGGTTGACTGTAGTGATAAAGGAGTGGAGAAACTTTGCTGAATATTACTTGTATTATTTGTTAATAAATCTAACCATTCTTGTACTGACTGAGGACGAAATTGCGATCGCATTTCCATTCCCTGCAATATTGCGACATTAACGCGATCGCTAATCTGGGGATTGAACTTTATTGGAGCTTCGAGGGGTACATTACGAATGCGATCGTCCGCACTTGTGGGAATTACACCAGTAGTTATTGTATAAAGTGTTGCGGACAAACCGTAAACATCAATATATTCTCCTCGCGGTGCTTCTAGCTGATACTGTTCCGGTGGAGCGAATCCAGGAGTTCGATATACAGTATGGCGTTGCACAACATCAGGTATAAATTCTCTAGCAATTCCAAAATCAATCAATACCGCTTCTAATTTTCCCTTGCGAATCATAATATTGCGCGGTTTAATATCTCGATGCAGTAAACCTTTACGATGAATAACCGTCAATGCTTCACCAATTTGCTGAATATAAAGTAATGCTTCGGTTTCCGATACAATTCCGCTTCGTCTGAGTCGCTTACCTAAATCTTCACCTTCAATATATTCCATCACCATACAAGGCAAATTATCCTCATCGAAGATATTTTCGATTTGCACAATATGGGGATGACGACAAACTGCTAATCTCACAGCTTCATCACGAAAATCTTGCCGCAATTTATCACGATGCGGTTTCCAGGAACGATTATTTAATATCTCTTCTTTGAGGGTTTTAATTACTCGTAGTTGATTCGATTGGTTCCTAACCAGGAAAGTTATACCAATTCCACCTTCTCCAAGTTTACCTTCAACGATGTAGCGTCCCCCAAATAAAGCTTGCCCTGGATTCCACACCATAGTTATGAGTTCTGAGTATTAAGTTCTGAGTATTAAGTTCCGAATTATGAGTGAGAGGACATTTCTAAATTTAAAGAGCATAAAGTCAAAGAAGGTATAGAATCTGTATTCTTTCTTGATAAACTTTAAGATATTAATCATTGTAATCTTTAACTTAAATATTTACTCCCTTAAATAACTGTTAGCGATTTACATAATTAATAAAAATTAATATTGATCGGGTTTAGCGATAAATTCGCGTTACCTCCATGCATAAATATTTGGCATTGAACGTTTATATGTTTGTAACGAGCTATTTAAGCCTGTTATATATTTTTATTATGTTGATAGTGTTAAATCTAGATAGCCTCAAATTAAGTTCAACAAAATAGCTAGTTTCAGATACAAGCGAGATAAAACTATGTTAAAAAATATGCGTTTGAGACAAAAATTTACAATCCTCTTAGTAGTGATATTAATAATGGGTTTGAGTGTCAGTGGGTTGGCTTTATCTTCCCTACTCAGGCAAAATGCTCGAAACGATATTGCTGCGACTGGTTTAATGTTAATGGAAACCATGACTTCTGTGCGTAAATATACAAGTACACAAGTGAATCCCGAACTCAAAGATAAATTGGAGTCTAAATTTTTACCGCAAACAGTACCTGGATATTCAGCGCGGGAAGTTTTTGAAGTGTTGCGGAACAAGCAAAATTATCGAGACTTTTTTTACAAGGAAGCAACCCTAAATCCGACTAATTTACGCGATAAAGCCGATCGCTTTGAATCTGGTATTGTAGAGCAATTCCGCAAGGATGGTAATCTAAAAGAATTAAGCGATTTTCGCAAGCTTTCTGGTGGAGATATCTTTTATATTGCCCGTCCATTGGCTGTTTCGGAGGCAAGTTGTTTGGAGTGTCATAGTACCCCAGAAGCTGCACCAAAGAGCATGATTGAGCGTTATGGTAGTGCGAATGGGTTTGGTTGGCAGTTGAATGAAATTATCGGTGCCCAAATTATCTCTGTACCTGCAAATACGGTGATTAATAAAGCGAATAAATCATCTTTTGTGATTATTGGCTTAGTTTCGGCTGTTTTTGTGGTTGTAATTTTATTAGTAAATATCTTTTTGAACAGTCAAGTAATTCGTCCTCTCAAGCACATTACTCGTGTTGCGGAGGAAGTTAGTACGGGACATATGGATGCTGAATTTGACAAGTTTGGTAATGATGAAATTGGGAATCTTGCTAAAGCGTTTAAACGGATGCAATTTAGTTTAGAAATGGCAATGAATCGATTGAAAAAGTCTCATGGTAATACTAGTATTTGAATTGGGGATTGGGGAAGAAGTATTTATTAACTCCTAACTCCTAATACCATTTTAATATGAAGATGCATAAAATAACCCCACCGTAATAACAGCACCTCCCCTACCCTTCGGGAACGCGAAGTGCGTAAGGTAAGGGGAGGTTGGAGGAATCGAAATAATGTGCAGCTTCACAAAGAATTGGTATAACTCCTAAGTTAATAGCTGTCTTGTAAATGCGATCGCATCATGGGAGTCGTAGATTTCTCTAGATAGAATCTGGACGAATTCGTATTGGGTAACTCTCGGATTTTCTACTAGGGTTTCTTCTATAATTATGCTTGCCATTGGACCAATGTAATAAGCTAGCTTTTTTTGGCAAGACTCAATAAATTCTGGTTGCAGTAATGGTAATTTTGAAGTTGATGAGGTTGATTTAGTAAAGTTTGTATCATCTGTAGTTCGATTTGTATTTTCAATACTATTATCAATGCCTTTACTATTAGTATTACCAGAAGTATTGCCAGAAGTAGTACCAAATATATTCTCTATCGGAGGTAAATAAAACTCCGATGTTACTTCCCAAGGTTGGGGTTCATTAGTATAAATAGTGGGTGCTAAATCGTCTACTTCTTCAGGAATTGAAATTTCCGATGTCGTTGTTAGACTTTCCAATAATTCTAAATCCCTAAGAACTTCTTGTGAGGTTTGATAGCGATATTTAGGGATATCAACGAGCATTTTGTCAAGAATTTTTGTAAAGCGATCGCTAACATTTGTATAGAGTTGCCATTTCCATTCTAAAGAATACAAATCCATCAAAAACGATGGGTCGCGACCTGTTAATAATACCACTGCGGTGACACCCAATGCATACAAATCGCTACTGGGGGAACAGATACCAATACTAATTTGTTCGCGAGGTGCATATCCGACTTTTCCCACTAATGACATTTTGCCAACAAAGGTTGTTTGTTGACTACTACCTTCGTTGAAATCAGCAATTTGTTTACCAACACCAAAATCAATTAACACAGGTAAATCCTTGCCATCGGGTAACATAATATTATCAGGAGAAATATCACGGTGAATGATATTATGCTCGTGAATATAATTAAGTATAGACAGCAATTTTTTTAGCCAATCTATAACTTCAGCTTCCGAAAATGTTTGGTTTTGGAGTTGGCGATCGCGTAATAATGCAGAATAGGTTTGACCATCCACATATTCCTGTACCAAGAATAATCTGCCTTCTCCTTCAAAACATGCTAAAAAACGCGGAATTTGCGGATGTTCGAGTTGATGTAAAATCTTAGCTTCACGTTTAAATAGATTACGACATCTCTCTAAACCATTTTCACCTGTACCAACAGGAGCAAATTCCTTGAGAACACAGGGTTCATTAAAACGACGGGTATCAAACGCTAAATAAGTTCTTCCCAGTCCACCTTGTCCGAGTAGTTTTTGAATTATATAGCGATTATCAATCAAGGTTCCAGCTGCAATTTCTGAACCTGCCAAGGGGAACTGAGACATAATCATCGAACTCCGCTATTTCTGATAAATAACTGGTTCTTTTTACGATTAGCAACCATGCAAAATGCTTTGCGGTTAGAATTGGGGAGTTATAGAAACACGATGAACAAGCGTGTCTTTACCCAGAACTAAACACTTATGACTAATTAATATAGACTTCAATGCCAGCAGATAAAGAAAACTCCAGATGATTATTTATCTTGCTTAATACTATTTATAACGCAAAGAAAATATTAAATTTTGTCAAAAATATATTATTTGCTTTTTTCAACTTTAGTCTTTTCTGGATTCGGTGTTATCTGATTATTTAGTTGTGGGTTCACCAAAACCACAGGAACTTGTTTGACTTTATCTTCAAGTGGTCTGACTTTTTCGATTAGCTGAATAAATTGGTCGTAATTAGGGACTTTCGCACTAGTCAGATATCCAGCATCAGCAGTAATATCGGGAGGTGCTTCCCGCATTGCTTTTTCGATTTGTTGTTGCTGGTTACGATCTACTTTTTGTCCAATTAACACGACTCCAGCGGGAATCCAACGACTAGTATGTAAAACCCGAAACTTCGTTGTGGGAAAATCGCGTTTGTAGGTTTCAAAATCACGTTCTGCCATCGCAGCAGCATCAACAGTTCCATCGTTGAGGGATGTTAATGCTAATTTCGGTGTTGGTACTTGTTTAATTTGTTTTAAAGTTAACCCGTACAAGTCGTACAGAGGGACATAGAAAGCTGCTGCTGAACCAGTTTCCCCCAAAGCAACGATTTTGTTTTGCAAATCACCGATTTTCTGGATTGCTCGATCGTCACGAACTAAAAGTAAAGAACGTTGAGTACTGCTGACACCTTCCAGTGAGAATAGAGGAAGATACTTTGCTTTACTAATTGCGATCGCAGCTAATCCTGGGGGGGCAAAAACTATTTCCCAGTTTTGACGCTGTACCTGTTCTACTGCCTGTAATTCATTGTAAGCAGGTTCAAGTTCGATAATCGATTTTGTTTGCTTGCCAATGTGATTTTTAAAGCGATCGTACTTGTCTAATGAGATAGTACCTTCACCGTAGCTAACTACACCAATACTTAATTTATCTGTATTAATTTTTTCCTCGGCTGTATCGCATCCAACTGCAAACAGACCAAGTAAAATTACTACAACTGGAAGTAATAAAAAATACGGTGTTGTAGAGTAAATGCGATGCGATAAGCGGAGCTTAACGTCAAGGACATACCGCATTGTCAATTTCATAGCATATCTTGGTTATGAGACTTCAGCCATTTTCATTATCCTTATTTTTTGTAATCTAGGTGACAAAGACTTACCAAACTTAAAATTTAGCAAGTTTACAAGTGAGTTTGGGTTTGCTTTCTCATGCAAACAACACTGGAATTAATATACTTCGCTTAATTTTATGAAAAAAGTGTTTAAATTTACGAACAATCTAAGTTTTTGAGTATCATTTTTTAGATGTTAAATAGTTATAAGTAAACAAATTGATGATGAATAAAATTTAATTAAACTTCGGGTTCAATACCTGCTGCACGTAATTGTGTTGCTAATTTTTCTACACGTTCCGAACCCCATAATAATAATTCTCCTTGTTCATTCCACCAACGTAACCAGTAACTATTACGATTTTCGCGAGTTCCTTGCCAAATACCCAAAAAAAGCCTTAACTCAGGTATCCAATAGTAGTTATTTTCCTCAATCGTTTGCAATACAGATTGTCCAGATTCGGCTAACCTATAGACTTCTAAATCACCACTATCCGGCAAATGCTCTCGCTCTTTAATAATACTAAAACCAAGTAATTATAATTTTTTAATTACTTCGATTTTGGCACATCCACAGGAAATTTTGACAT
>NZ_NTFS01000017.1 GCF_002289455.1 Brunnivagina elsteri CCALA 953
AATTTGACTTTCTGGTAAACCGTTTATTTGGTTATCTGGTTTTACGGTTTTGGCATCTGCATCTTGGGCTTCGATTACAGGTGTAGGCTCTATAATCTGGTTTTCTGGCTTTCTGGTTGCAGGTGTAGCTTCGTTACCCTCGATGTCAGACACTGCTGGTTCAGTAATTTTATTTTCTGGTAAACCGTTTATTTGGTTATCTGGTTTTACGGTTCTGGCATCTACATCTTGGGCTTCGATTACAGATGTAGACTCGACAATCTGGTTTTCTGGCTTTCTGGTTGTAGGCGTAGCTTCGTTACCCTCGATGTCAGACACTGCTGGTTCAGTAATCTGATTTTCTGGTAAACCATCTATTTGGGTATCTGGTTTTTTGGTATTACGAGTAGTGCTGGATGGTGATGATTTACTTTGCACTTTACCAGTAGTTTGGGTTCCTGATTTTTTGTTTTTTTGGTTTGCAGCATTTGATGCAGTTTGCTTGGTGCTTGAATTCCTCGTTTTTGACTTAGGTTGGGTTTCTGGTTTGCTGGTTTTCTGGGTTTCTGCAAAGCTAGAAGTTGCCTCTGTAGGTTCGTTATTACCTGGATCGGTTTGAGTTTCCAATTGGGGTGGTGTAGATGCAGTCTCGCCAACTTCCTGGTTTTCTGGTAAACCAGAAGTTTGGTTTTGCGGTTTTTTGGCTGCTGCAATCAATTTTGAAATTGGTCTTTCTTCAGGTTTTTGATTTTGTTTTCTTGTTGTCATTTGTTTAATAGCTCCAAAATCTCGTTACCAAGGGAAACGTAGTCATCCCACGCTGATTTAAATCGATTGTCAACATCTCTAACCGACACACCTGCCATCGCGGCGCGTTCAAAACCAACAGTCCTGCGAACCATTGTTTTAAATACCGGAATACCACCTTCGGAGAGTTCTTTTTGCAGGGTTTCGCCTTCTTTACTTGGGTAGGGAGGTACTACTGTTAATAAGGTTCGGTAGTTTGCATCGCCGAGGTCTTTGACCATTTCCAGCATTGGTTCAAGGCTAACAATATCCGGCTTGGTGGGGAGAATCAGTAGGTCACAGCCCTTTGCTAATTCTTTCAAATCGTCAGAATCCGGACGTGCTGGAGTATCTATAATGACTAATTCAGCCTCGTTGATTAATTTAAAAGCCTGCCGTTCGTCGGCAACTTGAAAAGGTAGCGAGCCGCGTTTTGACCAAGATACAGCCGTGCGGTTGGGGTCGGCATCCACAAGGAGAGTACGGAAGCGTGAGCCAAAAAATGTACCTAAATGCACAGCTGTCGTGCTTTTTCCTACACCTCCTTTATATCCTGTAACCGTAATTATGGTTTTCTGGTTTTGCATATAAATGGTATCCCATAAAGTTGGTTGTTTGGTTTTCTGGTTGGACTATTTAGCTGCAACAGTAGTGATTTTGGTTACGGATGTCAAGCAACTATCCGACAATAACTGCAATAGAACCCCTAATTTTCTAAGTGCCATGCTTGTTAGAATCAACAGTATTATGGGTCATCGCACCAAAAAAGGTTTTTTGTACGTTAATAAATCAGATAAATTGCTAAAAGCATTATCATACAAGACTTTCAGTCCAATAATTTGGAAGAATGTTTTCAATACTGCTCGGTAAAAAAACTAAAATCTAAGCGGATAACACCGTAGTTTTCAGTATAAATAACTAAATAATAATATTTTTTTTGTCCTTAAGTTAACATTTACTATTAGAAACAGCATTGTTGTACAAAGGGTAGAAACTATGACATATAGTAAGTCTGATGAAAAAAAAACACGAGACTTTCTTGAAAGGCTAACAAATAGGTTACAAGATCAGGTAGGCGATGAGTTCACCTTCCTCTTAGTTGGGCGAACGGGTGTTGGTAAATCCAGCACTATCAATAGCCTAATGGGTAAAGAAGTTGCACCAGTTGGTGATTATGAACCAACAACGATGGAGATTGAGTTTTATGATAATGAAATTAATGGGGTAAACTTCACGGTTATTGATACTCCTGGTCTCTGCGATGATTTCGAGGAGAAAGGTAACGATTACGATTACCTCGAAAAAATGCGTAGTGAAATTGATCAAGTTGACTGTACTTGGTTCGTATCCCGGCTAGATGAAACAAGAGTTACTCGTGATGAAAAAGAGGGAATTAAGCTGATATCAGAGGCTTTTGGTGAAGAAATTTGGGAAAAGGCTATTATCGTCTTTACATTTGCCGGAAATGTCGCACCTGAAAAGTACCGAACCGCTTTAAAGGAAAGAACTCGACTTATACGACAAGAAATTACTAAATATGCTGGAACTGCCATTGCTGAGAATATCCCATCAGTTGCGGTGGACAATACTCAGCCAACTACTCCGGACAAGAAAAAGTGGCTAAACAAGCTTTATACCCAAGTCTATGTCAGCATGTCTACACAAAGTTCTTTACCTTTCTTGATGTCAACCGTTCATCGGATCAAACGTCCTGAACCCTCAACGGAGATTATCTATGTTCCTTCTCCTGTTTATTATCCAGTAACTAGTTCGAGGAATCCTTCTTCTCCCAATTCTGATCCAGTACCTAATCCGGGCTATTCTCAAACTCAATGGAAAGATGAAATTGAGTTTACCGAGGAAGATAGAACAGCAATCGATAGAAAGACACGAACACTTATCGAAACAACTGCTATGGGAGCAACAGTAGGAGCCGCAGTTGGTAGCCTTGCTGGTCCCGTAGGAACCGCAGTTGGAGGAGCAATCGGAGCAGCCATTGGATTTTTCGGTGGATTGTTCTCAAGGTAAAAGTTAAGCTCAAATTATGCGAAAGTTTTTGATTGTTGGTCGTACTGGAGTCGGTAAGTCGAGCTTCATTAACTCGACATTCGGGGCATACATTGCTAAAACGTCGGATTTTGAGGCTTGTACAAAATTTGTCGAACACTATGCCCGGAACACTCCTTTGGGAGATATTTGTTTAATTGATACCCCAGGATTAGCTGAGGATGACGAGGCTTCTGACAGAGCATATCTTTCACTTGTCAAATCTAAAGTCGATTTGCATAATTTACACGCTACTCTCTATGTATCACGATTGGATGAAACAAGGTTTCGCCCAGATGAAAAACGCACACTACGTTTTTTAACAGAACAACTTGGTTCTATTGTATGGCGGCGAACCATCTTGGTTTTCACCTTTGCTGGATCAATCCCGTATAGTCATGTCGAGGAAGCAACAGAGTATAGAACTCAACAAATAAGAGAGTATTTGGCAACCCTGGTGCCATATGACTTTAGTAGCTTTCAAGAGGTATGGCGAACTGACAATGTAGTATATGATTGGACTCCTAATGGAGTGTCTGCATTATCTTTAATGAAAAAGTAAACTATTGTGTAGTTAGTATTAATGGGCAAAATCCTTATGTCCGCCAAATCAGAGGTTCTTAGAGAACAAAAAGTTGTGAGAGCGGCAAAAGCTCTCCAAAGAGCTAGAAGCCTGAGAAACACCAGAAGAACTATTGGTGTGAGTGGCATTATTGAGCATATTGAGGATGTTGACGGCGATTGGTTAGAAAACTGGACAGATACGCCAAACACTCTTCTCGAACGATGAAGCAGATAAGGGTGCTTTGAGCTTGTAAATATCAAGCTAGATTGTTTGTAATTATTTTGAGAAATATCACGACTCCCACGAAGAAGCCTCAACTAAATCTGAGGCTTCTCGTTTTGGCTGTCAAAACTCGAAGACTATCAATTAATCTCAGCATTTTAATTTCTGAGTGGAGTTAAATTGAGGCAAGTGGAGCCAAACAAGGGCAGAAAATCAGGAAAAATTAATCAGGTTTTCTGATAATTAGGCTCCAAGTGTCTCCAATTGCAAGCAAATAATTCGTGAAATCTTCTGTTCTTAATTATTCCCCCGGAAAATTTCACCTCAATCTTGATATCGCGGTTGTGGAAGCTTACTACAAGAAAAATCAAAAATAATTAATTAACTGTTAATTAATAAGTAAATAAAGTGAAATTATCCGTCATTTATTTCAAGTAATTCCAAGGAATTCCAAGGAATTACAAGGTAAATTATAAGAAAAATTTATTGTTTTTCTAGTCTATGAGGAAGCCAAATTCCTTTTAATTCCTTTTGATTCCTTTTAATTCCTTCACTACGAACACATTCGTTAAAATAAATATCGCGTATTAATTTCGTTCATGGTGTAGTATATACACCATTAGATTTCTAGATTATTAATGACCTCCCGGAGTGGTTGAGGATATTGTGAGGTTTGCAAGAGGAACAAACACAACTAGTCATAGATTAGTTATATTTATAATCTCTTCTGAAACCCCTCACCAAACACTCAAATTTTCCTCAAATAATCCTCACACCAAAAAGTGTTTTTCAGCCAAGTCAAAAATCTTTATTAGGCTTTATTTTGCCAATATTCGTTGTTTGTTAGAATATTTGGTAGCTTTTCGACATTTATATAATGCTCCCACCAGCTTTCCTCAATATTTATATGATGCTCCCAGTAGCAAACAGTTACTTACCAGAAAACTAAGCAATTTTACCTACCAGATTTTAGTAGGGATTAGGTAGGGATTTAGGGGTAATTATCAGGTTAGTGGCTAATATTTCCCTAGTAAATCCCTTTTACTCGCATTTATTTCGTATTAATTCGATGCAACGATAATTTCGTCAAAACAAGGGCGTAGATTGCGCTTGTTACTGGGTTTCACGTATTTTTAAAATCCGGCGTTTCCAACACATCTGCTACTACAAAAAAAGCCATTTCGAGCAGCTTCGTTATAATCGAAGTGAACTCACTTCACTTCTGTGCCCTGCGGGTGGGCTGCGCCCATCTTCGTTCGCCATGCTGGCTCTCTCAGACACAGAAGTAAGTTCGCCCTGCGGGGCATGTTCCTAAATTATTGGTGGGGTTTTTTCAATGACCGCAAAAGCGATTATGCGCGTTGGGAAATTAAAAAGTTTGGGCAGTGTGGGCGGCAGCGAAAAACATACTGCTCGTCTTCAAGATACACCAAATGCTGACCCATATAAAGAAAATATTCGGCTGATTGGCGATAACGATGACCCCGAATTAGAAAAAATTGTTTTAGACAAAATTTCTGACAATACTAAACATAAGCCGCGTAAAGATGCGGTGCTGTGCAGCGAAATATTTCTTTCGGCATCCCCTGAATATTTTCGTCCCCATGACCCGTCGATGGCGGGGGAATGGGATGATTCTTTGATGTGGAATTTTGCGAATGCTTCTAAAAAATGGCTGCAAGATAATTTTGGCGATAAATGCGTTCGTGCTGAATTACATTTGGATGAATCTACTCCCCACATTCACGCTTATATCGTTCCCCTCAACGATAAAACCAAACAATTGAGCCACAAAGCGATGTTTGGAGGTGATGGACGGCAAGCCAGTATTAAATTATCTAAGTTTCAAGATTCTTATGCCAAGGAACTCGCACCTTTGGGAATTGAACGTGGGGTAAAGGGTTCACAAGCCACGCACACCAAGGTGAAGGAATATTATGAGGCAGTAAATAAGGAGCCTTTGACGCTGGAATTGGACAGATTGGCTCCAAAACAGGGGGAGACGGCACAGCAATTATTTGAACGCATTAAATCTGACCCCGCAATTCAAACCATCAATCACCAGCTAGCAGATAGAAGCAGGATGATTGGGTTAGAAAAACGCGCTTCAAGGAGTGCGATCGCATCTGAAAAATTACGGCAACAGTTAGAAAATCGTGTCCAGGAACTAGAAGAAGAGAATTTTTACTCTCAACAGCAAGCTGATAAATTAAGGGATTTGCCCCTGGAGGATGTGGCTTGGCATTTGGGGTTAGATAAGGCTGACAAGGGAGATAACCGTTGGAAGGGTTTGGGGCAGGTTATCAGTATTAATGCTTCTAAATGGTACGATTTTACGGCGGAAAAAGGTGGGGGTGGGGCGATTGATTTGGTGATGCACGTCACGGGGTGTAATTTTCGTTCGTCCTTGGCTTGGTTATGCGATCGCTTCTCCGAGGAGGGAATGTTGCGTGCTTCCAGGGCAAAGGTGGAAGAGCAAGCGACTAAAATTGTTGCGGACGAACCCGCACCGCAGTTTCTACATCCTTCTGGGGATGAGTCTAAGTGGCTTAATGTAAAGAATTATTTGACCAAAGCTAGGGGACTACCGGAGAATTTTATCGATGGTCTTCATTCCAAGGGATGGCTCTATGCCGACAAGGAGCAAAATGCTGTTTTTACCATGCGCGAGCTTCCCACGGGTGCGACATCGGAAGATTGCGAAACCAATGGTGCATTTTTGCGAGGGACACGGGGGGAAGAGAATGCCTTTATGGGATACGCATCGGGTACGAAGCGAACCGAGGGGTGGTTTTATTTCCACTTTGGAGGTAAAGCAACGGATGAAATTGAAAAAGTTGTCCTAAGTAAATCCCCCATTGATGCTATTTCTTGTGCTGCGTTTTCTTTAGCCGCAAGTTCCGGGGTGAAATAAGCAGTGGTGCAGAAAGTTACGTTAAGGAATTAATCACCAGGAAGAAAAACTGTACCAATTGAAGGTTCTGAAATTTAAGAGCCTGAAACCCTTGCTGTACCGTACTCGTTTGCTGTACCAAACAGAGTATAGGTTAATTGATACTTTGAGAATTTCAAAAAATATTGATTGATAGAATGCTCGCATAGTAAGGTTTTCAGCCTTAGCGTAACTTTCTGTACGATTGCTCATCTACCCCCGTTTTTAATAGGCAGGAACGTGCCAAAACAGGCTAAAAGTACGCACTCGTAATTACACAAATTACTAAAATCCTTATCAGGTAGGACTTTCAGACCAATGCTCCCTCCCAAAATCGCATCGATCCCCAAGAGTAGTACGATTTCTATGTAGGATTACGAAGCTGCCACCGGGAGCAATCTGATGCTGGCAAGCTTATGTGGTAGCCTGTTTGCTACGCTAAAAAATTATACAATCTTCTATTTAAGCAGTAGCGGGGGTTGCTTCAGCTTTAGGTTCCTTCGGTTTCTTCTCAAAAGTTTGAATATTGGGTTCAAGCAACGCAAAACCTTTATCTGTTAAATCTCCCATCTTCCCACTAATTGCTGCTATCCAGAGAGGGTAATTAGCTTGTGCATCAGTCAGTTTTTTCCACACTTTAGGTTTGACGGTGACAGACACAACCAAGCGATCGCAATCAATTTCAAACTCCTGCCACCCATTCTCCAGAGTTTGAGCAACTGGTAGTTCGCTAATCTTAAGGGTAACTTCTAGCTTTCCTGATATTGCCATAACGAAAAAACGTCCTGTTTTTAAGATTAAGATTCATAGGTTTTCAACTTTTATACTTATCACAAAAGTACCACTCGGTTAAACGGAGCATCTCCGGTAGCGATTGCTCATTTACCCCCTTACAGACGGGGGACTTGAAAAAGTAGCGAAATACAGTCAATATTGTATTGTCAAATGTGTTGACACACGAGCAAGCAAGGGGAGAAAATATGCCCACCGTTTACCTCAAATCCGGAGAAGTCGTTGAGGTTCCCATCGAAGAACTAGCCGATTACCTCTACGAAAACGAAGATAAAATCCAGTTGCAAAAACTCAAAAGCCGTCGCGGTCCGATTCGCTCGAAAGTTGCAGCAGAAAACAATCCCGCTGCCTAACTGTACAAAATTACCGTTACGTTAAGCTGTTCGGCTTCGTAAATTTGTACTTCCAGCCGTTCCTGGCTTTTTGCATAAAACACATCACACCCCCTAAAAAGTCGATACTCGGTTCTTGGGTCATCGTTGTCGGTGGGGATATATTCTTGCTCTGTACCCAGTTCCACATACACCCATATTTCTTTTTTCCCCTGTAACAATCCGTCAACCCACCCGTCCGAAGTAGCGGATTCAAATTCTGCACTCGCTACTTTTATTCTCAATGCCATAGATGCCCTCTCACCGAATTCCTTAATCAAATTACCGCGATTGGTGCTTTACTCCATCAAAAATCCAGATTTTTGAAACAGTAAATTACCCAAAAAACACATACCGAACCCAAAACATACCCGCTACGAGCACATTACCCGATAGCAAATTGCGACACCGGGGGAAATTGGAGTGTGGGAAGGGTAGCAATTTCTACCCCCCGCGACCGCAGGGCTGATTCATCCCCTAAAAGGCTCTAAAAATCAAGGGTTATAGCGATTTTAAACTGGTTATTTTGTTACCAACATGTCGAGAAAACGAACAAAATCACGGATATTTAAGTGATTAAAAGTCCATTATCTCGCCACCCTAACTTAGAATTCTATCGCTAACCATCTTGACAAATCCTGTTAAAAGGGAACGAAACAGCCCTGCCCCCGACCAGGAGAACTAACACTTATTTTGACTCCACCTTCCGAAACTGGGAAAACGCGAACATTGAGCCGTAAATGTTTTGACTTGCAGTTGCCGCAAATTCCACAAAGCAGCTTTGTGCATCGCCATCATATATATGTGTCACCTCTCCGTTGAAACCATATTCCGGGGATTTAGGGTCAATTATTTCAACTCTAGAGCCGATTGCGATTTCATCAAAAGTACCGTTTTGACAAATTGAATAATCATCAAAACACACATCAGGCAGGACTGCATCAGAGTATTTAACCCCGAAATAATATTCATTATCCCCCGTCCTGTAAAAAGCCTGAAACTCATTATCGGACGCGATATAACTTTGGATAATTACCCGCCGTCCCGCATACTCGCCCGACTTGACCAAACATTCCCTACCTACTAAAGCTTCTGGGGTTAGTTCGGAGAAAACTTCCGCATCATTATTATTAACAGTTGGTTCGGGCTGACGTTGGGGAGTCAATGTTTTGAGTGCTTTCCTCTCATCACTGCTCAACCCATCCCACACGGCTTTTTTCATAGCCTCCGTCCAAAGTTGCATGACAGAAGCAATCATTTCCCAATTCATAGCCAAGATTGCATCTTGCAAAGAAGTTAGGTTGTATGTCACATCTTGTGGTATAGAAACCTGAGCCAGTACAGTTTGTCCAATTTGTCCAATTTGTCCATCCACTGGGGTAAACTCTGAAACTGGCTCTGGGAGAGACTGTCCACCCTGTCCAATTTGTCCAGGGGGAGTTTGGAGATTATAAAATTCTGGTTGAGTATTTTCGTTTGTGTTTTTGAAATTTTCGGTTCCTGTTGCTTTTTTTATAGCTAAACTTTCACCCTGGACAGTTGGACAAATTGGACAGTCGCTCCCAGAGCGGGTTTCAGCCTGTCCACGGACTAAAACAGTGGTTTTTTCACCCTGGACACCCTGGACACCCTTACCAATACTAGGTTCTGGCGTTTCAGTCGGAGTAAAATCCGGTTCCTGTTGTGGTCGGTTCCAAAAATCCTCAAACTCCATCAACCCTCCGTCCTGACATTGGGACTTGACGCAGACCCATTCTGGGTTATATTGCCGGTTTTGGTCGGAGTTGTCGGAATTTAAACCAATTGTTTTGAATATATCTGGCGGGATGTGGATGTATTCCCAATGTGCTTGGATTCGTTCCCGTTCCCCATCCTTCATCGGTCCCCAGCTTCTTTCGTAAAAGTTGCGGGGAAGAACTGTTTTCAGGTGCGAAATAAACTTCGACATCCCCAAAGGTGAATAACCGTGAATTTTGCAATAAGCTTTGTATAATTCGTGCAGTAAAGCATTGGAAACAATGCTAGGTTCGGACGAGGGGCGCAAGCACAGGTCAACAAAACTTCGGGTTGAGTCGGCATGTAGGCTGGCGTTAAGAGATGCAATTATTGCCCGTTCGGATTCCGGTGGAGACAACAATATGCGATCGCGTTCCTCGCGGTTCATCGCTAATGCCCAACTTATTACGTCTGCTTTTACCGCTTCTAATTTTTGACCCAAAAGTGGGTCAGGTTTAACGTCGCGGTTGCGAACAGGAATTGGGTAAGCGCGTCGTGCCCATCCATCACCCGAATTTTCGAGTTGCAAATAATCGACACTCGCTACGGCAAAACGAATATTCCACGGAATAGAGTAGGTAACTGAGCTAAAAAGTGGTCGTCCTGACATTTCGCCGTTATCAACTAGCTCATAAAATGTCCTCACACCAGCAGTGTACCCACCCATGTCGGGGAACATAAAAATACGCCGTCCAGTTAAAAATTGGTGTCTGCCTTCTGGTGTCGAGATGTCGCTAAAACTAGATGCGCTTCCGCTGCCTTTTAGCCCAAGTAATTTCGCCCAAAACCTCAATATTGTTCCCTTACCCCCGCCGCTTTTACCGATTAAGTGGGGGAATCGCCCATAGGGTGCAGTTGGGTCTAGAAATGCGTTTGTAAATGCTCGGATAGCAGAGAGAAATTCCTCGCCAAACGAATCGATTACAAAGTTGCGAAATACTTCTGGGCACGGTTTATTAGGTTCGTAATCGTAAGGGCATTTATTAGTCAGATAATAATCTTTACTGTGGGGTAATTGTTCACCTGTCCGCAGGTCTACAACGCAATTATTAAACGCTAGCAGGTGAAGGTTTTCTGAAAAAATCCCTTGGGGAATCTCTAATCTATTTCGATTGTATTTAAACGCAGCTTCTTTATGCGTGTTCGATTCGTAGGGCTTAGTGGCAACCCAGCTAAAATCCTCTGTATTTTTAAGTTTATAAGCTTCTTCCCCTGATTCAGCAATTATTCTCAGGACTGTATTATCATCTTGATGCTTCCATATTTTGTCTTGGTCGCACCATCTGTAATAAGCAGAATTTATTGTTATCCAATCCGCGCCTCTGGCAAATTTATGATTGTACATCCAACTTTCAAAAGTTGTGTAAGTAACACAATTTTTCGGGTTTAAGTTTAGCGCCAGACAGAGGGGGATAAGGCGACTATCCGGGTTATTGTGGTTGCGTTCGTTCAAGTTATCTTCTGTTGATGCACGGTTTTTATTTGAATTTGATTTATTTGATTGGTTATCCGTAGAATCTTGTAATTCCGACTCTATAGATTTTAATGCCTCGGACTCTAACCCATCTTTTAAATCTACTTTCACTAGTACTTCTTCAACAGTGCTTAAATCAAAATCATCTTTTGCATCAAATACCATAAATTTAATACCAATTTCTTTGCAAATTTTGACAACTAATGCAAGCTTTTTATCCGACTGGGCTGTATTTTCTTCAGTACTTGAAATCCAACCTATGGCGACTGAACCTAAGTCCTTTTTAAATAAAGAAAGTTCTGTACGCACTTCATCTCTCGCCCAAATTCTGCCTGCAAAAGTAAAAGCAGGTATTCCTTTTCCTCGTGCTATTTCGACTTGTTTTTCATTGTGAGCTAACAGTAATATAGTCAGGTCTTCTTCCTGTTTTCCTCGTTTAGCAGCTGATAGTGCTTCAGAAAAGTTGTATCCACCCCAAGGCTTATTCCCCTTTGACATTTCAATTGAATTGTCCGGCAGCCGATTATATTGTTTAAACTCTATTTCTCCTTCTCCAAACTCGTAGCCAACAACCCATTGTGTGTCCGAGTATGGATAAATTGTTTCTCTCGAGTCACCCGGAATCCCTTTTGGAGGTTTGCTAGTTAGGGGTTTTGCAACTGGGGTATCTGTTACAGGTTCGATTGTAATTACAGTTGGTTTGAGTTTTTTAGAAACTATATCTTTTAGTTTTTTTGGTTCACCTTTCGTGAAATTATTTACTGTTCTAGATGGAAAGCTAAATCCGTATTTTTTGGCAATGTGGAATAATGTCCCAATTCCAATCCCATTACCTTTATAGCTGCGAATTTTTTTCCCAATATCCCAATTTCCCGGAATACTAGGACTCCATTTTTCGAGAATAATTTCTGCTGACACTGCCCCAAAATGAGAGGTTACTGCCATCGCAACATCGGTGCATTCCTTATAATTACCCGACCCAGGACAGCGCGGCGGAATATAAGATAATGCCTCTATCGCTAAATCATCAATGTTCCACCCCTGCTCTAATGAATATTCTCCGTAGCGCTCTTTATTTTCTTCCCATTCCTTTAACCTTTGCTCGGTTTCCTGCTTTTTAATTTCTGCTGCTTCAGAAGCCTGTGCTATCCAATCGGTGGGTAAAACTGCAAGAGGATTGACTAATGGAAATTCTGCTTTCGTGTTGCCATAGAAAATCCGACTCGCATCTTTACAGGCTGGGTCGTGCGGTAATTTTTCAAGTGAAAATCTAATTAACGCTTCTAGTGTATCCGCACCTTCTACGTATTCAGGTAACACAAAAATTAACCTGAGCTTCTGCCATTCTGGTGTATGGGATGCGGTGGTATAGATTAACGCGCAGTGCTTTTTGATAAAGTCATGCTCCAGCGCTTCTGAAATCAATAACTGGTGTTTGTAAATTTTTTTATACTTGCCCTCTAAGTCCTTAATTGGGTTGCCCGACTCATCGCGCTCGACATCTGAGTTATCAATATCTACCAGTATCCAATTGCTACCAATGATATTTTTTTTGCAACGGCGACGATTCCCCAAGAGTCCAGCACAAATGGCATGTCCGGCTTTTACGTGGTCGGCTACATCCTGTATTGTCCCGGTACTGTCCTTAAAGCCCGTTGCTAGGAGTTCGTAGTTGTCATCCTTGTCCTTGACCGAGGGGTTTACAGCAAAGCGGATTGTTTTGGGGGATAAGCTATTTGAGTCCATTTTTCCAAATCTCAATAGATAGTCCACATCCCAATTTCTTCTTTACACTGTTTACGACCAATTTGATATAGGATAAGATATATATAGATACACCCCTATCCTGCATCGTAAAAGTATGCGGTGGAAGAAAAATCAGGTGTGGGTTGGTAAGGAGCTACTGGTTGGAATACTCAAAAGACTTCTTAAGTTTCCGGCTACAAGAGTCTATGAGTGCAGATTCCAGATGGCTCCGGGTATTTGAACGATTTACAATAGTTGCAAAGTCTTTTCTACTACCCTTTCTTAAATATATACCAAGATGCGCGGTTTGAGTGTATGTCGCAAGCTGCGACAGTGAATTATATTAAAGGGAGTACGAAAATGACGCGAGAGCTAAGACAAACACACTTTATGCTGGAGAAAATTGCCACGTTTACCGAGAAGCAGGTAGTAGCCCTAACTGGCTTTAGTCGAAAGCAGTTATACAACCTGAGTGTTTCGGAGATTGTGCAACCGAAAAAGAACCCAATTACTTATAACTGGAATCAGCTAATTTTCCTACGAGTTTTAAATCTTCTCCGGGAAGACTGGTCGCTCCAAGTTCTTGAAAAACTTTTTCGAGAATTTCCTGATAAAGGTATAGAAAGAGTTATAGAACTTATCGATGGTTCGCTTGCTGTGATACTCATTGCAGAAAAAAGCGGAGTAATTGAATTTAAAATGGTGACAAGTTTAAATTTTGATGATGACATCCACAATCAGTTTTTCAAAAGAGCAATAGATAAAATAAAAAATAGTAAACGCCTTAGCTATGATGATGCAAGCGCGATTATATCTAATGTTATAGACAATTGCCGAGAAGAAGACGGTATCAAAAAAATCTCTATTAAGAAACAAACACTACTTATTGTTCCAGAAGTAATACGCGAGTTGAGAAAAGCTGCAATATTACCGGAAGAGCAGGAAGATATTACCTTAAAAGTTGGCTAAAACTCAAACCCTATTTTCGTATTCTTATAAGAATCTTTCAAGATGAGAGGTTCTTATTTTTTTGGCTCTTTTTCATTAATTAGCTGTTGTCTTTTTTCTAAAGCTTCTTTTGCAGTAGATGAGTCACGATATATAGCGAATACTTCATCAAAAGTTAAACCATATTTATTAGCCTCATACTCAATTTTCTCCTTATAGCTATCTTTCCATTTACAGACAAAGGTCGTAACAACACTTCCCAGATTAGCCCGAACAGACCTTTCTGCCATGTTGGTCATCACTTTAAACCAGTCAAGGTCATGTTCCGATAATGGAATTCCACCAGAGGGCAGTTCAGCCATTTTGTCTATCAACTCTTTGTAAAACATCTCTTCCATAGTATCAGTGTCGCGTAGATGCTAAACGTCCCCGTTATTTTTTATTTTTACTACACTAGCACTATTCTAGTATTGCACTAGCACTATGTTAGTGCTAAACTAAATCAAGTATAAAAGTTTGTTGTCAGTCTTAGGCGGCTAACTTCGTTACACAGACTGACTCACAACTCCCGACCCCATATGCACTAAGGCATAGGAACCCAAGGAGGCAATTGATCCAGAATCCCTAAAAACACGGCAGAAAAAGACCAAATCACACCTGTGAAAATTTCTGCACCCTGACTGCGAGAAGGATATAGCGATTTACAAAAAAGAAAGTCCCGATTGTAAAAAATTGTTTCATCGACTGCGACATGCCGCAAACGTGAATCATCGATGCGGTTCGTAAAGAAATGTGTTTTTCACAGGCTGCTGATATCACTCACTGAAAACTGACCGACAGCAGCGGTGAAAAGCGAAACCAGTAGCAATACGGAGTGCTGCAAACTTCATAGAGTAGTTTTAAATACCCAAAGTAACGGGGTAATGAGATGAGAAAACTAGACCAAAAAGAAGCGAGAAACTTGTTTGAGGAGGTACTTGGAAGGCGGATAAGTGACGCAAGTTGGTATCGCTTAAAGCCTATCTTTGGGGATGACTTTCCATTAATAAAGCAGAATATTACCTGGTTAGCTGAAGTCAAAAAACAACTTCCAAAGTGCGATTTAAGGTTAGTCCCAGTCGTAAATTCGGTAAAGGTAGCTAATCAATTAATTGCCTCTCAGGAATCAGAAATTAGCGGCAAAGAGTTGCTGGAATTGTTCGACCAACACAAAATCACAATTCACCCCAACACCCTTACAAAGTGGTTCCGTCCGCTAAACGGGTTCCGAAAAACCCGCATTTATGAGTCAAAAGAATTGTACCCGATTATTTTGGCAGCGCACACATACAAGCTGAGAAAAGAAATAAATAAAGTCACCCAATCTACACTCAAAGTAAGTTAAATGAGGTAAAAAAATGACAGATTATATTAAGCGGATTCAATCTCGGATATCGAGTAAAGGAGCAAAAATTGCACGCTCAGAATTAATTGAGCAAATAAAAGTTTTTGGATTTGACCCAGAAAATTTATCGGATGAACTGACGGATTTAATTACAACCAAGTTGCTGGATAAATTTATTAATTTCACCAGGGAACCCGACAACAATTTATTAATTTCCGACCTAAACGATACCCCCAGCGACAGCAATCACCGTGACGAAAAAATAAAAGATTATGCGGAAATCGATAAAAATAATCTCCGCATTCCTGCCCCTGATTCGGAAATCGATAAAAATAATTCATCAGAAATTGTGGTGGGTGAGGGGAAAAAACACGAATTAATTACGGCTCAAGCATCGTGCTTGGGAATTGAATTGTCAGAAGTAGAAGTGGTGGATTTAGCATCTGAAATTAAGGATGATTTTCTCGACTACGAATCTTTTATTGAGGAAATAGTAGGGGTAATCGTTACCTATAATGACAATCGCACATCGGGATTAGAGCAAAAAATAAAGGATGCCAGGGAGCATATTGAATCTCGTAGAAAACAATTAAATAAAACCCTGGTTGGGGAGTTCGCGGAAATGAACAACTTTTTTCGACAGGGGGAAGCCAAGCGAAAAGAACTATCAAAAGTCATTGCAGCCGCATTCAAAACTTAAACCATATACCTTTTATTTTTTAAGTATTGGGATTGCAATACTACCGTTAATAATTCAATTCTTGTGGTCAGTGCGACCGCTATCACCCCGGCAGCGACAGCAAATATTAATTGAGCAAGGATATCTCTGTGTAAATCAATGTAAGGATGATTAAAATGAGAAACAAAGCTAAGGTTCGTGACCACGTATCTACTTTTGGCAAGGACATTAAAAAGGCTACTACTAAAAAATTCGGCATTAATAATTCTTTAATAATGCGTGCTGTAGACGGCGATGAACGCGCATTAAAAGAGATAGGTGATATGGGTAAAACGGGTGAAAGATTAGTTACCGCAATGCCACTTATCCGCGATAATCTCAAGAATTATATTGAAGGGATAACCTCGTATAATACCGCACTAGCAGAGGTTTACAAGTCAGGTGGCAAGGGAGCGATCGCAATTGATAAAGCAGGGGGAGAATTAGCCCTGGAGAACACCCGCTATAACAATTTGATTGAGGAATATAAAACTAGTTTATTCGCCAAGCTGGAATCTGAGAACCAACGCCATGATGACGCAATGGACGTAATCGAGTTGCAGGCATGGGTAGATACTCAAATGGCGACGGTTAACGCGAAAGCTAGCCTTGAATCAATCACTAATAAACCCTTCCTAGCGCAGATGAAAGCGGATGAGGACTACGAAAATAAAAAAATAAAGCATCTACTCGAAAACGGCTCGGACAGTGATTTAAGCTTGATTCCCAGAAAAGAATTTTCAACCAATCCTCTTGTAAAACTGTGGAACAATATTCGAGATATTTTTAATTAGTAAAATTGCCTTCATAACGTGAATTTTTCAGGCAATAAAATGATGTGAAATAACTCTATTATGACATATTTTGACTTAGGAGAGAATAGGGAACAGCAACCAAATTACCCCACGGAAGAAGATACATTATTTACCCCCGATGAGCAGGAAGCTATTAGGGCTTACAAGGATAATTTAACCCGGAAACTAAGCAAGAACCGCAGTGTTTTGAAGGGATTAGAAATGAGCTTTTGGGGGATTACTTCGTACAGTTTAGCTCGGTTTTTAATCCTGACAAGTGGAACCGGAGGAATAGGGTTAGCATTTTCAGTAATTCTAATTATTAACCAAATAACAAACCGGGAAGTAATCGAGGAATTAATTAATCGTAACAGCGAAGGAAATCAAGACATTATGGGGAGGTTTATCAAGTTTGGATTCTCGACTGTAGTAACTGCTTTTTTGATTTGGAGTGCGTTAGGTAATTTTATCAGCGTCATTCACACTTCCGGCGAAACTTACAAAAATCTTCAAAACACAGTCGAGGATTTTAACAAGCTACCTAACGATAAACAGAACACTATTTTAATTGTTGGTGGGCTAATTGGACTGGCAGGAATTTATGTAATTGTCGATTCACGAAGAAAATGAAAAATCCATATGCTGGATTAACGGTTCTATGGTTAACAGTAGCATTGGGCAGTTCAATGTTCCTGGGACAAAGTAAAAGACCATATGATATCGTCGGGGTAAGGTTCTGTCCGAAAACTGCAAATCGTAGCCCTAATTACGGGAGTGAATTTAGTCAACGTTCCCAGCAGAAACTAGATAAAAAATATTGTCGGTACGAGCGTAAGCTACTCAAGGAAGTCTGGGAACAGAAACAATTTGAGGCATCAATCCCACTGCCCGAAGCATCATTAATTATTCGAGATATTCCCGCAAGCTCATCAACAGCTATTTGGTTTTTAGTTTCCCCCATCGCTTCGGGAATAGCTTATCTGTGCTGGGCTAAAAAGTCAGAAATCAACTCCGAGTCAGCCCACTATGAATTGGAGGGATATAAAACTCAAATCAAATTAGTTGGGGTAAGTGCCCGGAACGAGCGCGATTTTAAAGCCCAAACTATTAATTCTAACTGGGATAATCAACGGGTAAAATCTGGGTTTATTTCGGTTGAGGCAATGCAGGATAAGTTAAAAAGGCAAACAGAGCTACAAGATAAAACCCATGACTCGGCACTAAAACAATTTGCCACCGCTGACTCGGAAATGGATAAAAAGATTGCAGAGAATTTGAGGGATAAACACAAGGCAGATAAGGAATCTCAAAAAGTGCTAGGAATAAAAAATAAGGATGAGCATATTGCTACTGAAGAATCAAAGAATCGAGAATTAGTCAATCAATTAGTGGAGGCTTTAAAGCAGCATGAGGACGGGTGGTTATGGACGGTAGTAGATGCCATTAAACCTATATGGTTAGTAGGGGACATGGGCACTGGTAAAACCAATACTTCTGTTGCAATTGGGTTAATAAGAAAGTATTGTTTAGACATCCCTGTTTTTCGTATTGCAGACAGACACTTAAACGGTGAGAATAGCGAGGTTTGGAACCTTCTCGAAGCTCAATTAAAAGCAGATAATGATTCGGCTATCCTTGAAGCCATTCAGGATGTTATCGAGCGTAGAGAAGACAGAATTAACTCAAAGGTAGAAGACCCAGAACAGTTTTTACTTGATGAATTTACCCAACTAGCAAAGTTAGATAAAGAGAGCGTAGAGCGATTCGTGTCTTCCACTTTTAGCGATACCAGAAAAGCTAAGGAATATTTTATCGGTGTAACCCACAACCTCACCAATGCGGCTTTCGGGGATGGTACAGCAGAGATGAGAAAAGGTGCTTTTTACTTACAAAAATTCACCCTGGACAACAAAAAGCCTTTACCAAGAATTGTTGTCAAAACTGGGTTAAAAGACGTTTGCGGCAATAATTTAGAAGATATTGAAAAGACATTACCTGCTTGGTTTAGGGCAGAAACTATTTACGGACATTTCAACGGGAAACCGATTCAGTTTGAGGATTAATAAAAATGTCAATTTTAGTTAAATAAATTTAGATATACCCTTTATCGTAGAATAATCAAAGACGTTTAGTCGATGGAACCTCGTTGCTATTCTCCGAACCCGACACTTGGTATTCTAAATTATCCAGACGAGAGCAAATCTCCGATATCGCAAAGCAGTCAGAATTTTTAGGGCTACCACTGCCACATTCCAAGGTTTTTATCAAATCATCCAACCCAGAAAGCACCTCATAGGTAAGTCCCAACACTCTTAGGGATAACGCAAAAAATCCGCTCGGTCTACGGCAACACAAGCGAAGTAAAACTAACAATCTTTCGGCTTAACGACACGGGAACCTGCGGCAGACTATGGGTGTAGGTTCGTTTGGAATCGATGGTATTGAAGTCATCATACCCGTCCACGTTAGCGATGATATTCCTGAAAGACTTACGTCGCGCTTGCTTCGCTATTCTCATTTTTACGTAAAGTCTGCCACGAAATGAATTCCGTGGCGAGCTTTACAAGTTAAGCTTTTTGACGATTTTCTTATTCATTCGTTTTAATTTATCTCGCCATAGTAAATTATCTACACGAAGGTATATAACTGGGTGTAGACATGGCACGAATTGAGCGGGAATCTATCAACTTCAAACTGCCCAAACCCTTAGCAGATGCACTTCGAGCCAAAGCAGCCGAACTAGAAACCACCGCCACAGATTTAGTTATTCAAGGATTGCACCATGTTTTAGGCGATGTCCCTGGTGTAGAAAACAGTATAGAAATTCGTCTATACCAACTCGAAGAAGAATTTTTCCGTTTCCAAGAAAGTATCAATCAAGATAGCACTAGCCACGGTAATACAAATCCCCAGCAGGAAACCAGGTTAACGAGCGTTGAAGCCAAACTTGAAGCTTTAACAAATAAACTTACACGGTTTGAGGGGGCATTGATACAGATACAAAATAGTATTAACGCATCAAAATCGCGTTCGCGTTCGAGTTATGCCCCCAATTACCATGCACCACCACCTCAAATCGAAGCACTCGATGAAGAAGCTTTTGCAATACGGCTTGGAACCAACGTACCTACAGTACAAGAACAACGGGCAACCTTGAGCCAAGAACAATTTGAAAGTTGGTGTTGCGATCGCGATCCGATTAAACGCAAGTGGCGATATCGCGAAAAAGATGGGAAATACCATCCAGTGAAATAACTTACACTCAACTGTGATTTATCAGCTCTCGTTGTGTGGGTAAATAGAATAGTGCGGAAACGCTGATTATCACACCATTGTTTATGCCATGTCTGACCACCTACCTTTGAGCGTTACAGTTCTCGAAAATGCCTACACCCTTACAATTGGGGATGATTTCTGTATAGACCGTGACCCCGATGTAATTGAACAACTTCTGGCAGACACGCGATCGCCTAATACCAAAAGGGCATACCAAAAGGATTTGAACAACTTTTTTTTGTTTATATCGGGACGGTTGCCTACTCAGGATTTGGTGTTAGAGTTTTTACACTTAGAACAACGTCACGCGGTGGCGGTGGTGTTGAAGTATAAGGCTCATTTGGTAAACAAGAAGAAACTGGCAGAAGCAACAGTCAACAGGCGATTGAGTGCAATTAAATCTTTAACGGCAATGGGGAGAAAGTTGGGAGTTTGTAACTATACCCTAGAGGATATTAAGGGTGAGAAAGTGGAATCGTACCGGGATACTACGGGAATTACACCCGCAGATTTTACTCAAGTTCTGGGGTTGGTGAATCGAGAAACACTCAAGGGTAAGCGGGATTATGCCATACTGCGGCTGCTGTGGGACAATGCATTGCGACGGAGTGAGGTATGTAACCTGAATGTGGGGGATTTTAATGCTCAAGCAAGTACCTTATCTATATTAGGTAAGGGGAAGGGAACGCAAAAAACTGTGGTTGATTTGAGCCGGAAAACTGTAGAGGCGATCGCAGACTGGTTGATTGTCAGTAAAAGGTCGAGTAGAACTAGGCAGGCTTTGTTTATTGCGATTTCCTATAACGGCAATGGTAAGCGTCTGAGTGGGGAAGCAATTCGACGTTTGGTTTCGGGATTGTGTAAGGAAGTGGGGATTACTAAACAAATGTCACCGCACCGGATTAGGCATAGTTCGATTACCACGGTGTTGGATAAAAATAATGGGAATTACCGGGCAACGCAGAGGTTTAGCCGCCATGCAAAACCCGATACGGTGATGAAATATGATGATAATCGGCAGAAGTTGCAAAAGGCGATGACAGATATTTTGGCAGATTTGGTTTGAGGTGGGATGTTGGGGAAGCTTCACACTTGTTAAGTAAGGAGATGCGATCGCACTACAAAAGTTTCTAACCACACAGCCTAAATAATTAGGAAAAAGTGACCACTTGGCAGCAAACAGCTAAGAAGGATAATTAGGATATGCCCACTTGATAACACCTTCCATCATATCTGCGCCCCTACGATTAAATTCCTCATAAGATTCTTTAGATTTTTCGCCGAGCTTCTGTCCTCCATAACCAATTGCACCCCCTGTAGCTGCTACACCGAAAATAAGCTTCATAAGAGGGTTACTAGATGGGGAGTTAGCTGATAAATTCGCATGGGCTTTGATGATACCAGGGTCTGTCCAATCTTTGATTGGATCTTTACCTGTTTTATTTATCTGATAGTCATGAACTGCACAGGCAGTCTGTTGCTGATTCCAAAGTGGGTTCCAGCTTGAGTATGGAATTGGCAAATTGTTAGTGGCGGCATCTCTATTTGGAGCAACACCGCAGACTGTAGGACCAAACAAGTAGTTGCCTGTAAACGCATCAGCAGCGACATCTATTCGATCTGTAGGTCTGTAAGGATTTTCATATCCGTAAGGATTTGTAGACTTAACCTTATTGATGTACCTGGAATTGAGAAGTCGGTCTTGTTGAAGCCATATATTTGTATGAATATTGTTTTGAGCCGATGCAACCGTCCGCGACAGAAATTGTTTTGCTGCCGCAGCACTGGAAAGAATTTGTTGATTTGACGATAAAAAACTTTTTGGGATACGATTCGGCTTTGCCGTTAGTAAGGTTTTAGATGTAGGGTTGCCTATTCGATAAGCAGTAGCTCTTTGACCGTTCCAAATGACGTAGCCATTAGCGAAGTACTGAGTAATAACTCCGTTACCGCGTCCGATTTCTCCGCTTGTAGGGGCACCCAACCAAAGATTCTGTAACCATCGTAGGCGAATTCCTCCCTGCACAGTTAATAATGTAGAAGTTTGAGGTTGTAGCTGTAGAACAGAGACTTGTTTAGGGACAAGAATTGTTTTGCCTGCGTAAATCTGATTTGGATTGGCAATATCATTCTTGCGAGCAATGAAGTTATAGTAAGGTGCAGAGCCATTACCCATTGCTCCAGAGGCAATTTCACTGAGGGTATCACCAGATTGAATTGTGTACGGAACCCAGTCATAGTATTTGCCTATAAACTCGTTAGATGCTGCCCGCTCAGTAGGTTGTACTACACCCTCACCACTCCAAGTTATTGGAGTTGAAAAAGCCTCTGGTTCGTAGCTTTCTGGTTGAGTAATTTCTGCTAATTCAATAGCTGCTGCTGAATTGAGTAAGCCTGCGCCTGTTTCCTCATCCCAGCCAGGTGCTTCTAAATCAACTGCTGTCTTTTTCAGGATTTCTTTGACTTGGACATAGTTAAGTACTGGATTTGCTGCCCAAATTTGAGAAACGGCTCCAGTGACTTTGGCAGTCGCAACAGAAGTTCCAGCCATTTCTCCAACACCACTATCTAACTCTTCATTTGATGTTGTATCTAATTTTTCTAATAGTGCAAGCAAACCCGCAAATTCTGGATTGTTCAGCACATCAAAGAAATCCAGTGGTAAAGTATCTAAGAATGACTTGAATTCCCCTAGAAGCTTTTCTAGATTAACCTGGGATGCAAGCATTGCTCTCTCTTCATCGGTAAGCTTATCACTTGAAAAATTAAGTCCGTCTGCTGATATTTCTGATACTTCCTTTAACGCTGATTCATAAGCCTGTTGTTTAATATCACTTAAATCATCTGAAATCTCAAAGCTTGGGACAACTACTGTATTTATGTCTGTTAAGTTGCTGGAAGTTACATCCACAACTGATTTAAATGAACCTTCTGTATTGTTAGCTAATCCATCTAATCCTTCAATCAAAAATTTCAAATTGGTTCCGCTACCCACGGTTGAAATTACAGGTTTATCAGTAGTACCACCATAAGCAACAATATCCAAACCATAACCAAAGCTGGAATAGTTAGCTCGTTTGTTATTGTAATCGACTGAACCCACGGTAATAATATTGTCAAACTCCTGGGAAGCTTGCCCTAATGCCGACATGACACTGCCATCATTACCCGCAGCAGCCACAATTAGTACACCTTTCTGACGGGCATATTCCAAGGCTTGCCGCTCTACTGGTGTTAGTTCGTAGCGTGTTGTTACCGTGCCATCGGGGTTTACTTGTGTTAAATCCAAAGCAAGGTTTACCACCGTATTTGGTTGTCCCGAAAGCTTTGTTGCATTTACAGAGTCAATCAGCGCTTGCGCCCAATTTCCAGAACCAATAGCACGCGACACAAAAATTGGAGCTTTGTCGTTAATACCATCAATGCCAATACCATTATTCTTGGTTGCTGCAATAATTCCCGCAATATGCGTACCGTGTTCGCTACCCTCACCAATATTTAGAAAAGGATTATTATCATTATCGACATAATCTTTTAGCGGGATCAAGCGCCTGTGATCGAAGTCAGGATTATTCGCTGCCATGCCAGTATCGATGATAGCGATCGCAGGCTGGTTTGGATTAATTACATTATCAGCAATTACCTTGATTGGTGCATTAAAGATAATGTCACCTTGCGTCTGAATCGAGCCGATAATTTTTGAGGCACTATTTGCCGTAAAGCTACCCGATGCAAGGAAATTAGCGCGTGTATCTGCTGCTGCATTAAAGATTATATTGCCATTCGCTACTACCAACACGGAATCTGACGGGTTTGTTGTCACAGTTGACCCGTTAAATATTACACTTCCGTCTTTGGTGGCTAACAGGTTTTTACCACTAAAACGGGCGGCATTATTCATATTAATTAAGCCGGAAGCAAATACGGACACTTCCGTTGCTTTAACACCACCCAGGTTGACGTTGCCATTTTTTGCAACCAGGGTGACATAATTGAGTTCCTGTGCATCGCCATTAAAATTTATGTCACCGTTTTCTACAGTAATCACCAAATTATGCAACCGCGACCCTGTAGGTAAATTCAGACCACCATTGACAACACGAACTACTGATAACTCGTTGTCATTGCTCTTTATTGCATCTGTTACATCTTTGTATGTATTTAATGGTTGTTGCGATGAATTAAATACTAATTCTGTGATTGATGGCGCTTTAACTAAAGCTGGTGCAAGCAGTTCATCATAAGCAGGTCTTTCAATTGTCAACGATTGGAATGACCGTGAATACTGCATTCCAGTCAGTTTATCTACAGTCCCATCAGGACCAATAACAAGCGCTCCTGGTAAAGGTGATAATGTTGGGTTGCCATTAAATACAACTCCGCGATTCGCGTAAATAAAGGCATCATCCCAAGGTTTATTCGGGTCGCCGATAAAGTTACTGCCTGAGTTATCTATAAATGTCGAACCTGTAGCTATATTTTTACTTTCTAATATAGAACTACTGCTACCATATAAGCTATTTTTTGTACTAAATGGGTTTAATAAATCAGTGGAAATCGATAGGTGAGAATCAATATTTAAAGGATTAGCAGCGTGTTGAGACGAGTTATAAGAATTTCCACTGAAGTCACCTGGCATAATATATATTCGTGTATTAAAAAGTAGATATCCGTATTTTCCTCTCACGGAATAAATAAAACAAGTTGTTTATCTAAGTTTTAAGATTAGACCGTGATATTACGTATAAAACTTTAAGTTCTAAGTGACGCTTTCATTAGTGGCATTATTACTATTGACAAAAAAATACGTCGTGTAGAACAGAATAATAATTATTTCCTGTTTGATTTATTTTTCGAGGGTCAAAGCTAACATATTAATTGAATGGAATTGCGATCGCCTACGATTTCTAAAGGCGGAGGGGAGCATTTTGGGCTTCAGAGCAAGAAACTACGCTGTAAGTTGAGATGGAGCTTATCTTGGTGGAGTTCCGTTCCAAGAGAATGTTGGTTCACCTTCGCTCTCTTCTCCATTTTACCTCCCAAGGGATGGGGAAATTAGGCACTGTAAAACTAATGAAATCTTGTAACTTGAGTGTTATGGGAAGTTACAAGATGTCATCTTGTTGTAATCCTTGCTTCCAGTCTGCTAAAACTTTGGGAGAAATGTGTTTACCTCGCTCCTGGATTAATGTATCAGCCATTGCCGTCACCTCTATTACTGTTTTGTGTTTAGTTTCTACCATCTCACCGAATAATCGCAGTGTTCTGGTATAGGCAATGTTGTATGTTTTACAAGTTTCAACAACTAGCCCGTCATCACTGGCACAAATAAGCAACTGATGACGGGCAATGGCAATTGTAGAACGGTCTGCGGCACTCAAAAGAGGTTCTCTTGCGCCAAATTCTAGAAAACTGGCGAACATTTCTTCTGTTGAGAGATTGAGCGCTGTTAGGTAAGTTTTTGCGGCTTCACGGGTGGGAAGTTCTAGTTGATCTGAGTCCAGAACTTCTTGGGCAATGTACAACGGGCTATAGTGCTGTTGTAACCACCCCCACTCGTTTAGCCAACAAAAATCAATCAGTGCTGTTGCGTCAAGAATTGTTCCATTAGACAACTGCATAAACCTCTCTTTCTTGACGATGCACCCGCAGTTGCTCAACGGTTAGATTGAGAAGCTCCGCAGCCTTCATTTCGGAAATTTTAGCTAATTTTAAGGCATCCCAAATCAGGTATTCATATCGTTCATTTTCTGGAAATTCCTTATTGTCAAGGGCTGGTGGTAATTCCATTGAATTTTGAAGAGATGCCCCTCCAGAATGCTTTTTATAAATTGCACAGATTTTGGCTTTCTCTTTGGCGTAATCAATAATTTCCATTTCTGCTAAACGGTTCAAAATTACCTGGTAACTTACCCGAAAATGCCGTTTGAGTTTAACAATATCCTTCGTTTGGGCATATATCCGCTCAAATTCAGCTTGGGGGACAAGCAGATGACCTGCAAAATAATTAGCTACTTTCTCTCGTGCTTTTTCTTCTTCTTTAGTTCCCTCCTCAATTAAAGTATCTTGATACTCGACTCGGTGGAAAATCAGGTGTCCAATCTCATGTGCCAAGGTAAATAATTCACGTTCAATAGTTACATCATGGGTGTTTACCAATACAAAAGCACCTTCGATATCACTACAGGCACTTAGACCAAAGAAACCTTTTATTGGAATCGACTGGCGTAAAACTTTTAAGCCAATTTCTTCCACAGATTGAAACAGGTTGACAATAGGAGCATCCCCCAATCCCAAACGGTGGCGAAATAGAGCGGCTATTGTCTGAATGTGCTTTTCGTTGCCTTCTACTTGGTGACAAGGTGTACTTTCTGGGGTGTAGGTTGGTAAGCCAACGGCTTGTTCTAGGGCGTTATAAGTTTGTAGCATTCGTAGAACTTGGGCTGCAAACTGGGGACTTTTGTCAAAGGAAACATGAGCGCGGAACCGGAAGTTGGGTAGCCCTTTACCTTGTGAGCGTAGCAAGTCATCGAGTGTAATGCCCAAAACACTCGCCAGAGCAGAGAGAATTTTGCTGTCTGGTAAAGTTTTGGCGTTCTCGTAGTTATTGATGCTCTGGCGAGTTACCCCGGCTTGTTCTGCAAGTTGCTCTTGAGACAAGCCCAGACTTTTACGGTAGCGGATCAGGTTCGCAGCAATCATCTCTTTCATGGCTAATTATTTCCTGCGTTAGCGTAGCGGCTCCGAAGGAGCATTGCTAAAGGTGTTAAAAAAAAGTCAAAGTTGTTGATACTATTTTCTCTAATTATAATAGAAAATGTCAAAGTTGTTTTACATTAGTTTTAAGGAGATCATAAAGACATGGCAAAGAATACAGGTAACGGTTATCGCCGTGGTGCTGTGGACAAACGTAGCCAAACTTACAATCCTGTGACCGAGCAATGGGTAAAGCGTAATGCTGAAACCGGACAGTTTATGGACGCAAAGCAGAATGGTGAACCTTTTAAGGGTGTTCGTAAGGAGGACTGAACGCAACTCGGTATAGGTCTTAGGTTTAATAAGAATGAAGGGGTAGCGTCATTGTCCGAAGCCCGCCCCTTCAATTTTCTTCATTATCTTCGCACTGGTTGCAAAAATAAAGTTTCCAATAGGGCTTCCAGTAAAAAAGATTTGAAATAGACATACTACAATGTAGTTTAAAGTATAAAAAACAGAAACCTCCGTATTTGTGTAACTATATGTCTTTGTCGGAAATTCCCTTAACTAAAGAAGATTTTGAGCAGTCTGCTTACGAGGAAATAATAACCAACTGTGACAAAAAAATTTGTGAGAGATATAGTAGTAAGTTTTTTGAAAAAGCAAAAGAAGCTCAAGAACTAGGAAATATTACAGATCAAGCAGCCCTTACACTACTAGGATGTGTTACCTCTCCAAGATTAAAATCTGAGTCTAACGATGAGCCTTTTGCTGCATTGTGGGTTATGAATGATGGTTCCCGCAGTCCTATTCCAACTGATTTTAGTGATGCACATTTGAATATTATTAGAGATTTTGTACCAGACATTACTGATGCAGAATTACGGGCAAGAATTGCAGATATTTTATGGATTAGGCTACATGATTACCGTATGGCTCAACTAGCAGTTGATTCATATTTAGCTTCTGCATCTTGTTTAGAAGACCCAGAAAAATGGACATATTGTGTAGATAGAATTGAGAGGGCACTTCGCCTATCACGTAAATCAAATCAAAAACAACATTCTTCTAAAGTTATTGCTCATATAGAATTTGTTTTAGATAAGTATCAAGGGGAAGATAAGCTTTTTTTATCAGTAAAGCTGATGGAGTTATTGCAAGAGCAAAAGCAAGGTGAACCATCAAAATATTCAGCGTTGGCTGAAAAAGCAGCACTCCGCGCTGAAAGTGAGCATAACTGGCATAAAGCTCGTGACTGCTGGGGAGTGAAAGTTGGCTGGCACAAAATGGAAAAAGATTCAGATAAGGAACGTGAGGCTGGGACACGTTTAGCCGAAACATATGTTAAGGAAGCAGAGGATGCATTAGAAAGAGAAACCCCAAGTTACCTAACTGCATCGCGCCATCTACAAAGTGCCATTGAAGCTTTTAGAAGAGTAGGAGGCGAAGCAGCAAAGCAGCAAGTAGAAGTTTTACATAAAAAACTAATTGAGTATCAAAAACAATCTAGATCGGAATTAGTTCCAATATCACAAGAATTAGATATTAGTGAATTTGTTAAAGAAGCTAGAAGATATGTTGAGGGTAAAAATATCCAAGATGCTTTATTTTCTTTAGCTTTAATCGCAAAATCCCCAAAAGTGTCTGAATTGAAAGCAAGAGTTGAAGAAAATGCTGAAAAATTTATTCTTCAGCGATTTTTCCCAATAGTAATAATGAATGAACAGGGAAAAGTAGTTGGTCGCCAGTCTTCAGTACGAGATGAAATGTTTAGAGAAGCAGTATATCACCAGCAAATGCAAGCAGAAGCTGTGATTGCACCCGCTATGTATCAAATTAATTTGGAGCATAACGTTAAAATTAGTGACTTTTACCCTATTGTTGCTAATAGTGCATTTGTACCTCAAGGACGTGAAGATATATACGCAAGAGGACTATATGCAGGTTTAGTAGGAGATTACTTAGTTGCGACTCATCTTCTTATTCCTCAGATTGAAAATTCTCTTCGCTCAATTTTATCTGATAGAGGATTTATTACTTCTGGGTTAAATGATGATGGAATTCAAGATGAACATAATATAAATACATTCTTTCGTGAAAAAGAATCTGAGTTAATTCATATTTTTGGAGAAGATATTACTTTTGACTTACAAGGTTTGCTAGTTCAGAAGGGCTTTGGTTCCAACCTGAGAAATTGGTCGAAGTTGTTGCAAATATACTGCCAGCTTTTGTTAAATGCTTCTGGTTCGCGGGCTGTAAGTAGCTGTCCTATGGCTGTATTATTTATTTTGATGCGGGTTTCACGTTTTTGTTGCTGTCGTGACGATATGCGATCGCACATCGCCATCAATTCATCTATTTTGGCAACAATACGATGTTGTTCGGCTAATGGGGGGAGGGGAATTAAAGCTTTGTTTAACTTTGCAAGGGTAACTCTAGTTATTGCAACTCCCGACATATCATCTCGCATGAGGGAGTAAAAATAAGGCGAACTGAGAACAGAAAACAGATAGTAATTATAAATTTTTGATGGTGATTTTAGAAGTGCAACGCTTGAAAGCATACTGAATGGTTCAACTAAGTCGTTTATTGCTACTATGCCTGTAGTTGCACCATCCTTAATGTAGAGTAAATCACCAAATTCTGGATTGCATCTACTATAAATTTCTTGATGAACTTTGGTAGTTACATAAGTAATATTTGTAAGAGAAATTCTACCCTGTTTGATATTTTTTGCAGTTATATACTTGTAATCACCTTTTTCACTATTAGGAGGTGAATGGTGAGTACCGTCTGTTATTTTTAATAAAGCATTTCCTAGTCGTTCCCACTCCCATCCGTTCGGTAACTCAAATGGCATTTCACCCGCTTTAATCGCTGGTAGTGGTTTCTCCTTCTTAATTTTTCCTTCCCTAAGCAATTCCTCTTTCTCAAACTTAATCTTCTCCAACAAAACCGAAGCAGGTTCATCATTTTCATCTTGCGGTACAAGCTTACCCATTACCGCCAATTGCAATATTAATTCCCGCAACTTCTGCACCCCATTCGGCGCATCTGCCAACAAATCAAAATTCTTAAAAAACGTCTCCAAATTCATACACCTTCACCCCCAAGTGCAGCCATTAATTCCTGTTTGAGGTAAGAGCGTGTTTCTCCTAATTCATCCAAAAGTTGCTGATATTCTCCTAACATTTCTTCTAAATCCCCATGCTCAACATCAATTTTGTGGGGATTTTTAATATCGAGGTTATAGCCGTTATTTTTAATATCTTCTACCGATACCTTCCAAGCGAATTCGCTTTCCTCCCGGTTATACCACCAAGCTTTTTCTACTTCAAATTCTTCAATGCGAATTGGTTTAGTTTTGTTGTACGATTTATAACCTGATGGATAGGGGTGTTCGTAATACCAAATCTCCTTGGTGGGTTCTCCCTTAGTAAAGAATAGCAAGTTTGTTTTAATACCCGTGTATGGATTAAACACACCATTGGGCAATCGCACGATGGTATGTAAATTGCATTCTTCCAGCAGCTTTTCCTTGATGCGAGTTTTGACACCTTCGCCAAACAGCGTCCCGTCGGGCAGTACAATTGCCCCCCGTCCCCCATCGACTAACAAATGCATGATGAGTAGCAGGAATAAATCGGCGGTTTCCCTGGTGCGTAAGGTTGCTGGGAAGTTCGATTCAATACCGTCTTCTTCCATACCGCCGAAGGGTGGGTTAGTGAGGATGACATTTACGCGATCGCTCTTGTTATAATCTCGTAGCGGTCGAGCTAAAGTGTTATCGTGGCGAACGGCTGGGACATCAACACCATGCAACAGCATATTAGTGATGCAAAGTAAATGGGGTAAGGGCTTTTTTTCTACCCCCATCGTGTTTTGATGTAGTGTAATCCGGTCTTCTGGGGTTTTTACGTATTTTTCTAAATTATGCTCCAACCTGCAAACCAAAAATCCACCTGTTCCTGTCGCTGGATCGAGGACTTTTTCATCTGGTTTGGGGTCAACCATATCCACCATAAACTGGGTGACGGCACGAGGCGTATAATATTCCCCAGCGTTACCCGCGTTTTGTAAGTCGCGGAGAATTTTTTCGTAAATGTCGCCAAATAAATGGCGGTCTTGGGAGTTGTTAAAGTCGATTTCGTTTAACTTATTAATTACCTGACGAATGAGAGTGCCATTTTTCATATAATTGTAGGCATCCTCAAACACTGCCCGCACCACATACCCGCGTCGGTCAATACCTGAAGCTAAAGAAAGACTTTTAAGGGTTTTGAATAAAGCATTATCAACAAAATCCAGCAAAGTATCGCCTGTAATGCCTTCCGCATCAGCAGCCCAATTACGCCACCGCAATGCTTCGGGAATCGGAGATTTATAATCATCTTCCATGATTTCCCATTCCGCCTCACGGTCGTCAAAAATCTTCAGGAAAATCATCCAGACCATCTGGCTAATGCGTTGAGCATCACCGTCCACCCCTGCGTCTTTCCGCATGATGTCCTGAATGGCTTTAACTGTGGTGCTAATTGACATTTTTCCCTTACTTTTGCATTTGGACTACAAGCAAACACAACATTTTAACCACCTTTGGGTCGCAAAGATATAGTACAGCCAAAAATATTCTCCCAGCCCAAAGAATCCGAGGGTTAAAATCCTCGTCTTATAGCCCAAATTCTCTGAATGCGATCGCTAAAATAAGCTGATGTGCAGCTAAATTATATAAGCCAAAAACGCAAAATAATTGTAGTGCGGGCATCTTGCCCGCGTCTTATATAAAAATTAGATGCGTCGCAGCTTAACACCAAACTCAAAAATAGTCACATTTCCCCAGCCCCAAAGAATCCGAGGGTTAAAATCCCCGTCTTATAGTCCAAATTCTCTGAATGCGATCGCTAAAATAACACCAAACTCAAAAATAAACCCATTCTCCATTTCTCTTCCAGAGGAATTTAGCTATTAGACAGGGATTTTCAATCCCTGGCTAAATTGGCTGCTGGATAGCTGCTAGATACCTGAAAAATCAACTACCTGACAGCTACTGGCTAACTGACTCACCCTCTAAGATGCCATGTATAGTTGCACTTTTAACTCTTGCAGGGTTTCTTGATATTTTTGTTTGCTGCCAAATAATTTAATAACTTCCATCGGCGTACCCAATTCGCTAATTGGTTTAACCTTGAGAACGTTGATATCTTCAATATTTTCGATACCCTCATCGGCATATTTATCCAAAAGTGCATCAATAACTGCACGAGCTTTTTCGCCATATTTACTCAAATAATTCCGGTTTTTAACTTGTTGCACACGTTCCCGACGGCTTAATGCTGGTTGGTCAAAGGCAACGTGACAGATTAAATCGAAGGGGTCAAAATCTTGCCCGACTTCTTCTGCTAGTGCTTCCAATAAAACCCCTTGGTCTAGCAATTCTTGAATAATGGCATCTTTACGTTCTGCCGCACTCCAGCGCTTGAGAAAATCATCCAGGGTAGCAAATTCTTGATAGATGTTTTTGCGCGTGTAATCCTTGATGGATTCGGTAATTAGCTTGCCATCTTTACCAAAATACTGTACCCGTTCCCCACTAATTGATACATCCACACCATTAACTACATACTTGGTACGTCCTCCCCCTCGCGGTGGTGGTGGTGGGTCGATAATAACGTCTGCATCATCTGGTATGCTATCATCCTCATCGTCTGGCGGTATGGGAGGTTCACCCGCAGGTGGCTCGTATATTTGTACCGGGTCGCCATCAAAATCGGGGTCTGCAAACAGCCTGGTGGCTTGCTTGAAATCGATGATTGTAAAATAATTTTTCCCAAAATCTTCATTAATCCGCGTTCCCCGACCGATTATTTGCTTAAATTCGGTCATCGAGCCGATGTTGCGGTCAAGGACAATTAATTTACAGGTTTGAGCATCTACCCCAGTTGTCATTAATTTGGAAGTGGTGACAATGACGGGGTATTGACTTTCGGGGAGGATAAAATTATCTAATTCGGCTTTCCCTTCTGGACTATCTCCCGTAATTCGCATCACATACTTACGATTTTGCGCTACCAAATCGGAATTTTCATTGACCAAAGCACGACGCATTCTCTCAGCATGGTCAATATCTTCGCAAAACACGATTGTTTTAGAATAGCGATCGCTAGCTTTGAGAAACTCACTTATACGTTGAGCAACTAATATATCCCGTTCTTCGATCACCAGGTTTCTATTGATATCCCTTTGGTCGTAAACCCGATCTTCTATAGGTTGATTATATCTATCAACTTGTCCCGGTGCAGGTTGCCATCCCTCTAAATCTTTATCGATATCAACCCGGATTACTTTATACGGTGCGAGGAAACCATCTTCAATTCCTTGCTTGAGGGAATAAGTATAAATGGGTTCGCCAAAGTAATCTATATTGCTAACTTCTTCGGTTTCTCTGGGTGTGGCAGTTAATCCGATTTGAGTCGCCGATGTGAAATATTCTAATATAGAGCGCCATGCCGAATCATTAGCTGCACTTCCCCGGTGACATTCATCCACCACGATTAAATCAAAGAAATCCCGTGAGAACTGCTTGTAGATATTGCTCTCTTCTTCCGTACCCGTCACCGCTTGATAAAGACTCAAATAAATTTCATAGGATTTATCTACCTGACGTTTTTTAATTTTAGTCATAGCCGAGCCAAAGGGTTTAAAGTCATTGGTTTTAGCTTGATCGACTAAAATATTGCGGTCAGCTAAGAATAATATCCGCTTTTTCGTCTTTGACTTCCACAACCGCCAAATAATCTGAAATGCGGTGTAGGTTTTCCCTGTACCCGTTGCCATTACCAAGAGTACGCGGTTTTGTCCTTTAGCGTTCGGCGAAACGCCGCAGCGCTTCTCTTCTCCGATAGCGTTAGGTTCTCTACGAGACGCTAACGCTATGGCTTCGATTGTCCGGTTGATGGCAATTTCTTGATAGTAGCGGGGTTTTTTACCAGTTCCATCGTCGTAATAATCTTGAGTAACAATGGCTTCAATCCCACTATCGATACCTTTCCAAGCGCAGTAGCGTTGCCATAATTCCTGGGGAGATGGGAAAGCATCGAGGGAAATTTCCCGTTCTATCATACCTTGAGAGATAGTGCGATCGCACTCAATAAACGCATCCCCATTTGACGAGTAAACAAACAGCAAATCAAGAATTTCAGCATAATCCAATGCTTGCTGCATTCCCCCACCAATGGGATGATTATTATCCTTGGCTTCAATTACTGCAATGGGGATATTGGGTTTGTAATAAAGGATGTAGTCGGCAAACTTAGCTTTACCCCGACTGACCATTTTACCCTTCACGTACACGCGACCCTTGGTAAAATAAACTTCTTCGCGGATTTGAGTCATTAAATCCCAACCAGCTTTTTCGACGATGGCAGGTGTGATGTATTTGGTACAAATATCACGTTCGCTAAGTTCTTTCTTATCAATTGGTTCCATCGGGTTATTGATTAAGCATAGTTTTACATCCAAGACGCTGCCGAGTCACTTACTTTACGGGGGGTATTTTCGGTAAAAAAGGAATCACTCTTTATTACTTTAACTTGCCTAAATACCGAAGTGTCCAATTCGCTGTATCAGGATTAACTTATCTCTCTTCCTTTGTGATTGGAGTGTGGTTGAGGGATTCAGTAGAGTTAGAAATTCGCACACATCTTACAGGGTCGTTCTTTTAGCGAAGCTGCAATTGCACACTTGTTAATTTTGCATCCCAATAATATTTATAGGTAGTAATAGATAGTTGATTGAATTAAACCATATATCTGGTTTTTTGGTTTTACAGATTTATGGTTCCGAATCGACATTCGCTCTTAGTAAATGATTTGCGAACGACTTGTCGCCGCGCAAGCTTCGCCT
>NZ_NTFS01000170.1 GCF_002289455.1 Brunnivagina elsteri CCALA 953
CTCTTTTATTGTAGGGGCAAACGGTTGTTTGCCCTCCCCATCCCATTTATCCTGTTTTCTCTGTGATAATAGAGACTTCTCATACTGTATCTGACGAACAGGTTCACCAGGTAATCTGTAAACCGAAACTTGTTGTACATATTCCGATTCACAATCTTCCACAGAAACAACCTTAGCAACTATTTCTCTAACAATAGTACCCGTATGTTGAAAATTTTCCGGAAAAACAACCTCTGCCATGATTTGTTTTACTAAAGTCGTTTCCTGATGTGGCATAGATTGGTGTAAAAATTGATTATCAAGCTGATTTAAATCAACTTGATTTTCTTTATTGACTGGATTATTTTGATAATTATTTTCTTCAATATTTTTATCTTTATATATTAATGGTATTATCGAAACCTCAGGTTTAATCCGAATCGGCAACTGTAAATTAATTGAAAGAATAATTTCATATTCTGGCAAATCATATTTAGTTTGATTTGAAGTCATCATAATCTTGATTTAATGATTTAATGGGTTAATTATTAATCATGAAACTATCGTAGGCTGGAATATCCAGCTTACGAATTAAATAAACCAAATTTTGCCTTTATTAGCAAGAAATTAGATTACTCTAAAATAATTAATTACTACCCGATGTTGGCTGATATTGCTTGTGATAACCATTTGGTAACACACAAGTAGTTGGTGCAGAAGAAACTTCTGGCTGAAGTTGAATAGGTATTTGTAAAACAATAGGAATTGAGAAAACACAAGCATTAGGATATTGCTTATAGTCGTTAGGATTAGCATTTGCATTAGACATTTGAGATTCTCCTGATTTTTATTGTGAAAATTATTGTGAGTGAATGCGATATGCTTTAGGTATTAATCTGGGCTTATCGCAATCAATTTTAGCCATAACAGAAAGTTTTATTGCTGTTATACAGACTGGGTTTCTTTATATTCCTGCTTATGATACCCGTTTGGCATTACGCAAGTAGTTGGTGCTGCGGAAACTTCTGGTTGAAGTTGAATAGGAAGATGCAGAACAATCGGAATAGAGAAAAAACAAGCATTCTGATGTTGTGGATATTGAGGTTGAGGTTGAGGTTGTGGATATTGGGGTTGGGGGTATTCACTAGGTTTTGTCATTTGTCGAGACTCCAATTTGTTAGTTAATAGGTTAATAAATTAGTAAGTAGCTTGTGGTGTAGATGCTGGTAATTGTTGCTTGCTATAGCCATTTTGCATTACACAAACAGGTGGTGCAGCAGAAACTTCAGGTTGCAATTGGATTGGTATTTGCAAAACAATAGGAATTGAAAATACGCAAGCATTGGGATAGTTGCCATGTTGATTTGAAGTAGTCATAGAATACACTCCGGTAATAATTGAAGGTTAATTGAGAGAAGGTCTAGAATTTGAGGTCTAAATTATATGTAATGCTTGATGTCGTTTTTAAAAGCTGGATTTATAGCCAATATTTATTCTGAATTTAAGCCAAAATAAATTATCAGATGTATCGTCTATAAATCTCAGCTTCTAATTGAATGATGTTACTAAGTAGCAATTCTGTAACACAGAAATCAACAACATCCTTTCCTACTTTTGGTATCTTATTTGGTATCACTTCAACACACATTTAGTAAGTAGGTTGCGGTGCTGGTAATGGTGTTTGTTGCTTAGGATAACCATTTTGCATTACACAAACAGTGGGGGCAGAAGATACTTCGGGTTGAAGTTGGACTGGAATATGCAAAATAATGGGAATTGAAAATACACAAGCGTTCGGATATTGTTGTCCGTATTGGGTAGTAGCCATGATTTTTGTTCCTTTTTGTTCAGTAAATAAAGTGTCTTGATTTGAAGGTTTAGCGTTTCGCTTTGCCTCTGTGTGTAAGTAAATGCACTTCAAATTGACTTATGCACTTTTTCGCTGGAATCAAGGAAATTATTTTTATGAAACTGTTTTTATGGCACTTCTCGTGGGATGAAATATAAATTAGGGCAAACCACCTAAAACCTAAGTTTATAGGGCTTCTCGTTTAGATGAAATACAATCCAGGGAAAACAACCGTGGGTTCCCCTACAGTACTCTTAATCACAAACTGTATTTAAATCAACTGAGAACCGCTATATATTAGACATCTAGTGGAAAAAACGTAGAGACGTAGCAATGCTACGTCTCTACAAGGGTTCTGGGTCAGCAATTCTCATTTTGAAACGATTTTGCGCCATTTCAGCGCTCCCCAGATTCGTTAAGAATTGTAAAACCCTCTGACTGTAAGGGTTTCAATGTCATGAAACCTTAAAATGAGAATTGCTGGTTCTGGGTAAAGCATAATTAAATTCTGTCGATGTCTATTATGGGCAATATTCCTTCTGCCTTCCTGCACTAAAGACTAACAACCACTCGAAAACCGCATATCCGCAACCCACCATCAGACTCATTCCAACTGCGACTAGCACTGCGACACAAAACAGGGCTAAAACTCCAAGAACCACCCCGCAACACTCTGCGGTTTTTATCCCCATCCCATTCCCACACACTTCCATCATCAGGTGCGCCAATATAATTATTATGCCAGGGGTCAGCGCACCATTCCCACACTAAGCCGTGCATATCATATAATCCAAAATTGTTAGCGAGTTCAAAACTTCCCACTGGGGTAGTTTCCCGACGAAATCGACTCCTACCTTCCAATATGGCACTATCACTACCACCGCAGTTTGCCAAATCGGGTGTTATGGTTTCCCCAAAGTGAAATGGTGTCGTTGTTCCCCCACGACAAGCATATTCCCATTCTGCCTCACTTGGTAAACGGTACTTACGTCCAGTTTTTTGGTAAAGGCGATCGCAGAATTCCTGTGCTTCGTGCCATGATACATTTTCTACAGGGCGATTTGCACCTTTAAATTTTGATGGATTCTGATTTAAGGCAATATTGACTTTGGGTAAGGCTGTAACTGCTCGCCACTGTCCCTGTGTAATCGGATATTTACCCATGCATAATGGTTCAATCATAACTAAGTGTCGGGGACGCTCGTCGGCATCTCCTTCATTATCCCTAGAACCCATTAAAAAATTGCCACTGGGAAGGGATACCATTTCTAAGAAAATCCCACTTCCCAAGTCTTCAGTAAAGAAACGTGTCATGTTACGTTCTCTGGAAATTTCTCTACCCTGGGTATCTACTGTGAGTACATCAAATTCAAAAGAATGAAAAGCAGGTACTTTTAATAGTTCTTGAGATTGAAAAGCTGGTCTAGAAGGTGGATTATTAGTAAAAGTATTATTAGGTTGAGATGGTTGTGGTGATTCTATTGGGGGAATTGTCACCCTTCCAAAGAAATTCGTAAAATTACTATTATTTAAATCCTGTAAAACTTCGACTGCTGATTGATATCTTTCTCGAACTAAGTTTTTGAGGAGTTTATCTAAAACATATCCTAATTGTTCGCTGACTGATAAATTACTCTGGCTCAATATTTGCCGCCAGAGCCACTGAGCATTAATAGCATCATAAAGCGGATCGTACATATTTCCATATCTATCTTGCTGCGGCAAACATCTTGTCAATAACCGCACACAAGTTACACCCAATGAATATAAATCGCTGGCATGACAGGCAAAACCAGCCATTTGTTCGCTAGGAGCATAACCAATTGTATAAATTACCGTCGCTTGTCTGGCAATACTGGCTTGTGTGATTTGTTTCGCTCCACCAAAATCAATTAACACCAACCTGTTATCACCATGACGACGAATAATATTTTCAGGTTTGATATCTCGGTGAATCACATTACGGGAATGGATGAAGGCAATAACTGGCAAAATATCGGTGAGTAACTGCCTGATTTTTGCTTCATTAAATGAAGATGTTTGTAGCTCCTTAAATAAAGTTTCCCCTTCAATAAATTCTTGTACCAAATATAAACTTGCTCCTTGCTCAAAATAAGCAAGCAGCCGAGGAATTGAAGGGTGATTTTCGCCTAATTCATATAGTCTAAATGCCTCTTCTTTAAATAATAGTGCGGCTTTGGCACGTGATGCTGTTCCCTGCACCTGGGGGAAAAATTGCTTGATTACGCATGGTGCATCAAGTCGATCGACATCCTCTGTGGCATAGGTTTTACTGAAACCACCTTCTCCTAATAGCCTCAAGACGCGAAAACGGTTCCGCAGCAAGTCGCCAAAGTTGCTGTGTCCACAGGCATTACAGAATTTATTTTCGTCTGCGTTGAAGGGGTTAGAGCAATTGGGATTTTGGCAGATTCGCATGGGTGTTGAGGTATTGCGTCCAAAGTTAGCCCCAATATTAAGATGATTGAAAGCTGCTGTGTAGCTCTTAAACAAGAAATTTATATATAGTTAATTTCAGCAATTTAGTACTTATGTATGAAATGATATAAAGGTATTTTCCTTGTATCAATATAACTGCCTCGCTTATCCTATATATCCGTTTTCCTTAAGTAAATACAGACGTTATTTAAATTTGCATGTTTTAGATTTACAGACATTTTCGATACAAATGAAAAATAACAATGTTTCATTTGCTTTTAGGGCTTTTCAATATTAAGTAAATACGGGCGCACTTAATTCATATTATAGGGCGAATACTATCTTAATGCTCCTAATTATGTCAAGAGAATATCTCTAAAACTGCATTTAATTTATAATTAATTTACCTTTAATTTATGATTCTAAATTAAACATATTCCACTAAGTATATCAAAAGTAACTAGTACAAAACGGCGCAAGTCAGAGCCAGAGGTTATAAACCTCTGTCTAATAGCGAAAGTCCTCTAAAAGAGGACTAAATTCAAGCCCTAAATGCTAGGCATATTTACGCCAAACTGTACTAGGAGAGACGATGCTTTGCATAGTCTGTAAAGAAGTTAGAGATTTTGGATACATTCGCTGTTGCTCAGTACAAGCTTTTAATTTTAGATTTTGTATTAAATATAGAGACAGGATATATTGCTTCTCCAGTTCTATAATAACAAATAATTTATTTGGAGTTTTCATATATGCCTAATAATGCAAACGACAGGCAATTATCACCATGTAAAACTATCTGCAATGAATGTATTTTTCATGCTTTGGTAGAAGATTTGACAGAATGCACTAACCCGGATGAATCTGGGGTGAATTGTTCAAATGTCGTTTTTTGTAGTTCATTCCAACCTGTACAAGAAATTGACAGTCCTTGTGTATCTTTTGGTCGAGATAATGAAGAAATTATTCCCCATTACAGCACTTCCGGCTATTACACAATACAGTTGTTCCCCTCACCTCCCTTCTAATCATAGCTTTCAGCTTTGAGTATGTACCTCATAGCTACCGGAAGTGCTGTAAGCACAACCTACGATTCCCTGTGGGATAAACAAATTTGTTCGCTATGTAATAAGTGGAGCTTAATGCCTCTGGCATATCGCAAGCTGTACTGTAAAGGTAGAACCCTCTGTTTGCTTGCTTTTGACGGAAATCGCACCCCCGCACCGTTGCAGATATTGCTGAACAACGGTTAAACCCAATCCCCCACCACCTGATTCTTCTGCGATTGGTGGACGAGTACTATAAAAACGGTCAAAAATTCTGGATATTTCGCTCTCGGCAATTCCAATACCAGTATCACGGACTTCTAACAATATATATGCCCCTTGCAGTCTAGCTTTCACCCAAACCTGACCACCATTAGTTGTAAATTTGATACTGTTACCCAAAAGATTAATTGCTATTTGTTTGAGTCCACCATGAACAAACCAAACTGGTGGTAAATCAGTTGGTACGGTATAAGCAAGCATAATTCCTTTTTCTTGGGCGAGGGGCTGATAAGTGCTAACAACCCCAGGTATGATATCAGAAAGGTGTACTGCTTCAAAATTAGGATATTTTAAGTTTCGCTCCAGTTCGACCAATTCAAGTACGCTAGTGATGAGAGAATTTTGGCGATCGCACTGGGAATGTAGCATTTGCAAATATCTCTGTCGCTGTGGTGGTTTGAGTGCGGGGGAATTTAGCAGCGACAAAGCGGTTTTCATGTGGGTAAGAGGTGTACGTATTTCCTGACACACATGATTTAAATAAACATCTTTTTCTTGCAGGTTGACACGGAGATGTTGATTTTGTTGTTGCAACTTACCCAAACGTAATTTTGTCCGCTTGCGATGAATTTCTTCCTGTTTTTGCATTTGTCGAACCAGCAAACTATTCAAAATGGCAGGTTCAGTTGTATGGGGAAAATTTAATTTGTCGATATCTGGATCGATGATTGGTTGGATTGATGGAATTTGTGTAAAAACCTGTTGAAAGCTTTCCACTACGTGACCAACCAATTTACTATCAAAGGATGTCATTGTGACTAAATACGGTTTTGGCTTTGGTTTTGTATTCGGTTTTGTATTTGGTTCTTTATTTATAATTGCTCTTAAAGATTTTTGCTTTTTCACACCCCTAGATGGACGTAAAGCCACAATTAAACTGCAAAATTGGGGAGATAGTACTATCCAAAAATACTCCCGTTGTAATTTATCTGACGGGAAATATATCGGTAAATGTAAGGAAGTCTCAGAAACTCCATTTACTGAATTTTGTGGTTGAGATTCTCCCAAATGGCAAGTGTAAATTTTTGCAGATGGGTTCGCTTTTTGCTGATAGCGTAATAACTCCGACTGCCAAATATTTCCTGCTGGAAGCTTTGCCCATACCGTAGCTGGTATTTGCTGCTCAATCATGATGTCGATTTGCGATCGCACCATTGCTAGTAATGTCGCTGGTGACACGGAGGAAGGTTGACAACCATTTTCACTGGTTGCAATTAAATGATACAGAGATAAATCTTGAGCTAGAGAGACATTCATGGGCAAAGCAGTTTTTGGAGATATGGGGCAGAAAAGATACAAGTATAAAGCAATAAATAATACTGCTTTACATTTTGCACTGTAAATGTTCGTTATATTACATAATTTTCGTAAAGTTGCCAAAAATTGACTATTTATTTTCAGATTATTGAAGAAAGGCAGGAGGCAGGAGGCAGGAGGAAGAAGGAAGAGGGAATAAAATATATTTTTGCTGTGTGCTTACTCGCTTCGTAGAGCGGTGATTGGGTCTAATTTTGCGGCATTCCTTGCGGGAACAACACCAGCAACCAAACCAACGCTGGCAGAAATACCAAAACCAGTAATAATTGACCAAGGAGAAATAACGAGGGGAATTTTCATTAAACCAGAAGCTGCGATCGCAATTCCCATCCCAAATACAATCCCAATACTGCCACCAACGGTAGAAACCACAATTGCTTCCGTAAGGAATTGGGTCAACACTGCATCATTCGTTGCACCCATTGCTTTACGAATACCAATTTCCTTAGTTCTCTCCACCACCGAAACCAGCATAATGTTCGCAATACCAATACCCCCAACCACCAGGGAAATTCCTGCGATCGCGCCAATCATCACCGTAAACATACTAACGATGCTGGTATATGTATTCGCAATATCAACCTGATTAATAATGCGGAAATCATCTAACTCCGGTGGATAAATATTATGTCGCAAGCGGAGCAAATTTGTAACTTGAAACTGAATCGCATCAAGTTGGGTACTATCCTGTGCCGATACCCAAATCCCAGAAATAGAAACACCAGAAATAGCATTATTACCAACAATTCGTCGAGACATATTCGTCAGGGGGATAAACACGCGATCGTCCTGATCTGTATTACCCACAGCACCTTTAGCAGGCATTACCCCAATCACCCGAAATTGTTGCTTTTGGACACGAATTTCCGCACCAATCGCTTCCCTTTCTCCAAATAGCTGTTCCTTCACCTTCGTACCCAAAACAACCACTGGTGCAGCGCTATCCAAATCAGCTTGGCTGAAAAACTGCCCCTTTTCGGGTTGACTATCTTTCACCTCCGGAAAATTCAAATCAGTCCCCACAACAGTAGTAGCAACATTCTGCCCACCATAAACAACTTGAATTTGTCCCCGTTGTAAAAAAGCCGTCACAGCCTTTGCCGCACTAGCTTGTTTTGCGATCGCTTCCGCATCACTCAAAGTCAGCGTCGAAGCCGAACCCCCACCCTGACTAACACCCCCCTGACTAGAAGCACCAGCCAGCACCAAAATCACATCCGAACCCAGCGACTGTATTTGCTTCTCAGTAGCCTTCTGCACACCTTGTCCAACGGAAGTAATCGCCACCACCGAACTAATACCAATAATCATCCCCAACATCGTCAATCCCGTTCGTAGCTTATTGCTCCACAAAGACTCAACAGCCATCTTCGCAATTTCCGTAGCCAGAGAATTATTAAACTGCTTTTGATTTGACATAATAAATAGGGAATAGGGAATTACAGCTATTTTTAAGTACCTCACGCAGAGGCGCAGAGACGCAGAGAAGAGTGTATAAATGTTATCAAAGTACTTATAAAATTCTGTAAAATATAAAACTCCCACTCTTCTCTTATATTCTCTCCGCGCCTCTGCGTCTTAGCGCGACACCAATCCATATTTTATTTACCTACCACCCAAACCAGGAACACCAGGAGAACCACCAGGAACACGAGAACGGGGACGTTTACCCTCCGGGAAAGTAATATATATACGCTCATTCCCCTTCAACCCCGAACGAACCTCAGTCTTCTCATTTACCGTCAACCCCGTAGAAATTTGCACAAACTCCGGACGATTATTTTCCCCCCTCACATAAACCCCCGTACCTTCCGGTTGTCGAACGATCGCAACCGTAGGAACCACCAACACATTTGCCAAAGTACCAGCATCAAAAGTGACATTAACATTCATCCCGGAACGCAAAAGCAGTTCTTTATCATCAAGAATTGCCACTTTAACCTCAAAACTAGTGACATTTTGCTGAACAATCGACTGGGGGGAAATTTGCGTAACCTTACCAGTAAAACTCTTCCCCGGATAAGCATCGGCTGTAATGGTGGCTTTTTGTGCAAGTCCCATCTGGGCAATATTACTCTCAGCAACATTGACGACAATTTGATTTGCTGATGCCAAAGAAAGGATTGATGATGATGTTGCCGAGGATACCGCACTTCCGGCTGTGGTTGGGGTGACAAATGCCCCTGGATCAGCAAATTTGCGGGTGACAATGCCATCAAAAGGGGCGCGAATTAGGGTATCGTTAACTTGGGTTTGAATTGTTGTCAGACTTCCCCTTGCAGTAATAACTTGGGCACGAGCTTGGGCAATATCTTCGATGCGGGAACCAGCTTGAACGAGGGATAAAGCCTGTTGTTTTTGCTGAACTGCTGCCTGTGAAGAGAGAATATCTTCTTGCCGAGAACCAGCCTTTTGTAATTCCAGGGCTTTTTCTGCCTCCAACACTTGGGATAAATTGCGATCGCGTTGGCTTTGGGAGTCGATCCAATCCCGTGAGGAAATTGCCCCTTGCTTGTAAAGGCGATCGTTTTGTTTGAAGGTGGATTCAGCTTGACGTAATAGACTTTGGGCACTTTCTAATCTTGCTTGTGCCTGAGCTATATCCTGAGGACGATTTCCGGTTTTAACTTTTTGTAAATTTGCCTGAGCTTCGGTTAATTGGGCTTGTACTTGGGCTATATCTTGGGGACGATTTCCGGCAATTAATTTTTGTAGATTGGCTTCCGCTTGTGCCAATTGCCCCTTAGCTTGGAGAAGTTGCCCTTGGAGATTGGAGTCATCCATTTTCGCCAATACTTCCCCAGCTTTGACAGTCTTTCCTTCTTTGACAAATAATTTTCTCAAAACTCCCGATGTCTTAGGACTAAGATTGATAGACATCTCTGGTTGAACCGTACCATTTGCCGTCACAGTGACAGTTAAATTTTCTCGTGCGATCGCAACTGTTTGCCGATTACGTTTTGCTTGTTGACGTGGTTGAACTACCATTTGTTGGTAAGCAAAAAACCCCCCTCCACCTCCTAATAAAAGCAGCAACAAAAAAATTAGCCATTTTCCCCGGATATTAAAACGTACTTTCTTTTTTCGTCTTTCCTTAACAGTTGGTTCAATTGAGTCAGAAATCATATTAATATTTCTCTTCCTTCTCTCTTCCTTGGCGTGCTTGGCGGTTCACAACTCCACCTCTTCAGTATAAACTTGCTTGTTGAGTATCCCCAAGTAAAGTTGATTGTAGGAAGATTTATCTGCGATCGCGAGTGAAAAAAGTCACGTTATTAAGTCCCATAAAAAACTTCTTTGCGCCTTTGCGTCTCTGCGCGAGCTTCACTCTATATAAACAAATATCATATCAAAACTTATTTGCTAACTCCAAAATAATATCAAGACGAAAATTATCAACTAAATCCTTTAATCCGGCAATTAATTTTGTCTCAGTCGTCGGAATTTCTTGAATTAGTTCTAAAATACATGTATCATCAAGTGCCTTCGACGCTTCCACTAAGCGAATTCGCCAATCCTTCGACATCATTTTCAAATCATCACTAGTTAATTCAACATGATACATTACTGTTTCTAATACTTCAAATTCCTGTTGTTGGTAAATATAACGCACTCCTAAATGATGAGATATCCTTTCTAATAATAGCCTTTCTGGAAAAGGTTTATAGATTAAATCATCACACCCTGCTGCAAAAATTGCATCACGTTCTTCTTCAAAAGCACTTGCTGTTAAGGCAATAATTATAATCGGGGAAGAAGATAGTAATTCGTTCCTTTCTAAGCTTTTTGCTCTAATCTCTACCTCTCTTGCTTTAATAGCCTTTGTAGCTGCATATCCATCCATAATTGGCATTAACATATCCATACAAATAAGATGAGGTTGCCATGTCTCCCACGCTGCGATCGCTTCTTTGCCATTTGCGACTGTAAGTACCTCGAATCCAACATATTCAAGCATTTTCGTGACTAATTCTCGGTTCTCGATAATATCATCAACTACTAAAATACGGAATTGAGGTTGGTTTATTTCTAATCCTATAATTTCTGGTAATTCTATTTTTAAAAGCTGTTTTGGTTGTATTTTTGGTAATTTCACAGGGATTTTAAATGCAAAAATAGAACCTTGTTTGTAAGTACTTTGAACCTCGATATTTCCTCCCATTACTTGGACAAACTTTTGACTAATCGCTAAACCTAAACCCGTACCTTCCATCGCATCTCGACCAGATTTAGTTTGTATAAATGGTGTAAATAAATTATCGATTTCTTCTGAAGATATCCCTATACCTGTATCTTCAATTTCAAAGTATACTGTACATAATTGTGATTTATTTTTTGGATATATTTCTTTATTTATCTCATTATCTAACTGTAAATTATTAGCCACCATAATTCGTAAAATTACCCGACCAATTTTTGTAAATTTGATGGCATTACCAATCAAATTAATTAATATTTGGCGTAATTTGCTCTCATCTGTTTGAATATATTCTGGTAAATCCTGCCCTTTTTCAACAATTAATTCCAATCCTTTAGATTTTGCTCTATACTGGAGCATCTCATATATTATTTCAATAAAATCATCTAAACGAAATATTTTTTCTTTTAAAGTAATTTGACCAGATTCTATTTTTGACATTGATAAGACATCATTAATTAGTTGAAGTAAATGATTGCCACTGCGATGGATAGTTTGAACATTTACATAATTTTCTTGAGCTAATTTTTTATCATGTAACATCACTTGAGTGAAGCCAAGAATGATATTCAAAGGCGTTCTGAGTTCGTGACTAATCTTTGATAAAAATTCACCTTTTGCTTTAGATGCTGATTCCGCAGCGATAAGTGCTTCTTGTAATACTAATTCTATATGTTTTGCTTGGGTAATATCTCTCGCGACAAAAATGACAGTTTGTTTATCGATGGGTGAAATTGTCGTGCTAAACCAAGTTTTTTTATCTGCTATTATTAAACTATATTCAATGTTAATACTTGTTTGTTCTTTTAATGAGTATTGTAGATGCTCTAGAAAAAAATCAGCCTCACTTTTTGAGAAAACTTCATGTAAAGTTCGACCAATTAATTCATCTGCGGGTTTATAGAGAAATTGCGGTTGAGTTTGGACAATTTTTAAATATTTTCCTGATATATCTAAAACAATAATTAATTCTGTCATTGCTTGAAACAGAGCTAATAATTCATTTTGAGTTGCTTTTAACTCTGCGGTTCTTTCATTTACTCGGTTTTCTAATTCACTATTTATACTTTCTAAAGCATTGAAGGTATGGTAAAATTTTTCTGCCATTTGGTTGAATAATTGAGCCAAAATTGACATCTCTTGAATCCGATAAGCTTCAAGATTTAGCTCCAGCACTTTACCCTCAAAATCGGCAGCAGCAGCCTTTTTTGCCAAAGATTTAGCTGCATTACTCAATCTCATAATTGGTTGAGAAATCCAACGTGCTGTCAACACTCCCAAACTACTTGCTAAAACTAAAGTCAGTAAAGAAAGTAAGATTGTTGTGCGTTTACTGGCATTAATTTCTGCCATAAAATCTGATTCGGGTACAACCACTAAAATCAACCAATCTAAACCATAACTATCTTTCCAGGGATTTACTTTTGCAAAGTATTTTTTCCCATTTATTGCAAAGTTAAGTGAAGTAGCAAATTTAATTTTACTAATACTACCAAAATTTTTAATTAATTGATTTTTAGTTGCTTTCGCTAAAGGGTTAGCTAGCTGATTCACGGCAATTCTTTTTGCTTTACCATCTTTAATCACATAGGGAGATTCATTCAGTGAACTAGCGACTAGCATACCATTGCGTTCAATAATAAAAGTATGACCTGATTCACTCACCTTTATATTCCGTAGAAAGTAGCTAATTTCTGATAGAATTAAATCTACTCCTATCACACCCAAAAACTGTTTCTTTTGGTTATAAATAGGATAGCTAGAAGAAATCGCCATGACATCAGGAGCATCTTGCCAACTATAAATATCACTCCAAATTGGCTTACGTTTCAAGACAGCTTCATTATACCAAGCTGCATCATTAGGGAATGCCTCTAGTTTTGTTTCAACTACATTAGTTCGATTTCCATCCCTATCTACTGCATAGATTTTATAGGGTTTTCCAACTACTTTCTCCGAAATGCGAACATCACCTTTTTCATATCCAGCACCAATAAATTCACCTTGGAGATTACCAAAATTAATATAACCAAGATTAAAAATTTGTTGTTGATGCCAAAAGTAATTTCCTGTCTTTTGGAAATCTTGTAAATTTAACATTCCTAACTTAATTGCTTGGAGATTAATCTGATTAACCTGTTGAGGAATTGCTAAATAGGTATCCAACTTCTGATAAATGCGATCGCTAATATCATCCTGCAATTGACTAACAAGATTATTTACCGCTATTTGCCCATGTCGATAAGAAAAGTAACCAACCAAAGTTACCGCAGTAAATGTTTGCACTACAAACGGTACCGACAAAACCATTGGTAAAGTCATCACAGACTTAAATCTACCAAAAAATCGATTTAGCTCTCTAACAAACATACTCTATAGGAATTCAATGTTCAGTTTTAAACCCTTAATTTATTGTCTATTTTTATA
>NZ_NTFS01000171.1 GCF_002289455.1 Brunnivagina elsteri CCALA 953
TGTCTCATATTCTATAATGCAGTCTGTACCAATTTACATTCTGATTTTTTTTCTACCCCGATTTACCGAGCGGATACAATGTTCGTTTCCCAAAGAAAATTAATTAGCGATGGGCAAGACAAAACTTTGTCCTAAATCTTCTGCTTTTTTTATCTGGCTAAAGTTAATTAAAGATTATCAAAATTAAGAAAAGATTATCAACCAAAAATAATTATTGATGCGTAGCATATTTGGGCAATTGAGTAATAAAATCTTGATGTCGTAAGCATCAGGAAATTCACGCGAATGTTTGCATATAATCGTCGTTGGCTCTACCTAACTATTTGCATTATTGCAATTATTGCAGCTTGTACCACATTACCAGGGAAAAACACCCAACAAGCGAAACAACAGAGTACAAAGACTGAAAAAAATCAACATAATGCTATTATCTTCGTTGCCGATGGGTTACGTCCTGATTGGGTAAATTCTAACGATACACCGACTTTAAACGAAGTTCGAGAAAAAGGGGTAACTTTCCTCAACAGTCATTCATTATTTCCAACTTTTACCACCGCAAATGCATCTGCGATCGCAACTGGTCATTTCCTTGGGGATACTGGAGATTTTAGCAATACAATTCAAGTCAATGCTCCGGTTAAAAGTGCAAAAAATAGCCTTGTACCCTATTTAGAAAATAATGCAGTTCTCCGGGAAGTTAATAAACAATTTGGTGCTAATTTTCTTAACGAACAAAGCTTGTTAGCTGCTGCAAGAAAAGCCAATTTTAGTACTGCCGCACTGGGTAAAAGTGGACCAGTTCTCATTCAAGATGTCACCCTGCAAAATGGGGAATCAACTTTGATTTTTGATGATTATACTGGTAAAAATGAAGGAGTGATACTGACTCCAGAAATTACAGATTTACTCAACAAGAATTCATTGCCCCTCAAAACACCAGAACGCGGAGAAAACAATCAAAAAGGTGATAGTAAAAAGCCGGGCACTAAAGTAGCAAATATTGCACAGCAACAATATTTTGCAGATGTGACAACAAAAGTAATTTTACCCCTATTTAAACAACGTCAGAAGCCATTCGTGATGGTTTACTGGTCCCGTGACCCCGATGGTACACAGCATAATCATGGTGATAGTCTTAACCAACTAGTACCGGGAATTAACGGAGAAACTACCAAAACCGCAAGACAAAATGCCGATAAAAATTTAGGTCAAATTATTACTGCTTTAAAAGATTTGGGTTTAGAAGAGACAACAAACATTTTTGTCACCGCAGACCACGGGTTTTCTACTATTAGTAAAGAAAGCAAAACTAGCTATGCAGCAACTCTGAAATATCCGGATGTCCCTCAAGGATTTTTGCCGCCTAGTTTTGTCGCCATTGATTTAGCTAAAGACTTAGGTAAAGATTTAAAATTATCATTGTTTGACCCCGATAAAAATAACGCTCCAATTAATCCCGAAAAAGGTGAATTTTCTCGAAATAGTATTCTTGCTAAAAATCCTAAACAGCCAGATATAACAGTTGCTGCAAATGGTGGTTCAGATTTAATTTATTTGCCCAATAAAGCCAATCAAAAAGACTTAGCCCAAAAAATTGTTAACTCATTACTCAAACAAGACTATGTGAGTGGTTTATTTGTTAATAATAATTTAGGTAAAATTCCAGGTACATTATCATTAGAAAGCATTGCTCTCCAAGGTTCAGCACGTACACCTAAACCATCAATTTTAATTAACTTTCGCTCCTTTGATACAGGTTGCGGCACTCCCACAGCCTGTGGTGCAGAAATTTCCGATACCTTCCTCCAACAAGGACAAGGGATGCATGGTAGCTTTAGTCGCGCCGACACTTATAATATGATGGGTGCAATTGGTCCTGACTTTAAAAAAGGATACAAAGATTTAGCTCCTGTTAGCAATGCCGATGTTCCCCGCACGATCGCAAAGGCTTTGAATATTAATTTGCGCCCTCTAGGTAAACTCACAGGTCGAGTATTAAATGAAGTACTAGTAGGTCAACCTGATACGGTAAAATCAAAGTCCTTTGAAATGGAGTCAAAACCTGCAAATAACGGTTTAAAGACTGTTCTCAAATATCAAACTGTAGGTAAAACTCGCTACTTTGATGTTGCTGGATTCCCCGGTCGAACTTTAGGACTTTAGGAATTTTAGATTTTGGATTTTAGATTTTGGATTTCCCCCAATACTGATTAATTAATTGGAGACGAGAATCCGAACCTTAAATACAGTTTGTAATTGATAATATTGTAGGGGCAAACGGTTGTTTGCCCTGATTTATATTCCATTCATGTTTACCCTGATTTATATTAGACATCTCCGAGAATTAATAAATGACCCCTCTCCATAGAGCGTACCCCTCCGGGGAAGCGAGCTAAGCGAAGCGTGTCGCTTGCAACTCAGCGCTTCCCGCAGGGTACCTCTCCCCGAAACGGATACTGTTGGCGAATTAAAAGGGGGTCAAACCCATCAGTTACCACCTGCCTTAATTCCCAAGCTTTTAGTCCGTTTGAAGAAACTTGAGTTATTAGCTCGAAATTTATTTGAGGACGGATAAACAACGCAAAATCAAGGGTTAAAAGCTGAGGGGCTTAACCCCACACGAATTGACCAACAGTATCCGAAACGGAGAGAGGCTTTAATACGTTATATCTGTGTGTAAACTTATAGTCTCTAAATATTTTTCGGAAATGTCTATTCAATCCAAATGAGAAGCCTTATATACTACCAGATTGCGCCAGTAACAAACAAGGAAATAACAGAATGTCTAAAATCCAAAATCCTATGACTTTTCATAAATTTCTAAAGGTAATCCATCTGGATCAGGAAAAAACGTAAACTTTTTATCTGTAAATTCATCAATACGCATATCTTCAACTTGAATATTCTGCGATTTTAAATATAAGAGTGTTCCAAGTAAAAAAGTGCCCAATTGTCATGCTGAATGGAGCGAAGCGCAATGAAGCATCTCTGTCTATTACATAGCGACTCAGGATCAACAGTTGGATCATTTATTTCTTGGATTACTCTAAAACAGTCTCTGCTATATTCTCAACTTCAAATGCTAAATGTCTCAACCCACAAGCTTCTGGACTATTAACTCTTGCTGGTGGATTAGGAAACGAAAATAATTCAATTTGGCAATTTTCTCCAACTTTTAAATCTAATTTATAAGAATCTCGTTTGCTTCTGTAGATTTCTTGAATGATGCTAAATCCCAAAGTTTCGACATAAAACTTTTTTGAGCGATCGTAATTAGAACAGATGATTGCAATATGATGAATTTTATTTATTTTCATTTAATGATTAATTATTAATAGTCGGTATTTAGTTATTTTTATTAAACATGTAAGGACTTACGCAAATATTCAGTAATATTAAATAATTGAAGGTGCGTTAGGCAAAAGCTAACGCACCCTACAATTACAAATAGAACTAGGAATCTTGTAAAATCGTCTTCGATACAATCCTGGTTTTTTTGCGATCGCTCTCCGACAAGTCTTGCCCTGCCTGAAGTTGGGTTGCGGAGGTTTGCAATACCGTTGCGGCGTTTTTATCACCCATTTGCAAGGCTGTTTTGGCAGCAGTTTGTAGCATCGTCGCAGCTCCTACCCTGTCTCCCATTTGCAATTTTGTTTCCGCAAGCTGGGTTTGCCTGTATTTAGCGAGCGCGAGAATATGCTGTTGCACTTGGGAGTCTACAACAGGTTGATATGCTGTCGAAACATCAGCCTCAATGAAAAATATCTCAGAAAGTAACCCCATTGCATTTTGGGATGGATCATCATAACGTACCTGCAACTGTACGATCGGCTGTCTTCCTAAAGGTAGTTGGGAAATATACAAATTCACCAGCACCACTTTTTCGACATCACGCATCAAATCGCCTATCCGCACTGAAAAACGACCATCTGCTTCTGGCTGTACGGGTAACTCGATTGTTTCTGGTGCTACCTGTGCCACTGGCTTAAGTTCCGCCAAACGAACTTTGGGAACCAGGGAAAACAGCAAATAAGCATTGGTTAAACCAACAGTTTGAATACGGTTAAAAAGCTGGTTAAACTTATCTTCAGCATCATCAGGACGTTGAATGTGGGACAGGGAACCACCACCACCATCGGCGATTTGTTCGAGGATATCCTGATTCCAATTATCGCCAAATCCCAAGGTATTTACCGTCAAATTGTAGCTAGCAGCCAATTTAGCGAATTCCAAACAGCGTTTATTACTGCCATGTTCATTTTCGCCATCGGTTAACAAAAAGGCTTGGGAAACCGCTTCCTTATTCCCTTTTGTCAATTCTTTGATACCTAACTGCAAACCCTCATCGATAGCAGTACCCCCATCAGCAGCCAGAGTATTAATTTGCTGCTTAATTTTTTCCGGGTCAACAACAGTTTGATTTGATACCAAAACCTTTGCTCGGTGGTCAAAAGCAACAACACTAATGCGATCGCCTGGATTTAAGCGATCGACAATTCGGCAAGCTGCTTTTTTCACAGTTTCCAAAGGTCGTCCATTCATCGAACCACTACGGTCTAAAATTAGACATAGGTTTAGCGGTACATTACGACCCACAGAATCCGCGATCGCGCTAATCGAAATCGCCAACTGTCGCTGACTATTCGGTTGATTTCCATCGATGTTGCCATCATTTAAACCCGGCTGCAAGCTAACCTTCATAAACCCTTCCATTTAGCAATAAGTTTTTATAGATAACTTCAGTAGGCAATCCAGTTGCTACGGAAAAGTTCATCATTCGTTAGTCTCTAATCTCTAGTCTTTTGCCATTAGTCCTTTGTTAGTTGTTCAGTGCAATACAAATACTCAATTTTTAACAACTATCAACAAAAACTGAATCACAATTAAGCACTAAGTATCAAGTCCTATACTAAAAACGGCTGAAAACTCTACTTTTTTAACATTAAAATCCGGTTCCGAAACCTTTCCACTTAGGTGAAGGATACAGTTAGGTCGAGAGATTCTATACTAAGTAAAGTTTTGAGCAGTTCGCAGTATAACCACTAAATAACCCTTATTGACTATTAAAACAATTCCCCATGCCCCATCCCCAATACCGAATGCCCCTAACTACAGATTAGCGAAATCCACACCTCCAGTTGAGCCATTGAAGCGCTAGTATGTATTACAGTTAACGGCATTATTTCAGGCAACAGTTGCTATGGACAATTCCCCCATCAAGGCTGTGCAAGCCCCTTACTACGGCGATAACAACTACCGCACACCGCCACCAGATTTACAATCCTTGTTACTCAAGGAGCGAATTGTCTATCTTGGACTACCACTATATTCTGGAGCATTTCAGGCACTAGGATACCATTCTGTCGCCGATTTAATCGTCGCCCAATTATTGTATTTACAATCCGACGACCCAGAAAAACCAATTAAAATTTACATTAATTCGACTGGGACTTCTGGTGACGATGGTAATCCAGTTGGATATGAAACAGAAGCCTTTGCAGTCTACGATACAATGCAGTACATTAAGCCCCCCATTCATACGATTTGTATGGGTATGGCTGTAGGTATGGCAGCGATGATTCTTGCTGCTGGGACAAAAGGGTGTCGCGCTAGCTTACCCAATGCCTCCATTGTATTGCAACAGCCGAAGAGCTATGCTCAAGGGCAAGCCACCGACATCCAAATCCGAGCAAAGGAAGTCTTGGCAAATAAAGCAACAATGGTCGAGATTCTCTCCCATAGCACCGGGCAAGAGATAAAAAAAATTGAAAAGGATATGGATCGGCTTTTCTACATGACACCCTACCAAGCGGTGGAATATGGCTTACTTGACCGAGTATTCGAGAAAAACGAAGTTGCTAATCCTCCCATTCCCGCCAGCGTTCTTTAAAAAGTTAGGAGTGGGGAGTTGATAGCTAGAAGTTAAGCAATGACTTCTAATTTTATCACTTCTAACTCCCTGACTCATAATTCATAACTATTCAAAAATTGGAGTTAGACAAAATGCCTATAGGTGTTCCTCAGGTTCCTTACCGTATGCCGGGTGGACAGTATACGCAGTGGATTGATATCTACAACCGTCTTTTCCTCGAACGCATCGTGTTCTTGAGTGGAGAAGTTGGTGATGCGATGGCGAATCAACTTATAGCCCAAATGCTGTATATGGATTCGGAAGACCCAGGCAAGGATATTCTTTTATACATAAATTCTCCAGGTGGTTCGGTTACTGCTGGTTTGGCGATTTTCGACACCATGCAGCACATCAAATCGGATGTGGTGACAATTTGCGTTGGTTTGGCGGCTTCGATGGGTTCTTTCCTGTTGACTGCTGGCACTAAGGGCAAGCGTTTGGCGCTTCCCCACTCGCGCATCATGATTCACCAACCTTCTGGTGGCACAAGGGGACAAGCAACTGATATTCAGATCGAAGCGCGGGAAATCATCCGGATGCGTCACCAACTCAATGGCATTTATGCTAGCAGTACTGGTCAGCCGTTGGCGAAGATTGAGAAGGATATGGATCGGGACTTTTTCATGTCTCCTCAAGAAGCTAAGGAATATGGCTTGATTGATAAGGTGATTGAAGAGCGTCTTTAAAATTTAAATATGATTCAGGTTGGGGAAACCCGACAATAAAGGGTGGGGTTTCCCCACCCCTACATATATCCCTGGCTTCTTGAACGAGGTCGGGGATTTTGATTTAAATACAGCTTATCTTGCTCCCCTTCCCTTGTAGGGAATAGGTTGGGGGTTAGGTCAGTGTATTGGATGCAACTGAGAACCACTATATTACAATTTGGCGAATATTTGGCTTGAAGTTTCAGCCTGTTTATTCAGCAAAGCATCAATTATTCCTAAAAATTCATGTTCTAAATAAGGTTTAGTCATGTAAGAATTTGCGCCTAAACCTTCTGCTAATTTACGATGTTTATCGGCGCTGCGTGATGTCAAAATAATGACAGGCTTTTTGGATAGACTGGGATTTTGGCGAATATTTGAGAGTAATTCAAAGCCGTTCATTCGGGGCATTTCTAAATCTGAAACAATCATTTGAATTTCGGGATGACGCTGTAATTGTTCGATAGCTTCAATGCCGTGTTGAGCTTGTACGACTTGATAGCCTGCTTTTTGTAAAGTCAATGATATTGTTTGCCGTAGGCTAATTGCGTCATCGACAACTAAAATAGTTTTTGTTGACTTGTAAGTATTCTCGATTGCAGGTGCAAGCAGTGTTCTGGTATCTTTTTGATTATCTTCAAAGTCGGAAGACGATAGCAGAGGTGTTGATGTGCTGGCAAACGACATTGGTAATGCTTTTTTCTTTATAGCAGAAGATGCTGGTAAAACACCGACATCAAGGGATGCTTGTTGGAGTTCGGTAGTTTCGATTAATAACGAACCATCAATTACCAAAATCAAGTTACCATTTGCCATACTAGTACAACCATACACATACTTTGGAGGCGCGATCGCACTTCCTAAAGGACGAATTACTAGTTCTTGCTCACCAAGGATTTGGTCAACTTCCAGGGCTATAATTTCCTGATTCCGTCGCAGTACCAATACAGGATTCGCCATTTCTTGATTGTCGTATACAACTGTGTTGTTATTTAAACCAGTACCGCTCACAAACGAACCGTTATAGTACATCAACTCCGAGAGGTTGCGTAAGCCAATCATACGTTCGTCTTTGTCTGTGTTCCAATGCAGAACTTTTCTACCTTCAAATCCCTTGATTTGCTCGTTTGAGGGTAGGATAATTTTTTCGATACTATCTAATAGCAGTGCGTAAATTGCGCCCCCTGCTTGAACTATCATTAATTTGTCGGTAGTCATAGAAAAAGGTAGTTTGAGTACGAATGTTGTTCCTTCGTTCGGTATCGAGCGAATAGCAATCGAGCCATTAAGTGCTTTGAGTTGGGTTTTTACGATGTCTAAACCAATACCACGTCCTGAAATCTCACTGACTTTTCCAGCAGTAGAAAATCCCGGTGAAAATAGTAGTTCTAATAGTTCGTCTTCGCTAGGATGATAAGCGTTGGGAATTAAACCTTGTTCGATACCTTTTTGATGAATTTTCTCGAAGTTTAATCCCTGTCCATCGTCACCAACTTCGATAATTGTTTGGCTTCCTTGGTGATAAGCACGAATTTCGATCGTACCTGTTTCGGTTTTTCCGCGCTGTTGTCGTATTTCTGGGGCTTCGATTCCGTGGTCAAATGCGTTACGTACTATATGTAACAATGGATCGTAGAGCTTTTCGGAAATCGCTTTATCTACTAAAACTTGGGTTCCAGTCAGCTTCATGACAACGTTTTTACCGTATACATTTGCCATATTTGTCACCATTTGCGGGAAACGATTTAAAATATTTCCCAGGGGTGACATCCGTGCTTCTACGAGGTTGTCAATGATATTAAGTGTCAGATTTTGCTTTGTATCATGAATATGTGCTGATTGTCGCAAAATTAAATCGAGGGATTCGGCAATTTCTTGAAGTTGCAGAGTTTCTTCAAAAGCTGAGTGTAATGTCAGATAAAATTCGCTATATTCGTCCATTTCCAGCGAATCAAAATCCACCGAAGCAACGTTTTTATGAGAATGAAAAGAGAAGTTTTGGGTTTGAAGTGGTAAATCTCTTAAGTTGTCTAAAGTTGCTTGGTGTCTGGTAAGATTTCGGGATAGTTGCTCAACAAGTTCATGAATTTGTTCGTCTTGTAAAGTTCGACGTTTTTGATAAATTAACAATTCCCCAGCTAGGTAGTTGAGACGTTGTAAACCTTCAACATCGACTCTGACAAAGGAACGCTGACGCAGATTACTTGTATTGGTATTAGTATTAGTATTTGGATTTAATTGAGTTTTGGCTTCGCTTGGTTTGTTGATTTGAGAAGTTTGGATTGTGGTTGCTTCGATTGTTGCTTCAATTGTTTTTTCAGCAATTTCTTGTGCCACCTTGTTGATAACTTTCTGCTCGATAATAGTAACAGATTCGTTCTGTTGTATTTGATTATTTTGAGGAGATTTTGTCTCTAATAGATGATTGGGAGCTACATTTACGATGGTAGAGGAAGCACCTTTCACATCATTATTTGCAGCTTCTTGAATGTAGTTTATGCCTCCTACTTCTGCTAATGTGGCACTAATATCTTCTCCCCAAATTGCTTCAATTCCACCTTCATTTATCGCTATTTCTACAGGTTTATGTACAGAAATTGGTTTAACTTCTAGCAGCTTCTGAAGTCTGGGATTGTCAATCCAATTCTTTTCAATATCAGTAATGGGAGGATAATTTTTATATTCCTTCGTTAATTTTTTAATTTGGTCTTGCAATGACTCAATTACCGGAGAATCCCCCAATTGATTAGCATATTTAAATTTTGCAATTAACAATAAAACATTGAGAATTACCCCTTGACGGTAAAGAGATAAACTTGGACTATCACTGTCATTGTCTAAAAATAGCCAGAGTTCACCTAGCCAATTATCGATATAATCAACAGTACTTTCGACACTGATTTTCGGAACTAGTAATGATAAACTTAGTTCTTTCTCAGGAATTTCCAATTCATGATTGAACCAACCTAAAATATAGCGAATTATTTTGAGATAATGCTTGGCAATTTGAGATTTTAAGGGTTTACGGAGGATAGAATTTGGTGTTCTTAAGAAGTTGTATAATTCCTCAACTTCACTTCTGAGTGACAGCGAATCAATTGATGGAGAATTAGGTATATTTTCTGCAATATTTTTGACCATATCTTCCATAAATCCCATCGTGCTATCCTCTACAGAAGTCGCTGCGGGATAATTAGAGCTAAACGTCAAAGGTTTATCGTAGATATCTTCAGACGAAATATCTTCTTTGAGGTTTATTCCCAAAGATAGTATTGGTTGAGTCAATTTTAGTAATTCTTCATGGGGTTCTCCCCCCCGAATACGATCGCCATTTAATACAGCTTGACGAGAACCTTCTAAACTAACTAAACTAGCCTGAGCAACCGTCAATGCTTGTTGTGGATTCGCATCTAAAGCCGCAATAATTGTATGGGCAATCTCCTCAAACCCTTGTAAATTCAGCGATTCAGCCAAACCGACAAAAATTTCAGCCTGCGATCGCATAAAGCTAGCAATTTCGTCATTATCAGGAGGTGATTCCAACATATGCGCGATATTATCGATACGTTGGGAAACCCCTGTTTCAAAAATTGACAGCACAATATCAAATCCCAACTCTTGGGAAGTCGGAATATGGAATTCTGCACCAAAAGCATCACCAAGTTTATCCTGCAACTGAGCAAATACTGAAGCTGCTCGTTGCAGTAAGTCATCATCATCAATTGACGTTTTTGTAGTTTCAGCAGTTACAGGTAGTTGTAAGCATTCAAATGCCTGAAATAATAGTGTTTGTAAATGTGTATCGATTTCAACTTCAGGATTATAAAGTGCTTTAAAAATATCTTCTAATGAGTGAGCAATTTTATTAATAATATCAAGTCCAACATTCGCCGCACCACCTTTAATAGTGTGGGTTGCTCGCATTAAATTATGAACTTTGCCAATACTAAAATTATCTGATAAACCATAAAGTTCTTCTTCAATAGTTTGCAATAATTCAGGAGCTTCAGTGAGGAAGTACATGTAGCCCTGTTCTCTAATAGATTCATCTGTAATCATAAACCGATTTTATATTTTTGGATTTTAGAAGTTTCAAGAAACCGGGTTTCTCTTTAACTAAGTATGACTATCTTGATACAACACCAATAAGAAACCTGGTTTCTCCCATCATCGAATGCTTGATGCAACGAAGAATTATTCAGGTTCTCGCGTAAGGTGAGAAAGTGAGTTTTTATGAATGCGATCGCACTTGACTTTCAAGGAGTTGTATTTTATTTAATTCAGATTCCTTAACGACAAAAATTGAATGTTGGGTTACGACGCAAATTATATTTATCATCATTAGTAAATATTTTTAGTGCGTCTAACCCAACCTACGTTTTTTCTAATTCACCTTAAACTTACCTGCACTTGCCAAAAGCTCTTGTGCTGTCTCCGATAACTCGCGGAACACAACCGCAATGTTGCTGGCTTCCGATGAAGTTTTATTCGCAATTTTTGCTACGTCTCTCATCGATGCAGTTACGGATACGGATTGCAGCATTTGCCCCTGGGTTGCATCGGTAATTTGTTGCAGTAACTTACTAATTTCCGCAGTTGCTGACACGATCGCATTCAAACTCATCCGGGTTTCATTCACCAAAGCTGTACCTTCAACTACCTGCTGAATACCAGTTTCCATTGCCACTGATACTTCGCCGGTTTCTTGTTGAATCTCTTGGACGAGTTTTTCAATTTCGATGGTTGCTGCCGCAGATTGCCGCGACAAGGAACGAACTTCATCGGCAACTACCGCAAACCCTTTTCCGTATTCCCCTGCACGTGTTGCCTCAATTGCTGCATTCAGTGCCAGTACGTTTGTTTGAGTAGCAAAGTTACTAATCAAACTCACAACCTTGGAGATTTTCTGCGAAGATTCACTCAACCTCTTGATTTTTTTACTAGTTTGTGCAACTGTTTCTCGGATTCCTTGAATCGCTTCTACAGTTCGGTTCATTGCCTCATCACCCACCTCAACTGTGTGGTTTGCGTCCTGTACCACAGCTTGGACTAATTCCGCGTTACCTACAACAGCTTGGGTTGAATCCACCATGTCCTGGATTTCTTCCAAAGCTTCATCCATTTCCTTGGATTGCTGCTGTGCCAAGGTGGTTAATCCAGACAGGGAAGCATTACTTTGGTCTGATTTTTGCGCTACTTGTTGGGCTGCGGCTTGTACTTGAATGACGATTTGACGTAATGCTTGCAGGGTATTATTGTAAGCATCTGCGATCGTGCCTAGTTCATCTTCGGAAAGCGGTGCCCGTACAGTCAAGTCACCATCGAGAGCGGGACGTACAGCCGAAAGCAGTCTCATGGCTGCTTTTTGCAAATACTCTTTGGCTTCTTTTTCCCTTGCTCCTGCTTCTACCACTTGGAGAGATTGGGCTTGGAGTTTTTCCAAATATTCAGCTTGTTGCAAGGCAATTCCCAGTTGGTCAGCAATCCGGGAAAGTAAAGATACTTCCAGTTGTTCCCATTCCCTTGTACCACGATTTTCAAAGGCAGCCAGCATACCCCACAGTTGTTGACCTTGGAAAATTGGGACAATGGCGTAGGCTTTGGCTTGGTACTGGTCTAAAACTTCGACATAGCAATCAGAGAAGCCAGAATTATGGATATCGCTGCGGACATAAGCTTTGCGATCGCGTAGTTCTCCACCTTGGTTTGCTTGCATATAGCTGTCATTTACTTGTTTACCATCTGGTTTTTGATTAGCAGTAAACAAAGTCTGTATTCCCACACAATTGATAATATTTTCCTGCAAGCGGGGAATTTTATCTTGTTTTTCCACCAAGGACATCCAACCTTGAGCTACAGATTCGGAGACAAATACACCACCCCAATCTGGGTTAAAGCGATAAATTGCCACGCGATCGGTGTCTAGTAATGTCCGTACTTCTTTGGTAGTAGTGGAGAAAATCAACTCTGTATCTTTTAACTGGCGAATTTTATCCACCACACTAGCAGTTGCCCGATCTAATTCTGCCGTCTTTGCCATTCCTTGAGATTGATGCTGCAATTTTTCTACGGTTTCTACTTGTTGCATGGAAACTCCCAAAAGCACCGCAATTTGTTGCATTGAAGTTACTTCAAATTCTTCCCATTCACGAACAGCACTATTTTGATAAGTTGCTAGTAATCCCCAGAGTTTATTTTCTTTGAAAATAGGAACTGTCAAATATGCTTTTGCATCAAATTGCTCCAATAGTTCCATGTAGCAAGCAGGGAATCCAGCTTTTTCGACATCATTGACAACAAACACAGTTTTCTGTTTGTAACGTCCACCTTGAGTATCTTGCAGATGCTTATCTTGCTTTTTATAGAACGATGCCAGATTTTGAAAAGTGTCACAATGACCATTTTGTTGCAGCAGTTCTTTGTCAATACTTTTCTCTTGAAAAGGAAGCCAACCTTTACCTACCGACTCGGTAACAAAATCTCCACTCCAATCGGAATTAAAGCGATAAACAACACTACGATCTGCTTGCAATAATTGCCGTACTTCAATAACAGTAGTTTGAAGGATTTTATTAAACTGCGAGGAGTGTGTAACAGCTTCTGTTAGTGTTTCCCCAATTTTACGAGTCAGTTCAATTAAGCTTTGCTGACGTTCGGCAGTACGAGCTAGTTTTTGCGATTGCTGTTGTACTTGTTGAATATATTCAGCTTGGGAAATCGCCACACCAAACTGGAGAGCAATTTGATTTAACCAACTTAGTTCCGATTCTTCCCAGTGACGAGAACCAGAATTTTGATATGTCG
>NZ_NTFS01000172.1 GCF_002289455.1 Brunnivagina elsteri CCALA 953
GATATAAAGAGTCCGTGAAGTAATGATAAAATACATGGCTGTTTAATATCGTGTCTGGCTAATCAAGTTTAAGACAAAGAGCTTCGTCTATATAATCCCCCCTTTTCAAGCAGGGCTGTTTCATTCTCCAGGGAAAATAAGTTTAGCACACAGTATTGTAGGGCGGGGGAACCCCGCCCCTACGACTAACCTAAATTCAAACGAAAAAATAAGACTTCCAGATTTTTCTATAAAGAATCAAACAGCCCTACCCTTTTCAAGAAAGACTTTTAGATTATCGAGCTTTTTGAGGCTTGGGGGAACCGATAAGAATTGCCTAATTACCCAATCCGTGGATAATACGGTGTTTTGCAAATAAAGAATTTATGAACAATCTGTAAAAATACTATGAAATCAGGTATTCAAACCACTGAATTTGGTACTCAGCCATTAGAATGGGGACAGCTACGAACTTATACTGAAACTCTATAGTCAAACTTTATGTAATCCCCCAGTCATATATGACTGGGGGATTATTTTTTGTTAATGGTTAATACCCAATGCCCAATTCTAATTCCATCCTAATAGACGTAGCCAGGGGACAATTAAGTAATGGCTGACTGCTAGATAAAAGCTGAGTAAGATTCCTATAGAACTGAAAAAGATAACTTTTAGTGTGAGTTCAGTACCAATAGATACAATTTGAGCGCTAAGTATATCGGCAGGGATTAGATTAAGACTGATTAATAAAGCGAAAGTGATGGCGGTTCCCAATGCGGTAATTACTGAGTGAACAATGTGATGGCTGCGAAGTCCGATGCCCAGTGTCAGAAAAGAAACTGCGATGAGTATTAGCCCAATTAACGCTTCTGCGATGTTTTTTGGCGCGATCGCTTGCAATACTACCCAGCCTAGTACGTAACCAATAACACTAGTAAGTGATGCAATAAAGTAGCGCCGTTTTTGACCGAAAACCCCTGTAGTTGTTAATCCCCAAGCGGTTCCTAATCCTGCGATCGCAAATAGGATTATCCCCGCACCAGAGGTATTTGCTGTGTTGGGTAATACTCCTGGCAATTGGTTGGAGACGAATCCTGATAGTTGATTTCCCCAATTGGTTTGACTTGCTAATAAAAATCCAATGATGGTTCCCATAGAAGCACCAAAAGCCGTTAGCAACATTGCCCAAATTGTACTCAGACAGGCAAAAACGATGCTAATAAATGTCCTTGCGGTGAAAATTATGGTGTTAGAGGTTGCTTGGGTTAGTGCGATCGCAGATTGTTGCAACACTTCCTGAGATTGTCGGAAAAAGCTAATGATGGGGTTCGGTTGAGTTTGACTGACTTGTTGAGTAATTTTGCTAATGGTTTGTTGGACATTCTGCTGAACTTGGGAAAATACCGATATTGCTGCCGAAGCTTGGGAAATTTGCCCTAGTCGTTTTTGAATATTTGTTGCCGATGCTGGACGCGATCGCGAATCGGATTTTACCATTTCATCAAGCAAATCCCCTAGTTTGGGTTTAATCTTGACCAAATGTCTCCACCGCAATTCCCCCGTCATCGAGTCTTCCAAATCAGCCGGATTTTTCCCCGTCACTAACTCAATCATAGTTCGACCCAAAGCATAAAAATCAGCTTGTGGTCCCACATTTCCCCCCAATAGCTGTTCGGGAGGACTATAACCCGATGAAAACAGCCTAGTTGAACGATTTGGAAAGCGTAGCATTGATGTACTTACCTGCTTAACTCCACCAAAATCGATCAAAACTAACTGGTCTCCCCTGGGCACACCTCGCGAAAACGCCGCAGCCCGCAGCATAATATTAGAAGGCTTGATATCGCGGTGAATTATTTGACGCTGGTGCAAATGATTGAGAATGTCGATCGCTTGTATCAGCCAATTTAACACCAAAGACTGTGGACATCCCTGGGGATAATGCTTTTGAATCTCCTCCAGTGTCAACCCGTTGATTTTCTCCATTACCAAACAAGGTAAATTTTGGACTCTGGGATAGGATAATTCAACCTGAAAATGCCCACAAATATCAATCTGTGGTACACCTGGATGTTCTAGGTGACACAAGATTTCAGCTTCTTGGATAAATAATTCCAGTGCTTTCGAGGAATCTTCTATAAGTACTTTTAGCACCTTTTCAGTTTCCGTAATCACATCCCAAACCGTATAAATTTGGGCAAATCCACCAGAACCCAAGGGTTGTAGCGGAACATAACGGTCTAATAGCAGTAGGGAAGTACCACAGCTATTGCAAAATTTATTACCCCAAGGTTGCGGATGAGGACGCGGACACTCAGGGTTTATACAGTGAATTGCACTTTTGTTAACCTGGGACACAACCGTTCTCTGACACTGGCTTTAGTTGATTGTACTAAAGACAGGGTAACGCGAACTGTCAATGATTAACTATTGATTTAGCTGGTATGGGTATATTGTTAACAAATTTGTTTTTCAAAGTAGGCATCAACCGACTAAAAGCAAAACCAATATCCCTACCAGTTACAAATATTTCAAAGTATTTATTTATACCCAAAGAGCAAGGCTCAGGAAATTGGGTTTCTCCCCCATGCGTAATCTTTAATCGTTGAGATAACCCAGAAACCCCGGCAGTTGCAACAACGAGGGGTAGACGCGTTCGCCTTTGGCGTTGCCGCAGGCTAGCGGCTTCTGTAAGTACCCTCGCAAAGCACTGCCTCAATTTCTCCCTAAACGCGAGAACCTGAATAATTCTTCGTTGCATCAAGCATTCGGTGATGGGAGAAACCAGGTTTCTTATTGGTGTTGAATCGAAGATAGTCGTACTGAGTTAAAGAGAAACCCGGTTTCTTGAACCTTGCTTGGGATGGTTTGCCACTACTTTCTGAGATTCTCTTTGAGGATTACATGATTTGGATGTAATTGATACAACAGAAAGCTAGGTTGACATGTATCCTTTTTAGCTTAGAATTTTATCGGTGTATCTTTTCAGTCTGGGGTGAACATGGAACGTACTATATCCGCATTGGGAGTAATAGCTTTTATTGCCATATCCTATGCTCTTTCGGTTAATCGTCAAGCAATAAAATGGCGTACGATCGCATGGGGATTGGGATTGGAGTTTGGGTTTGCGATTCTGATTCTGAAAACTCCTTGGGGTTTAAAGGTGTTTAAATCATTGGGAGATGTGGTGACAAATTTTTTGTCATACTCGGATGTTGGGGCAAAATTTGTATTTGGAGACAGTTTCCAAGACCATTTTTTTGCGTTTAAAATTCTGCCGACAATTATCTTTTTCTCAGCCTTCATTAGTATCATGTATCACTACGGCATTTTACAGTGGGTGGTACAAGGGTTTGCATGGGTGATGATGAAGACGATGAAAACATCCGGTGCTGAGTCCCTTTCTACAGCCGGAAATATATTTTTGGGTCCCACTGAGTCGCCGTTAATAGTTAAGCCTTATATCGCAACTATGACACAATCGGAATTGTTTGCGGTGATGACTGGTGGATTTGCGACGGTTGCGGGTGGAGTTCTCGGTGCATACTTATCATTTGGCGTACCAGGAGAACACTTAGTAGCAGCATTTTTTATGACTGCTCCGACAGCATTGGTAGTATCAAAACTGCTGTACCCAGAAACAGAAATCCCGGATACTGGGGGAAATGTGAAAATGGATGTTAAAAGCACCTATGTAAATGCCATCGATGCGGCAACTACGGGTGCTATTGATGGGGTAAAGTTAGCGGTAAATGTCGGTGTGATGATTATTGCATTTCTGGGATTGCTGGCTGTTGTGAATGCAATCTTGGGGGGGGTTGGTGTACGTGTGGGTTTACCGCAATTATCCTTAGAGTGGATGTTATCTTTTATAATGGCTCCCATCGCATTTTTGATGGGTGTTCCCTGGCAAGATTGTATGCAAGTGGGAGCATTGTTAGGTAAAAAGACGATTCTAAATGAGTTTCTTGCTTATAAGGATTTACAAGAGTTAATTATTCAAAAGAAAATTTCTGAGCGGGCAATTATTATTTCTACATATGCATTGTGTAACTTTGCAAATATCGGTTCCATTGGAATTACCATTGGTGGAATTGCGGGGATGGCTCCAAAACGGCAGCATGACTTGGCGAGAATGGGGGTAAAATCAATGATTGGTGGGTTGTTGGCTGGTTTCATCACTGCCGCGATCGCAGGTATGTTGATTTGATTTTGTTGAGAGTTTGAAGTTTGCGATCGCACCACTAGGTTGATATAGTGCGATCGCAATCTCTCGTAGGTTGGGTGGAGGCTTTGCGTAACCCAACATATAATATGAGAAAAACAGAAATTATTTAAACAACAAAATACCTAACTCAACACATAAAATTAACTCTTCAAATATTAAATAAAATGTTGGGTTGCGGTGCAAATATAGATTTATCAATTCGGTACAAATATTTCTCTCCACCCAACCTACAATAAAATCGACTGAGTGCGATATACCTTTGGCATTAAGCTACGCTTATCGCAATCCCTATTAAATCCAGAAATGTTGCGAAACTTAAACAGTCGTTAACTTAGATTAAAAGTAGGTTGTCAATTTGGGTATTGATGCTAAATTATGAATTAGGACACTAAATTAAGGCACAACCAAAATTTAGGGCGTAGATATGAGTGTCCCCGGTCAAAGCCCAAGCAAATATCAGCATAATCAATTGAGTGGCAATGCTCCAATAACTGGATAGCTAGCCAAATCCCGAAGCGGAAAAACAAGGAAATGCTGAGTTTGTTCGTCATGTAAACCCTTAGTTTTAACCTGTCCGATTAGTAAAAGATAAAAGCAGTTTGATCGAGTTTAAGTTGAAATAGCCTAGTCACCTTTGACTAGGCTATTGTTGTTTAGATAGTGTTATTTAAATAGACTTGCCACGTAATGATTGGTATTTCATCTTTAATTTAACTCACTGTCATATATACCTGCACGATGCATATGTGTCTGACTTTCCACATTTAATCCTCGAACTTCCACATCTTTATCGAGTTTGCGATATCTTTCAATCACCTTAGATACGGCAGTCACAGCAGCATAATCCCAAATATGGGCAAAGCTAAAGTCAATAATTACCTTCTCTGGGTCTTCATTGTAGTTGAAGACATCACCAAAATGTGCAGTTGAAGCAAAGAATAATTGTCCCGATACCGTATATACTTTGGAACCAGATTCATCGAAGGATTTTGCAACTTTGATTTTTGCAGCTTTCCAGCCAAAAATTAAAGCACTGACAATCACACCAACCAAAACACCTTTTGCTAAGTCATGGGTTAACAAAGTAATTCCCATTGTTAAAGGCATAATTGTAGCTTCCCCTGGGGACATTTTCCGAATTTGCTGCAATGATTTCCAATCGAAAGTTTCAAATGCCACCATAATCATGACACCAATTAAAGCTGCCATTGGAACTTGTAAAACAATGTTTTTTAATGCAAAAATTAGAACTAATAAAAAAGCTCCAGAAATGAAAGTTGATAATCTCCCCCTTCCACCAGAGCGAATATTAATAATTGATTGTCCAACCATTCCACAACCTGCCATTCCCCCAAAAAATCCGGTGATAATATTTGCTATTCCTTGTCCACGAACTTCTTGGTTTTTAGAACTTTTCGTTTCTGTCAATTCGTCGAGTAAATCTGCTGTTAATAATGACTCTAAAAGTCCGACTATTGATAGTGTGAAAGCATAGGGTAAGATAATCGATAAAGTTTCGAGGGAAAAACTGACTTGTGGCAGATGAATTGATGGTAATTGACTGGTTATATTCCCAATATCCCCAACTTTACGGACGTTTGCATGGGTTGATATAGAAATTATCGTCATCACGACTATAGCCACTAATGGAGAGGGGATTGCTTTTGTAAAACGTGGCAGTAAATACACAATTCCCAAAGTTCCAGCTACCATTAAATACATTGGTAACGATTCACCTGCAAATTGTTGAATTTGAGCAATAAAAATGAGAATACCCAGGGCATTTACAAATCCAGAAACAACAGATTGAGGAACAAATGTAAAAAATCTCCCCAATTGGAAAATACCCATTAAAAATTGAATTATTCCCGTTAAAATAGTTGCTGCAAATAGATATTCAATCCCGTACTTAGTTACCAATGTAGTCATTAACAAAGACATTGAACCAGTTGCAGCTGAAATCATCGCTGGTCGTCCACCAAATATAGAAATACTAATAGCTATACAGAAAGAAGTGTATAGAGCAACCATTGGTGGAACTTGTGCGATCGCAGCAAATGCGAGTGATTCTGGAATCAATGCGAAAGCAACTGTAATGCCCGATAAAATTTCAGTTTTAATAGTATTTAAACTTAAATTATTTATTGCTGAAAATTTCAACTTCCTGACTAACTTAATATTCATCCTTTGAGCTTGTTCTTTAAAAGAAAGCACTAAACAATTCCCTGTATAACTTAAATAGATAGCAGTTAATCCCTATTTGCCTAAATTCTCAGCAATGTTAGCACTGCTACTTCATATCCTTCAAGGAATAACTTGTTTTGAGTGGGGAATTTCATCTCTAGTTTATATTGTGCTTGGAAAATATAAGTTTTTTGTAAACCCAAAATAATAAATCAAATAAATATTACTAGTATAAAACCTATTAATGTTGTGAGTTTTATAAGTATAATTACTGATATTCTTATTGTCAACGCTACCCGTGCCAAAATTCTGACTCCTAAAATTCTTTTTATTACCTTCTATTTTTATTACCTTCTAGTTGAGGATACATTCACATAATGATACCGTCATGGTTGTGTGTGAGAAGCAAAGGTGACAATCAGATGAACCATAGACGTAGATGTATAGATAAGATTCAAACGATAAATAGCAGCAAAAAAACCGTGTCTCGGTTATCACTTGTTGCTGTGACAGTGATTTCCAACTTAGTGACACCATTACTTGCTCCATTTACCAGCATTGCCACACCACCACGCAACCCTGATAAAAGCGTGAATTGTGATATTTTAGTGGCAGGTGGAGGACTTTCTGGTGCTGCAACAGCTTATGAAGGATTACTTGCAGGAAGAACCGTTTGTTTAACAGAAATCACCGATTGGTTAGGAGGACAAATCTCCGCACAAGGGACATCCGCATTAGATGAACGTCCTACCCAACGCGCAAAACAATTTTACTCCCGTGGCTATCTCGAATTACGCGATCGCATTGAAAAACGTTACAAAGGTAATCTAAATCCCGGTGATTGTTGGGTTAGCGATTCCTGCTTTTTACCCAAAGATGGACATGAAATCTTGCGGGATATCCTCAAAGATGCGGAAAAACGCGGCAGAGGCAAATTAGAATGGTTCCCCAACACAGTAGTTAAAGACTTACAAAAAAGCGCTGACGGCAAAATAATTGATAGCGCGATCGCAATTCAACACCAACCCGCAAAAGGGACTCCACCTATCAATAGTTTACCCCTATCCCAAACCATTGAAGATGCATTCAGCTATGAAAATTCCCCACGCTTCAACAAAACCATTATTCGCTTCATCCCCAAACAAACCAAAATTGTCAACGCACCCAAATGGTATGTTGTTGATGCGACTGAAACTGGAGAACTGATTGCCCTGGCAGATGTCCCCTACCGTTTGGGAATCGATCCAATTTCCCACCTAGAACCGTCATCATCTAGCCAAACCAACGACCAATACTGTACCCAAGGTTTTACATATACCTTTGGAATGGAGGCAACCAAAGACCCGCAAAAACAGACCATGCCTCCATATTACATGAATTATTCCCCCTATTTCAGCTACGAACTCAAACGACTCGCAGATTTCGATTTAGTTTTTACCTATCGTCGCATTTGGAGTCCCAAAAAAGGACAACCCAAAACCTTTGGTGGTGTCAAATTTACCACACCCACACCTGGGGATATTTCCATGCAAAACTGGACTTGGGGTAACGACTACCGACCAGGTACAGCAGGTGATAACTTAGTTTATACCCAACAACAATTGCGATCGCTTGGACAACTTAACCCAGGTGGTTGGAAAGGTGGATTGCGAAACGAATCCCTCAGTAAAGCCGAAGAGAAAGCCTATTCCTATTATTACTGGTTAGTCGCGGGAACTACTGACTCACAACTTGGTGACGGAGTCAAAACACCCCGATCCAACAACCGCTTTCTAGCTGGATTTAATGCACCAATGGGAACCGCACATGGGTTATCAAAATATCCCTACATGCGGGAAGGTAGACGCATTATTGGTCGTCCTAGCTGGGGACAACCAGGAGGCTTTACGATTTCAGAAGTGGATATTTCCCGACGCAACTACAACGACGAATATTATCGCAACAACTTACCTGCCGACATGTACCGCAGGTTACGAGCGACACTTTCAGGATTGGAAGCAGCATCCGTAATTTCCGGCAAAATCGACCCCAACAAAGCCATGCGTCGTACCCGCTCCACCATCTTCCCCGACGCAATTGGTATTGGACATTACGCAATCGATTTTCATCCCTGCATGGAAAAAAGTCCCCCAGAAGCACCAGGAAACCGCGAACGTCCCGGAGAAAGACGGGGTGCTGGACAAGCATATCCCTTCCAAATTGCCCTGCGAGCCATGATTCCCCAAAAAATCGACAATTTGATAGTCGGGGGCAAAAGCATCGGCACCAGCCACATTGCAGCCGCCGCATATCGAGTACACTCATTTGAATGGTCAGCAGGTGCAGCAGCAGGAACCGTTGCCGCATTTAGTTTAAAACATGCGATCGCACCTTATCAGCTAGTCGATGAGTTACCCAAAATCGAACCGAAATTAATCGCTCTCAAGCAACTTTTGGAAAAAAATGGCAATCCCACTGCTTTCCCAGATACATCAATATTTAACCAAAATTGGGAAGATTGGAAATAAATTGTCCCGAATTATTGTAGGGGTGGGGTCTCCCCACCCTTGCGAAGGATACGATTGATAGATAAATGTATAGTTAGGATATTTTATTTTCTGCAAATTCCTGCTGTATTTAAGAATTATTGGTTATACTGCGAACAGCTTAAAGTTGGACTTATTAATTAATATAGAACCCCTCTCCATAGAGCGTTCGCTTTTAGCGTTCCCGTTAGGGTAGCGCTACCTTTGGAAGTCACTCCGTGCCTACCCGAAGGGTACCTCTCCCCTTACTAAGGGGAGAGGCTTAAGATTGTCATTTTGAGGTAAAGATAAAAGTTCAGTTTTTAACCGTTTTTAGTATAGTGAGTCTCTAATACCCAATCCCCAATGCCCTATTCTCAATCCCATGAACTAAACTAGTAAATTGTAGTGTAGTTCTGTAAATGTCAACTGGTTAAATTAGTATTATGGTTACAAGACTTTCAGCAGCAGCTTACGGAATGGGTGCAGCACCGACTGTAACTCCTGAACGGTCTAGTCAAACGACCCGCAAGACTTATCCCAACTACAAAGTTATCGTTCTCAATGATGACTTTAATACATTTCAGCACGTGACCGAATGTCTGATAACATATATACCAAACATGAACCCCGATCGCGCTTGGGAACTCACCAACCAAGTACATTTTGAAGGGTTAGCAACTGTTTGGGTAGGTCCGCAAGAAATGGCTGAACTTTACCACCAGCAATTGCGTCGTGCTGGTTTAACAATGGCACCACTCGAAGCCGCATAATAAAAAAATGGAAAAACCCTCCCCCGGCAGACTAGTTTGGAATCATTCCACCCACATTTCCGGTCTGATCCCGATTTTACAACGCCTGTGTAAAGAAGATGGCATTCAAACCATTACTCCTGCTGTCATCGGACGTGCCAAAGGTCATTGTCCTAGTCTGCAACTTCGTGTCTCAGTGCCGATTCGGGGAGGTTTCAAAATCATCGCCCGTCACGGGAAAACAGTACAAGAAGTATTTATCATTACACCCTTGGATCAAGAAACCTTAGAAGCTGCGATCGCAATATGTCAAAGGCATTAAGCAAAGCTTCTCGCAGTTAAAAGGTAACACCCAATGCCCCAAATAACTATTCTTCAATTTCATGCACTGCCAACTTGTGTAGAGGCAAACAAAGGATGCAAGAAAAGGTTAAAAAATATGACAAAGCCGTAGTGACTTTCAATGTTGCGATGGCATTTTCCCAATCGGAAATAATCAGCTTTTGAACACCGAAAGCTATGCAATAAACTAGCCAGTAAGAAAAGCTCATTCTAAACAAAATACGCTCAGTTTCTTCAGCTTCATCCTCACTTGGCTTCCAATTCCACAATAGCCCTAACCCGGCAAGACATGCGATTGAAGATATCGCGACAAAAACATCGTGACAAAATACGTTTGTCCAACACATTTTTATACACTCCAACATTTTCTCATTGCATCTCAGTCTATAGGAATAGACTTTCAAACTCCAAAATATAGTTACAAACTGACATAGATTTATGATATTTTGTAAACAAACACAAAGAAAAATAAAGTAATTTATAGTCAAGTATTTAAAATAAAAATTAATACTAGTTTTGGTATTTATTTTGGTATTTATTAAAGTAATTTAGCTATTTTTCTTGAGACAATTTTCTTCCCGATAAACCCATGACAGACGTACCACAACCAGGACAAAACGCACCAGCATTTTCTGCCCCCAACCAAAATGGAGAGATGATAAACCTGGAGGATTTTCAGGGTAAGTGGTTGATTTTATACTTTTATCCCAAAGATGATACCCCAGGTTGCACAACTGAAGCGAAAGACTTTAGTGCTTTTGTAGAGGATTTCCATCAATTAGGGGCGCAAATATTAGGTGTTAGCACGGACTCACAGCAAAAACACTGCAAATTTATTGACAAGTATAATTTGACAATTCCATTGCTGAGTGACCCAGAACATCAAGTTGCCGATGGTTATGGAGTGTGGAAGCTGAAAAAATTTATGGGCAAAGAATATATGGGTATAGAACGCACCACATTCTTAATTTCGCCCGATCGAAAAATAGCTTATACCTGGTCAAAAGTCAAAGTTAAAGAACATGCTGAAGCTGTTCTCAAACAGTTACAAGTTGTACTTTCTGAGACTTAGATAAGAGTTCAAGAAGAAACAGCTCGCAAATGTGGTTGCTGGGATATATACTCATCACAACCAATAACGCGATCGCGTCCTGATGCTTTTGCCTCTAATAAGTATTCGTCAGCACGATGCAATAAACTCATCCCTTTGGCATCATCATCATTACGCAAACAAGCTGTTCCCAAACTAATGGTAACTTTGATTGACAGAGTGTTGTTGATGACAAATGGTTCATCACCGATGATACGGTTCAAGCGTTTCGCTACCAAAGAGGCTTCTTCACAAGTCGTATTACCTAAAATAATCACAAATTCCTCTCCACCATAGCGGAAGGGAGTATCTTGAAAGCGCAAATTGTGACGCAAGCGGGCACATAACAGCTGCAATAGTCGATCACCTACCAAATGTCCGTAAGTGTCGTTAACTTTTTTAAAATAATCTACGTCCAGAATTATTAAACTCAAGGGTGTTTTTTGAGTTCTTGCTTGATGGATTAGCTTGGGCAAATCCCACTCCAAAGCCCGACGATTATTTAATTCTGTCAGTGCATCGGATAATGCGATCGCGCTAAGTAAATCGTTTGTGCGAATCAGATCGCGATATTTTTGTGCTTTTCGCAAACCTACCGTCAATTGAGCCAGCAGCAAGTTCTCTTGAGCTGTGGATTCTGCCGACGAATCGAAGGATGCATTTTCTGGAAGCCACCACATATAAGCATCAGCACCTTGACATAAGGCTGCGGAAACCATCTCGGATTCCCAGGAATAATCGCGATTGCTGCGTTCTGTCAGTACATGAGTACGGTCTTCGAGGAGGATGCAATGGATCCACGATAGCTTTGTCTGTTCTTTTAGCCAAGAGCATAATCCCATGCTTCCATCCAAGCTAGCTTGCACTAGGATGACATCGGGTGGCGCATTTTGAATGCGAGACACCACTTGATCCAAATTGGCGATAACTTCGACACTGAAAGCGCTTCGATCGCGACTCCGATCCGGAAGTGTTGCGAAAAAGCGATCGCTTCCAAAGACCAGAATGGATATGTTCATTACTTTGCTTTCTGCCCTGTTTCGTTTCTACTTAATAGGAATTAACACTGTCAAATATATTAATACTAGCTACAAATACTGAATACTAATGTATTTTTACCGAGGGGTCTTACCATACACCTTAAGTTATTCCTACCAGTTCCGCAAGTCATTTTCATGTTCAATCACCTCTTTTTAACTGAATTTTACTGTAATTGTTGGGGTTAATTCTTATGCTAACTACTGTCGGCTTTTACTTACTTTTTTTAAACAGTGAAAATACTGAATAATCTTACAAAGTATAAACGTATTACTGTAATTTCCTAGTAATACTGAATCTTACGTGACATTTATAGCTGTAGCTCGATTTGGGGACGAAATCTTGACATGGTTACAATCCTGCTACATCCTCAAAACTAACATTCCATAAATGTTTATATTGGTTTAATGAGAATCGAAAGAGTCGATAATTTAGAGATTCCGATGCCAATCATAGGTTATGTACCCTAGGTTGCAGCGATTTGTTTTGTTTGCTTGCCTTACTTGACATAACAGCGATTTGTTATGCATTTTTTGGTCAACGCAAATTAGACAATAATTTCCAACAACCGTAAGTAAGACTACATAAAAATAAATAGAAAAAGGAGATGTTACGTAATCATACAGAAACAACAATTATTTTTTATACAGCAAAAGAAAAACATGAAGAAACAAGAGAGATTGTGCTTCTTAAAATAGGATTTAGATTGGGGTAACTAACTTTCCATCAAATTTTTTTGACTCGCGTTTTTCTGGTTCTTCTCGTAGGCATCGCACATCCTCCCTCAGTCTCAACTTCTGCTCCGAAATTAGGATGTGGGGTAAGTGCGTAACCGATAAACAATACAGCCGGAATTTTGATAAAAAAGGCTATCTTGACTAAGAAATTGGCTTCGATTTGTTACAACCTTAATCAAGTAGTATCGAAGTGTTAAAAATATATCGCCTCAAAGTGCGATCGTCAATCACTAGTTGTTACTGATAACCTTCAATACTGTAACCAGCAGCAACAATTGCCTGTTTAATCGACTCTTCCGAGGCAGACGACTCAACAGTAACAGTTTTTGCACCCACATCAATATTTACCTTTGCTTTTTCTTCCACAACCCGAATCGATTCAGAAATGGTTTCAGGGCAATGGTTGCAAGAAATTCCGGAACATTTAATTTAAGTGCCATCAAACCAACCTCAGCGAGTGCGATAATGATTAATCAATCTTAGAGTAATCCAAGAAATAAATGATCCAACTGTTGATCCTGAGTCGCTATGTAATAGACAGAGATGCTTCATTGCGCT
>NZ_NTFS01000173.1 GCF_002289455.1 Brunnivagina elsteri CCALA 953
GTAGGCGAAAGACTTCCCGTTCCCTCGTTCGCCTTTGGCGTTCCCGTAGGGTAGAGGGTTCCCGAAGGGTAGGGTAGCATCTAAAAACTTTTAAGGTATTTGAAAGTATATTCTTAACCCGTTCTTAGTATACGTAATTCGTAATGCCCAATAGACATAGGAGTGAAAATTAATTATGCGTTACCCAGAACCTTTGTAGAGACTGGCAAGTTGCCGGACAGAAGATTCTGTCCGGCACATTCGCGTAGTATTGGTACGTCTCTACATTAACTTGACGGAGATGTCTAATACCCAATTATTTAAGCACTCCCAACAACAATTTTATTTTTTCCTAACAAATCAAGTGCTGCCTTATACTGGGAATCGGCTTCTGTGGCAACTTGGTCGCGAGTTAGTTGTTGCGATGGGATTTCTTGGTCTGGTTTGATACCGAGCTTGTTGATATCGTGGTGATTGGGTGTTTCATATTTAGCAATAGTTACAGCCAAGCCAGAACCGTCAGAAAGCTCAAACAATGACTGAATTAAGCCTTTTCCGAAAGTTTTCTCACCGACGAGTTGAGCGCGAGCATTGTCTTGTAAAGCACCTGCAAGGATTTCGCTAGCACTAGCTGTACCTTGATTGACTAAAATCACCAATGGGTCATTGGTAAGAGACGAACCAAGTGCCTCAAAACTACCTTCGATACCTTGACGATTAACAGTGTAAACAATAGTACCAGAATCGAGCCAGAGACGGGCAATTTCGATACCTGCTTGCAACAAACCACCAGGATTATTCCGTAAATCCAGAATGTAGGCATCCGCGCCTTTTTTCTCTAGACTAGTAATGGCGCGTGCCAATTCCATTGGGGCATTAGCATTAAATTGAGTTAAACGCAAGTAGCCAACGGATTTTCCTTGGGATGAAGGACGTAATTCGGCGATAACAGGGTTTAGTTCAATACGATCGCGTGTTAACTGAACTTGACGAGGTTCTTTTTCACCATCCCGTTCGATAGAAAGGGTGACAATAGTACCCGCAGAACCACGCATCTTCGCAGCAGCTTCGTCAAGGGTTAACTTCTCCGTCGATGTACCCTCAATTTGAATAATGCGATCGCGTGGCTGAATTCCAGCTTTCTCAGCAGGAGAACCCGCAATTGGGGCAATAACTTCTAGTTTCCCAGTTTCCGAATTCAAGGCAATCTGCAACCCAACCCCAGTTAACTCACCAGATGTATTCACCTGTAAGCTACGATACTGCTCTGGGTCTAAAAAACGAGTAAAAGGGTCATCCAAGCTCTTGAGCATATTTTGAATCGCCGTATATGCAGCCTGTTGATCGCTAATCGGCTTTTGTAAAACATTTTGCCGCACACCTGCCCAGTTTTGATGATTAAATGTCTCATCAAGGTAAGCATGGTTCACAATTCGCCAAACTTCAGATACCAGTTTTTGTTCACCTGTCAACGCGACTGCACTTTGGCAAAAACCAGCAAACCCAACCCAAAATGCCAGGAGCAGTGTTAAGACAATCCGAAAAATTTTTTGTTGCATGAAGCTCATTGTCAATATCAATTTCAGTTAGAAACCCAAATCTACGGGTGATAACCCAATTGAAGAGGGTGTTTAATTAAATCTATCTCTCGATTATGTTACTTTTTTTATAGAAGTAATGCATTTTCTCATCTTACGGGCAACCAATAGATGGTTTGTACATCACGAATCATAAAGGCTAGAATGTATGTTGTGCATATCATCCTCCGGATTAAGCATAACGAAAACGCAATACATACCATTTTTGCAAAGTGTTAAGATTCTTAAAAAGTCTTACCACTTAAACCGCCCAATCGCCAAAAAGCGAACCTCCATAAGTTAAAATCCCTTTCATCACGCCCGAAATCGCGATCGTTGGGATATTTATCAACCGCAATCAATTCTTAGGAAAAGCGAAATTGTATGGCAAACGTTTACGACTGGTTTGAGGAGCGCTTGGAAATTCAAGCCCTTGCTGATGACGTAACCAACAAATATGTACCTCCTCACGTCAACATTTTTTATTGTCTGGGTGGAATTACTCTGACATGCTTCCTCATCCAGTTTGCAACTGGATTTGCAATGACCTTCTACTACAAACCAACTGTCGCAGAAGCTTTCTCTTCGGTGCAATACATTATGAACGAAGTTAACTTCGGTTGGCTAATTCGTTCAGTCCACCGTTGGTCTGCCAGCATGATGGTGTTGATGATGATTTTACACACCTTCCGAGTTTACTTAACAGGTGGTTTCAAAAAGCCCCGCGAATTAACCTGGGTAACAGGAGTCATCTTGGCAGTGATCACAGTTTCCTTTGGTGTAACTGGCTACTCCCTACCTTGGGATCAAATTGGCTACTGGGCTGTGAAAATTGTTAGTGGTGTACCCGAAGCAATTCCTGTCGTCGGTGTTTTAATGGCTGACTTGCTCCGTGGTGGTGCGAGTGTTGGACAATCAACATTAACCCGCTACTACAGTGCCCACACCTTTGTACTGCCTTGGTTAATTGCTGTCTTCATGTTGTTACACTTCTTGATGATTCGCAAACAAGGTATTTCCGGTCCGTTGTAATTTGTAGTAATTTAGAGCTTTTTCGCTTGATTGTGACGAAATTGGGGCGAGCCTGAATAATACTTAGTTACAACGGAATTAGTTTGCTTTAAACTGAATATCATGTCAGATATTTAAGTTATACATTCAGAGCAAAAGCAAATTCATAGTTGTAACTTGGGTTACAAACTGTAATATGAGACGCAATGCTCACCTTAGAGCGGTCTTTGACCAATGGCGTTGACAACTACAGTTTTTAATCCCTGGATGAAACAATAAGTGCTTTGACTTCACCTCAGTAGGAGAGCATATTTAGAAATGTCTACACAGAAAAAGCCCGATCTCACCGATCCGAGTTTAAGAGAGAAACTAGCCAAGGGCATGGGTCACAACTACTATGGTGAACCTGCATGGCCCAATGACCTACTGTATATTTTCCCAGTAGTCATCATGGGTTCGTTTGCTTGTATCGTCGCACTAGCAGTATTAGACCCCTCGATGAATGGCGAACCTGCAAATCCTTTTGCAACACCACTAGAAATTTTACCTGAGTGGTATTTATACCCCGTATTCCAAATTTTGCGTACAGTTCCTAACAAATTATTAGGCGTATTCTTGATGGCTGCGGTTCCTCTGGGACTAATTCTTGTTCCTTTCATCGAAAACGTCAATAAATTCCAAAACCCATTCCGTCGTCCAGTAGCAACCGCAGTATTTATGTTCGGTACTTTGGTGACACTATGGTTAGGTATTGGTGCTACTTTCCCAATCGATAAATCTTTGACCTTGGGACTATTCTAAATAGAACTGTTCTCAACAAGTCACGATAAAGTGGTTTGATGCCTGTGGATTTCAAGAATAAGTGCCCCGATTGTACTTTGATTGAAGATTCAGCAGGCATCAATTTTAGTTTTTTCTGCTTCTAGGGATTTTAAATTTTGGAGTTAAAATCCTTGATTAAGTGATTTAAAATCAAACTCCGTTAGACTTCTATAAGAGAAATTAAGAAAATGCATTATGTCTTTCGGATTCACCAATCCACTCGGCAGCCTTGCTGTACCTGTGAATGGTTCATTTCCCTTTATTATTTTTAAGTTTAAGGTCAATGCATAGCACAATGCAGCAAGACCATCTGACTGTTAAAAGCGAGCTAAAGCTTCTAAACCAAGTGCAACAATGGTTTGAACAGTTTTGTCTAAAATATTTGTTGCAATTAGGCTGGTCGGAAAGCCAACTTTACCGTCTCAATCTGGCGTTGGCAGAAGGCTTTACCAACGCAGTTCGTCATGCTCATCATGCCTTACCACCAGAAACTACTATCGAAATTGACCTTTTATTGTGGAGCGATCGCTTAGAAATCAGAATTTGGGATCGTGGTAAACCATTTAATCCCGATGCGATCGCAGAACCTGAACCCGGTACTCTCCAAGTCGGGGGATATGGCTGGTTTCTGTTGCGTCGTTTAGCCGATCGCGTTGTTTACGAACGCTCTGTGGATGGTAGAAATTGTCTGCTGATTGTCAAGTACGGTTTGCAAAATCATTAATACTGCTTTTTCTTGATTAAAAGTCCCTTAACAATCAGTTTGTTTGATTTGTATCCAATATTTTGTTTAAGTTGTATAAAATGTTTCGTGTATTTACGCGATCGTCTCATTCGATTCGCGATTATTTTTTGCTAGTATTTAACAAAGTCATAGACTAACGCAGTAATAAAACAGTTAAGTAATACTATTGTGTTGTAAAAAGTATAATTACATCAAATGATGATTGTAGATTTTGTCATTGCATATAATATATTTTTCCAATATCGCCGGATTCGATGCAATTTACGGGAAATTATTGTTAAGTCAGCGAGTATCAAATAACTATTTTAATTCTTAGATTTTAGGACTTACGCATTGACAGAAAAATCAAAATAGGGGGTATGCTTTTCAGTGCTTTGACCTTGATTTTTCGGCTTCCCACTAAGCGATACGCCTTTGGCGTTAAGCTCCGCTTATCGCAACATCGCAACGTAACCTTTCACACTCCCCCCTACCTCTCAACGATAAATCAAGGGTTTCGAGCATTTTACAGGGGGGGGGAGTGAATAATTACTATCGCAACCAAGAAAGGGTAATTTAGAAAATGCTGAAACAACGTATTTACGTTGATACAGAATATAGCCCTTTTGTACAGTGCGTAAGTCCTAGATTTGTAGATTTACCATTGTAAATTCAAACTATAAACGGGTATGGATGTATATTTGGTTGCATTTATCTGCTTGATGGAACGTTAATCAGAAACAATTATGCTTAAAACTAGTCCGAACAACAAAAATAATTACTCGGTTCCAAAAGTAACTAAACCAGCCAATCATATCTTCGTGTTTCTGGAAATTTTTTCCCGTGAAGGTGGTATCCAATCCTACGTCAAAGACCTTTTTCGGTCTTATTTAGCTTTACCAGAACATTGGAATGCGGAAGTTTTTATTCTCCGTGATGGTAATGACAGTAAGAACCCATTTGTATCAAATCGCTTAAGATTTCACTACTTTAAAAATAACTCTCCTCAAGTTGGACGAATGCAAATGGCAACAGCTTTATTTGCATATTTGGTACAGAAACGTCCCCAGCATGTTTATTGTGGACATGTTAATCTTGCCCCATTGGTGGGGATGTTTTGCCAAACCTTAGGGGTTCCTTATACAGTAATGACTCATGGAAAAGAAGTATGGAGTCCATTACCAAATGGGGTGAAAACTAGTTTGCAAAAAGCCGATCGCATTTGGGCAGTTAGCCACTATACTCGCGACATCGCTAGTAATGTCAATCAACTCGATCCGCAGAAAATCAAAATATTGCCCTGTTCGGTGAATGGGGATAATTTTACCCCTGGAATCAAATCACCTAAGCTATTGGAGCGTTATGGTTTACACGACTCCAAAGTTTTGATGACAGTGGCAAGATTGTGGTCGGGTGATATTTATAAAGGAGTCGATATTACAATTCAAGCATTACCGCAAATTGTCCAAGCCTTCCCCGATCTGAAATATTTAGTTATTGGTCGTGGTGACGATCAACCCCGATTAGCAAAACTAGCAGAAGATTTGGGAGTTAGCGATCGCGTTGTTTTTGCGGGTTTTGTTGCTACCGAAGAATTAATCTCCCACTATCAGCTAGCGGATGCCTATATTATGCCTTCCCAGGAAGGATTTGGGATTGTATATTTAGAGGCAATGGCTTGCGGGATTCCTGTACTTTCTGGTGATGATGATGGTTCCGCAGACCCCTTACAAAATGGTAAATTAGGTTGGCGGGTTCCATATCGCGACCCAGAAGCAGTCGCCAAAGCTTGTATCGAAATACTCCGGCGTGAAGACCAACGCTGCAACGGGGAATGGCTGCGGGAACAGGCTTTATTGCATTTTGGTTTTGAAGCTTTCCAAGCGCGATCGCAACACGAGTTTTTAGTTAACAGTTGAGAGCAGAATAATTTATATTAATTAACAGTCTGAGGTCTTGATTTGACAGTATATATGCCACTCTTTCGACTCTCGATGCTTGACTTATCACCAAAATCGCTATCCTAAGAAGGAGAGCAAGAAGAAATTTATAAAATGAGTCTTAAATCTTTTCAGTTTCAGTTAGCAAATCTTCGTCCTTGGTTGACTTTGTTTGCCGTTGTGTGGTTACTCGGCTCATTTGGTTTGGGTTGGTTAGTTAATTCGTTATTAATTATCGTTGGATTAATATTTTTAGTCCCGATTATCGGCTTTTTTGGTTTCCGTTGGTGGTTGCAGCGAAATGTAATTACAGACAAATGTCCTGCCTGCGGATTTGAATTCCCAGGTTTGAAGAATACTCAACTGCAATGTCCGAATTGTGGTGAGGTGCTATCGGTACAAGATGAGCATTTTCAACGTGTAGCACCTGAAGGAACCATCGACGTGAAAGCAGTCGAAATACCCACGAATTTATTGGAATAGTAGAGACGACCCGATGGGTCGTCTCTAATTCTATGCAAAAAGGAATTGGTCGTCTGTACGAGAAATAAATGCCCAATTCCCGAATCATTTCTTTTGTTGCGAAATCGAGAGGGTATAGTTATACTGTGCCTGAGAGAGTTCGCCTACGTGTATTGAGTAATTTCCGGCTTTAAAAAAACCTGTAATTTCCGGCTTACCACCAGAATAATTATCGGCTAAAACGCAAAATTTTCCCCCAGGACCATCTAACAATAAAGTTGGTTGCCCCGAACCTTCTACTGTCAACCGTAAATAGGGTAGTGATTCAGTTACTTGGATGACTTGACTTGGTGTGGATGAAATATTTCCACAATTACTTTTAGTTGGTCCCCCAGACTTACCAGTTAGGGTAATTGGGTCTGGCTTAAAATTTGGACTAATTTTGACTTGTTGTGCCCCAACTGAATTCGCAAAGGAGAGAAGAATACTCATCGCTAAGGCAGTGGGAACAAGCTGACTTGGCAAACCTGTTTTAAGTTTCATATTTACTTTCCGCGAGATACCGCAGTTCCCGACTATTTAGAGCGATATTTTGGATGATTACCTTGATTTTTTAGACGAAAGCAACTATTTCTTAGTTCCGTAATCTTTCGAGAAAAGCTGCAAATACACTTACTAAATTTTAGGTAAAGATAGTATATTTTGAAGCAAAATAGTTAGGGTAAAATTTATCAATGACTTTTCAACAAGAAGATGGCTTCCAGAGTCAGTTGCAACAATTGCAAACGGGGGTTAGTTCCCCATCCGTGGTAGTTACGCAAATCGAGCCAGTACAGGCATATTCCCGGAGTTCCATGCCAATAGCAGCATTTCTAAATTGGTTCAATAATCTTTCTGGGATGAAAAAGCTGGTTGTTGCAATCGCAGGTGTTATATTTGGCTTTGCGATGCTGCAAGCGGTTTTGAAGTTAATTGCTTCCGTTTTGAGCCTGGTGCTGTTTGCAGGATTAGGATTTGTGGGATACAAATTTTTTGTAGCTAGTAAGTAGGTTTATTTGTGATTGGTTACTGCCGACTAGAAAAGGTAGATAACAAATGGCAAACTTAAGTATCTAGTTGTAAACTAAGTAGTTTATTTTTAATTACCCTTTTGGGGATAGACATCAGTATTTCTTCAATATTTAAAGATTATTAAGGACGGGACGTAATGACAACCCCAATGATGAGGAGAAGCACGAATCCATCAAAGCGATCGCAGCAGCCAAATGGAACGACTAATAATTCTATGTCTTTATTTACTAGACGTTTGGCAGCATGGACTACGGAAATAGCGTTGATTGCGGTGAGTGGGTTGATTCCCTATGGAATTGGAGCTTTTGCTAATAGCCGCAGCGAGTTAAGTCGAGTTCCCTTGAACCCCGTGCTGGGAATTGTTGAACGTGAGGTTGCTCGTCCATTAGCGTTACCAATAAATTATGGTAATCGTAATGTTTCGTGGATTACTAATTTTTTATGGACAGTGGGAGCGATCGCACCTCTAACGCTGTCATGCTGGCAATTATATTTACTGGCGAAAACAGGTAGTACAATTCCCAAACGCTGGTTTGCCGTGCGGGTTGTTTCCGAACAGGGGACAGCACCAGGTATTCTCCCGATTTTGGTACGGGAAGGGGTAGGGCGTTGGGGTATACCGATGTCGGTTGCCTATATTTTATGGCGCTACAGCCCCGCTTTTCCCAATTTAATCATTTTTACCAGTTTGGCAGCAATTACCCTGTTGGGTGAGAGTATGGGGTTTCCCCGTTGGCGTTCGAGTCGGGCTTTGCACGATCGCATTGCTGGTACTTATACAATTGACGCAACAAAACCCTTTACTCCCGAACAGCAACAAACTCAACCCTGGAATGAAACCGACGAAGAAGCTGCGATCGCTTCAGTTGTCATGTCCCCAGAAGCAATCATCCGACAGTCAAATTTATGGCGATGGATTCGGCAAAATCCCAGTATCAGCCTATTTGGGATTGCTTTGGTGAGTATGATTACGGTTTTGGGTACTTTGGTGGGAACTCAGGTATATATCCAGTCGCAAGAAAATTCCCGCATCTCTGAAGAAGCTAACCGCAAGCAATTTAGCGAACTCGAACAACGCTTGAAAAATAATTCCAATGCCACGGTTGAGGAACGTCAACGGGCGATTATGGCGATAGGTACTCTTAACTATTCCCAATCCACCAAATTTTTAGTTGATTTGCTTGCCGAAGAAACAAATCCAATTCTTCTAAATGCAATTCAGCAAGCTTTGGTAAACGTAGGTAGTAACGCAATTCCCGACCTCAAACGCAAAAATCAGCTACTTGCCAACGAAATTAATGGCAATACTGGTGATGCAAACCAACGACAAACACGACAACAGCAATTACAGGTTAACCAACAAGCAATTAATAAAATATTGGCAGTTTATAGCAGCCAATTAAACAATATTGATTTGAATCGCATTCAACTATCACAAACCAATGCCTCTTCCACAGCTTACTTTAGCTTAGTTCTGGATAAGGCGGATTTGTGGGGTATTAATTTCAAAGGTGCTAATCTTGACCGAGCCAGTTTCCAAGCCAGCCGTTTTCGTGGAGCAGGGGAAGATGGACGTTGGGATACCTATGATGATGCGATCGCTGATTTGAGTCAAACCAAAATGAAAGAGGCAAACCTGAGTGATGCCAATCTCAGTCGTATTTTATTAAATAAAAGCGATTTGAGCCGTGCCAACCTAAATAAGGCAAACCTTTCCGGAGCGCGTTTGATTGGGACAAACCTGAGTAGCGCTCAACTAGTTGGGGCAGATTTACGCGGTGCAGTCATGGAAAATACCAGCTTTACTGGTGCTGACATTAGCGAAGCAAAATTCACCGATGCCGAATTGTATGGTGCCAGATTGGGACGAGCGATCGCAATTGGAACCCAACTTTCCCATGCCAATCTCACTAAAACCGACTGGCAAGCCGCCGATTTGTCGGGTGCTTATTTAGACCACGCCAACCTCACCAGTGCCAACCTCAGCGCAACTCGTTTAGAACGGGCAATTTTACGTTCAGCCAACCTCGAAAATAGTAACTTGCGAAATGCCGATTTAAGACTTGCTGATTTACAAGGTGCAAACGTTGCCGGAGCCGATTTCCAAGGTGCAATCCTCTCCCCAGGTGGACAAGATGCCTCCGAAGATTTCGTCCAAAAACCCCAAACTGGCGCAAAATCTGCCCTAGTCAAAGGAGTCGATTTTTCCCAAGCAAAGAATTTAGACCCCAAACAATTAGCCTACATTTGTACTCAAGGTGGTGTTCACCGCAGTTGCCCGTAGTATAAATGAGGATATGGGGCATTGGGCAATTCGCTTTTCCTCGCACAGCGAGAAGCTAAAGCTACGCAATTCGCAATGCCCATTTAACAAAATATGTGAGGAGTCGGGACATGAAGCATCTGAAATACTTAACATCACTTGCGATCGCAACTTCGATTTTAAGTTTGACACAATTGAGCAAACCAGCCCAAGCACAGGTAGCTTACGGTAGCTATGTCGGTATTGGACCATCCGTTGGTCTTTCTGATGGTACTCAAATTGGGGGTGTATTAGCCGTCCGTTACAAACTATTGGAAACACCCGTTTCCTTCCGTGCCCAAGCTTTAGTCGGTAAAAACGTGGCAGTTGTACCCACAGTTTCCTACGATTTCCCCCTCAATTGGCAAACCGATGCTTATATTGGAGCCGGATTGGTATTAGCTGGTGGTGATGAAGCTTCACCAGTTGGTAACAAAATTGCCTTTGCCCTCCAACCTGGTGTTGATTACAACGTACCCAATAGCAACACGGTAATTTTTGGAAATGCAATTATTGCCTTCGATGCTTTCCGGAATGGAGGTGGTACAGCGCTGTCATTACAAGGTGGTGTGGGTTTGCGGTTTTAAAGAGAAAATTAATAGCTTTGGAAACAGGTTGGTATAAGTCTGATTAACTTTGATTTTCACGGAAAAACGGTGCTAGTTACGGGTGCTTCGCGAGGCATTGGTAAAGCGATCGCATTTGCTTTTGCCTCCGCCAATGCCCGTGTCGCCATTCATTACCATCAACAGCGTGATATTACTGAACAGTTTCGGGATACTTTGGCAGGTGAAGGGCATATTGTGGTTGGTGCTGACCTGGCAAATCCCATTGCGATCGCAGAAATGGTAAATAAAATTATTGCTGAATTTGGGCAGATTGATATCTTGGTTAATAATGCTGGTATCTATCAACAACATCCCCTCGATCAAACTAGTTACCAAGATTGGCAAGAAATTTGGCAGCAAAATTTAAATATTAATTTATTAGGCGCGGTAAATCTCACATATTGTGTTGCTAAATACATGATGCAACAGCAAAGCGGACGCATTATCAACATTACCTCCCGTGGAGCCTTTCGGGGAGAACCCACAGCTACAGCCTATGGAGCCAGTAAAGCCGCTCTCAATTCCTTTACTCAATCCCTAGCGCAGCACTTAGCTCAATATAAAATTTTTGTCACAGCAGTTGCTCCCGGTTTCGTAGAAACAGATATGACTCGCGAACTTTTGTCAAGTCCTGCGGGGGATGGAATTCGCCAGCAAAGCCCCTTGAATAGGGTGGCAAAACCGGAGGAAATCGCCCAAACTGTCTTGTTTTTAGCTGCTCCCGGTTCGGAGTTTCTCACGGGTTCGATTGTAGATGTAAATGGGGCAAGTTATTTGAGGTCTTAGACATAACAACGGAGACACAAGACAACTCGTAAAAAAATGCCACTAAGTACCTTAAAATTTGATAACTTAGCCTTAAAAACAGATTTGGGAACTTAGCAGCGTGGATATTCAAATCGGACGGGGGAAAACTGCCCGCAGAGCATACGGGATTGATGAAATTGCTTTATGCCCTGGAAATCGAACACTCGATCCAAGTTTAGCGGATACAAAGTGGACTATTGGCAATATTGAGCGAGAAATTCCCATTATTGCCAGCGCGATGGATGGTGTAGTCGATGTCCGCATGGCAGTAGGTTTATCGAAGTTGGGTGCATTGGGTGTGCTGAACCTCGAAGGAATCCAAACTCGCTACGAAAATCCAGAGCCAATTTTAGACCGGATTGCCTCAGTTGGTAAAGATGAATTTGTGGGGTTGATGCAAGAACTATATGCCGAACCAATTAAACCCGAACTAATCACGCAAAGAATTAAAGAAATTAAACAACAAGGTGGTATTGCCGCAGTTAGTGCAACCCCCGCAGGGGCAAGTAAATTTGGGAAAGTGGTGGCAGAAGCTGGTGCTGATTTATTTTTCATCCAAGCAACGGTAGTTTCCACAGCACATTTGTCACCCGAATCCATAGTACCCCTAGACTTGGAAACTTTCTGTCGAGAAATGCCAATGCCCGTAGCGTTGGGCAACTGTGTCACCTACGATGTCACCTTAAATTTGATGAAAGCAGGTGCAGCAGCCGTAATGGTGGGAATTGGTCCCGGTGCTGCCTGTACGTCGCGGGGAGTTTTGGGTGTGGGAGTTCCCCAAGCAACTGCGATCGCAGACTGTGCTGCTGCCCGTGATGACTTTTTCCGGGAAACAGGCAAATATGTTCCAATTGTTGCCGATGGCGGTTTAATTACAGGTGGTGACATCTGTAAATGTATCGCCTGTGGTGCCGATGGTGTGATGATTGGTTCACCCTTTGCCCGTGCTGCTGAAGCCCCTGGACGCGGTTTCCATTGGGGTATGGCTACACCAAGTCCGGTTTTACCTCGCGGTACTCGCATTCGCGTCGCAACTACAGGTACTTTAGAGCAAATTCTGAGGGGACCCGCAGGACTTGACGACGGCACTCATAACCTTTTAGGAGCATTAAAAACTAGTATGGGTACTTTAGGTGCTAAAAATATTAAAGAAATGCAACAAGTGGAAGTAGTTATTGCACCTTCATTACTTACCGAAGGAAAAGTTTACCAAAAAGCTCAACAATTGGGTATGGGTAAATAAGTCGTGTAAAAAGAAAAGGTAATTATAGGTGATAAAGCAGGTTCGGGGAGATAAAATACTAGATTTTTTTACTTTTTCCCTATTTCCCAATTTCATCATCAAATTCTTAAATAAATTTTTCCAGACTCTTAAACAATAACTGGAAAAATTTCAGATGTCGCCTACAATAGAGATAGCGGAGACGCATGTTTCCGTTCACTCCTCACACCACACTCCGCCCGGACTACTGTTCGGGCGGTTCCTTTTGTGACGTTATACTGAAAACGGCTAAAAAATAAATTTCTGTCATACTAACGAAGGAAGTATCTTATCGGAGAGTAGCGTCTACTTACGTCTTTGAATCACTACAAAACTCCGGGTTTCATCATGGACGAGGCTTAACTTGCTTCTAGAGAGGTGTAGACACTTTCAGTAATAGCCAATTCCCAAAAGAAAAGTGAATAAATTTGTGAATAAATTCTAAAGCTAGATGTAAATGTATATGCACTAGTCGGAATCAGTGCATTTCACTGTGGTAGAATTTTCACAAAAATCAAAAACAATATTATTAGGCAAGGTTCCAAGGCATGTCAGCAGCCGCACAAGTTACCGATTCTACTTTCAAGCAGGAAGTTCTAGACAGCGAAGTCCCCGTTCTAGTTGACTTTTGGGCACCCTGGTGCGGTCCCTGCCGCATGGTAGCTCCCGTAGTAGAAGAAATTGCCGCTCAGTATGAAGGGCAACTCAAGGTGGTCAAACTTAACACCGATGAAAATCCGAATGTTGCCAGCCAGTACGGTATCCGCAGTATTCCGACTTTGATGATTTTTAAAGGTGGGCAAAAAGTTGATATGGTTGTCGGAGCTGTTCCGAAAACCACGTTAGCT
>NZ_NTFS01000174.1 GCF_002289455.1 Brunnivagina elsteri CCALA 953
CACAAAGTGGCTACCCGCAGGGTAGCAATCTCAAGGTCTTTGTGGAAAACTACAGTTCTCAAAGTAGACGAGGTTTAACGAGTTATAAAAATACTCTTCACAATTTAAATATGCCCAATTTTTTGTAAAAAGTCCTACGTATAAAAACGGATATATTTACTAGAAGAGGAAGTTATGATGATGTAAAAATAGTCTAAATTTACAAAAATATGCTTTTTCAGTTTGCTCCAGCAATTCAAGCTGGCATTAATTCCGGTGCTTTAGAAGTAGTTCAGAATCAAGTAACTGGTCAACTATTAGGATTAGCGAGAGACAAGGTAACAGGTCAATTTATTGCCCATGCGGTTGGTGTTGTTGGTGGTGCAAACCCTTTATTCGCTCCTGTACAGATGGCAATGGGTGGATTGCAAATAGCTCAAACCCATATAGGATTTCAAAAAACTTATAAAATCCTCGATACTCTCCAGAATAGTGTGGGGGTTTTGCAATCAACTACAGCTTTAATTGGAGTTGGAACTTTTGCCGGGTTAGCACTATCTGCCGTAAATTTGCATCAAACGTTGAAATTGAAAGAAGATGTTAAGCAATTACGGTTAGAAGTAAAAAATGGTTTTATAGATATGAAAAAAGCTTTTAAGGAGCATAATATAGAAATAGCACAACATATTGAAAATCTTGCGAATGATATTGAATTTAAACAACATCGTACTATATTAATTTATGCATATGGGCATTTTATCGAAGCTATAAACTGGTTAAAAAATTCACTACAATTACAAAATTTGAGTGATAGAAATACTTCTTTATCAAATATAGAAGGCATGTTACGTAAATCACTAGCCGATTATAATAATCCTGAGTTATATAATAATACCTGTGCCGCAGCAAAACTACGTCGGATGGAGTGCGCTCAAGCGATTGAGCAAACAATAACCCTAACATATCAACTGAGAGGAGAATATGATGTAGTTTGCGATCGGCTCTCAAACCTACAACAAAAAATTCGCTACCATTCCATAGAATTAGTGGATAGTTGTCAAAGCGAAGAAGAACTAGATTTTTTATTTCCCGAACTACAACGCATTCATAATCATGATTTAGCAGTACTAGATTCTTGGCAAAATGCAGTTGATTGGCAGCGTTCCCTATCTCCAAATGAATTAAAATTGCTTGAAAATATTGATCCTAATGGGTCAGAAATAATCATCAATCCGGATTTTGATATAGATGATATTCCCTCAGAAATTATTCATTACGAAAAATTAAAACAAGAATCTCACTTTGAATCTTTGCGACAACAACTAAAATTTATGGTAGAACCAAACTCCCGCCGAGAACATGAACAATATATTAGCCATCAAGCAACAGAACTCGGTTATAAAGCTTTAGCTCCTTGTAACTGGGAAAAAATACCAGATGTAACAGTTGCAAATCTATATTGTTACTTTAAAGAAAAGCAAACTTAGGTATTTAATGTAGAAGGTCATTTCTATTGGTAAGCGATCGCATTATTTTTTGTTGAATTATGAGGAGCGATCGCGTTTTGGAGATAGATACCAGTGTGCGATCGTATTATTTTTGGGATTATGAATTGCGATCGCATTATTAACTGTTGGATTATGAAGTGCGATCGCGTTTTGGAGATAGATACCAATGTGCGATCGCATTATTCGCTGTTGGATTATTGAAGATAGAAGTCTCTTTCTGCAAAGGTATCTCCGAGTTAAAATAGAAGGGTCAAATCATAAAGAGGTCAAATTGATGACCATTCAACAACCCCGCTACAGCAAAGAAGAATTTGCCCAACGTGGGGACGAAATCTACGAAACTCAAGTGCGATCGCAAGTCGAAACAGATAATCATGGGAAGATTGTGGCGATTGACCTGGAAACCGGAGCCTTTGAAGTTGATGCAAGCGAAATTGCTGCCTGCGATCGCCTTGAAGCCCGTCACCCTGATGCTCAAATTTGGATTGTCCGCATTGGCTCTCGCCATGTTCGTCGATTCGGCGGACGCAGCCGTAAAAGTGCATGATTACCGGAGTTATCAATGGGGAATTTGAACCCATTATTCCCCTATTTATTCACCGCTCCGATGGCAAAGTTTTTACACAATATGCGATCGTAGACACAGGCTTTAATGGTTGGCTTTCTCTGCCTCCAGACTTGATCGCCCAGTTAAACTTGACGTGGAAAAGGCGAGGGCGAGCAATCCTTGGGGATGGTAGCGAGTGCGTTTTTGACGTTTACGAAGCAGTTGTAGTCTGGGATGGGACACTGGCAACAATTCCAGTAGACGAAGCCGATTCAGAACCACTTGTTGGAATGTCACTGATGGAAGGTTACCAGTTAACAATGCAGGTTTTTGAAGGCGGACAGGTCGAACTCCGAAAAGTTGGCACGGTCTAACAATCCCATTGCACACTGACCGTACAGAGTCTCTTTGCTAAGTTTGAGAGGTTCTCTGCGGCGGGTGAACGGGGTCGTTATCTCATAATTTTAGATTAGAAATTAATATTGGTAAGCGATCGCATTATTTGTTGGATTCTGAAGTGCGATATAGATATCGAGATGTGCGATCGCATTATTCGCTGTTGGATTATGAAGTGCGATCGCGTTTTGGAGATAGATACCAATGTGCGATCGCAGTTAATAAATAAATTTTCGGTCATCTCTCCACTTATCATTAAAAATTGACTAATGACCAATAAAAACAAATAATAAATGACTACCCAAGATACAATTTTCGGCAAAATCATCCGCAAGGAAATCTCCGCAGATATAGTATATGAGGACGATTTAGCCTTAGCATTTCGTGATGTTAACCCCCAAGCACCCGTTCATATCCTCGTAATCCCTAAAAAACCTATTCCCAAACTCGCTGATGCCACACCTGAAGATAGCGCTCTACTAGGACATTTGTTACTAACTGTAAAGAAAATTGCCGAACAAATCGGTTTAGAAACAGGCTATCGCGTTGTCATCAATACAGGTGCAGATGGGGGTCAAACTGTCTACCATCTGCATTTACATATCCTTGGGGGACGACAACTTAATTGGCCCCCCGGTTAAGACAATTAATTCCCAATTCGCTCTTCTTCGCTGAGGGAGAAGCTAAAGCTACGGAATGATGAAAATCTTGCTACAGGGATAATCCCTGTAGCAAGATTTGCGTTTTGTAGCGTATTTGAGTTTGTGGGGACAAAATACCACCCCAAAAGACTGCTGAAAGTTAGCCGGAACATTGCGGGTGAACCAGGAGAAGATTGTACCCCCATGTTAGGGTTAGAAACATTATTCATTAATTTTGTCAAGTATAGATTTTAAATCGCGATCGCCCTTACTAAGTCTCAAACCGAACCTTAAACAGTTTAATATTCAAGTAGTTAGGTATTGGCATAAAGCAAACGTATATTGCGGTGGTAAGGGTGGAGAAACTTATGAATACAATCTTAAATTCCCAGTCAGTTCTCGAAGTTTTGCGACCAGTAGAAGACCCAGAACTTCGCAAAAGTCTTGTGGAACTAAACATGATTCGCAACGTCAAAATAGACGACGGTGGCAAAGTTAGCTTCACATTAGTGCTAACAACTCCCGCTTGTCCGTTGCGCGAATTTATTGTTGAGGACTGCAAAAAAGCTGTGAAAACTCTACCAGGGGTGACTAATGTTGCTATCGAAGTAACTGCGGAAACTCCACAGCAAAAAAGTGTTCTCGATCGCACAGGAATTCCTGGGGTTAAAAATATTATTGCAGTTTCGAGCGGCAAAGGTGGAGTTGGTAAAAGCACCGTTGCAGTTAATATTGCCGTAGCCCTAGCTCAGACAGGTGCTAAAGTTGGCTTGCTTGATGCTGATATTTACGGACCCAACGACCCGACAATGTTAGGACTAGCAGATGCCAAACTGGTTGTTCACTCCAGCCCTAACGGTGAGATTTTAGAACCTGCATTTAATCACGGTGTCAAATTAGTCTCAATGGCTTTTTTGATTGACAAAGACCAACCCGTGATTTGGCGTGGTCCCATGCTCAACGGGATTATTCGCAAGTTTTTGTACCAAGTAGAGTGGGGGGAACTTGATTATTTAATTGTTGACATGCCCCCCGGAACAGGGGATGCTCAGTTAACTTTGACACAAGCAGTGCCGATGGCAGGAGCAGTGATTGTGACGACACCGCAAACAGTTTCCCTGTTGGATTCCCGCAAAGGATTGCGAATGTTCCAACAATTGAATGTGCCCGTTTTGGGAATCGTCGAAAACATGAGCTATTTTATTCCCCCCGATATGCCCGAAAAGCAATACGATATCTTTGGTTCCGGTGGTGGTGCGAAGACAGCGACTGAGTTGGGAGTACCATTGTTGGGATGTGTACCCCTAGAGATATCTACGCGGATTGGTGGGGATAATGGTGTACCAATTGTGGCATCAGACCCCGATTCCGCCAGTGCCAAAGCCTTACGTGCGATCGCACTTAATGTTGCCGGGAAAGTATCGGTTGCAGCTTTAGCATAAAAAACAATTTCATTCTGGTTCTCAGGTTATACCTGGGAATACAGATTTAAATGCCGACTAAATTTAAAATCTATACTAAGCTAAAGTCTAAAATCGCACAATGTTATTAAAAAAGGCTTCGCGTCCTCAGTCGCGATGGAATTACTGGATTAAACCCTGGCAACAGGTCGATTGGTTACTATTTTTGTTAGTAATTGGGATTAGCGCTTTCGGCGGACTCATGATTTACAGTACAGAGTTAGCACAAGGAATAATCGACAAATCTTTGTTGCATTGGGCTTTGACGGGAATCGGAGGGGTTATTACCCTATTTCTGGCTCGGATTCGCTATGAAAACTTACTGCAAATCCATTGGGTACTTTACGGCATCACCAACTTTAGTTTGATTGCTGTGGAGATTGTGGGTAGTACTGCCAAAGGAGCGCAACGGTGGGTTAGCATTTTTGGTTTTAGGTTTCAGCCCTCTGAATTTGCCAAAATCTTCATGATTATCACCCTGGCAGCTCTACTACATAAAACTACCGCATCTACTTTACCTGTGGTGTTTCGGGCATTAGCATTTACAGCAGTACCTTGGGTTTTGGTATTCCTACAGCCCGACTTAGCGACATCGTTGGTATTCGGTGCGATCGTCTTGGGAATGTTGTATTGGGCAAATGCCAATCCTGGCTGGTTGGTGCTGATGGTTTCGCCAATTATCGCAGCCATTTTGTTTAGCATCCAATGGCCCTTTACAATTGCCTTCTCTAAGGATTTAGTTTTTGGTCCTTTGGGTTTAATTTGGGCAGTGGCTATGGCTGTTGTTGGCTGGCAAACTTTACCTTGGCGACGATATGGTTTAAGTGCTATTGGTTCTTGGATGCTGAATATGTTAGGTGGGGAAATAGGTATTTTCCTTTGGAACCACGTTTTACAGCAATATCAAAAAAACCGATTAACATCATTCCTTAACCCCGAAGCCGATCTGCTAGGAAGTGGATATCACCAATATCAATCCAGAATTGCAATTGGTGCAGGGGAATGGTTTGGCTGGGGTTTAAATAAAGGTCCGATGACCCAGTTAAACTTTGTTCCCGAACAACATACAGACTTTATTTTCTCGGCAGTTGGGGAAGAGTTTGGCTTTATTGGTTGCTTAATATTGTTATCGGTGTTTGCTGTAGTTTGCTTGCGGCTGTTGCATATTGCTCAAACCGCCAAAGATAATTTTGGTTCGTTATTAGCAATTGGCGTTTTGTCAATGATTGTGTTCCAAACGATTGTTAATGTAGGTATGAACGTGGGAATGGCTCCGGTTGCGGGTATCCCCTTACCTTGGATGAGTTACGGTGGAACGGCTATGTTAACTAACTTTATTTCTTTAGGTATCGTTGAATCTGTCGCTAATTATCGAACCAAGAAGAAATATTGGGGATAGGGTATTGGTTATTGGGCATTGGGCATTGGGTATAGGGCATTGGGAATTAAATAATTACCTTATTCCCTTATTCTCTGCTCGCTATTCGTTATTCCTATTCCAACAAACTGCTAAGAAGCATTAAGCTATAAGAAAGGAAACTTAAAGGTTAAAACGATGATTCTGCCTGGAGCAACAGTTCGTGTCAAAAATCCTGCCGATACCTACTATCGCTTTGAGGGGCTTGTCCAACGGGTGACTGATGGCAAGGTTGCAGTCTTGTTTGAAGGTGGCAATTGGGATAAATTAATTACTTTCCGTTTATCGGAATTGGAACCTGTTGAAGTTACAGCAGGTCGTAAAAAAGCTAAATAGTTCTTTTAGTTAGGAGTTAAGAGTTAATATGGCGCTTCTCGTTTGGATGCAATAAAAATAAGGGTAAACAACTGGAATAAAAACCAGGGCAAACAACCGTTTGCCCCTACATTATTCTCGGTTGCAACCCATATTTAACTCAACTGATAACCGCTATAAGTTAGCAGCTAGGAGTTATTACTTCTTCAACTAATGATTCTTAACTCATAACTCATAACTCATAACTCATAACTCTTAACTTATTACTATGCGCCTTCCCCTGCCACAATTTGATACTCGCGATCGCAATCCTAATCATATTGGGGAAGTGATTGAGACGGCAACAACTGAGTTTTTAGCCCAATGCCTCGAACCCGATGACTTAAGCTTTCCCTCAATGCCTCCTTTTGGAAGCTGGATCAATTCGCAAGATGAGGAATCGGGGAATCAAATTTATGCAGTTGTCTACCACGCTACCACTTCTCCCATCGATTCCGTACACCGGGCAAGAGCTTTGGGAATGTCACTTGCTGACTTGCGGGAAGAACAACCCCAAATTTTCGCCATGCTGAAAACTGAATTTAGGGCTGCGATCGTCGGGTTTGAAATACCAGCAGTTAAAGGTAGTTCCCGAAACACTGTGTATCAGTATTTACCCCCTCGCCCTCCACAAATCCACCAAGCGGTTTATCGGTGCGAACCCGAAAATATTGTTAAATTTACGAACTCATTAGATTTTTTACAAACTCTACTTTCCTTGGGTAATGCCCCGATCGAGTCTTTGGTTGGAGCCGCAATCCGGGAAGTTTACCAACTACGCAAAGCCGACCGTGACTGGCTAATTCAAGCTGGCAGAACTTTGAGTATACTTCTAAAAGATGATTACGATCGCTTGCGGTTTATACTTGGTCAGATACATCCATAGGTATTAAAAATACAGCAAGAAAGGGCAAGAAGTTTCACAGCCTTTTCAAAATGACACAATTTTCCCCACGAAAGTAGCGTTTCTTTCCATTACTTTTCCAAGACTTACAGCTACTGCCCATTATTGACCACATTTCCCCAGACTGACCTATGGAATTTATCTCCCAATTACTTGCTTTAGAACCTACAACCAAAGTTCTCGGCAAGGAATCCATTGTTCCCTTTGCTATCTTACTGGTAGTAATTTTAGTCGTACCGATAATCTTTGAAAGATTACGACTACCGGGAATGGTAGGTTTGTTAATTGCGGGGGTGATACTAGGACCACATGGTTGGAATCTAATCAATTCCAATTCGACAATGATGAAATTGCTGTCGGAGATTGGCTTAGTATACCTGATGTTTGTAGCCGGACTCGAAATCGATATTAATCAGTTTCGTCACACCACAAATCGTTCTTTGGGTTTTGGCAGTTTTTCATTTGGAGTCCCTTTAGTTGTCGGTATTTTTGTCGGACGAATTTTTGGATTTGACTGGAATGCATCAATATTCATTGGTTCGTTATTTGCTTCCCATACCTTGCTGGCATATCCAATTATTAATCGTCTAGGGGTAGTTAATAATGAAGCTGTAACAGTGACAGTTGGTGCTACTGTTTTTACTGATATTAGCGCCTTATTGTTGTTAGCGGTTTGCATTGCCGTTCATACAGGTCAACTAAATCATGCCAATCTGATTATTTTGTTGGGTTGGCTGACCATATACGCAACAGTGGTTTTAGTGGGATTCGATTGGGTTGGGAAGGAGTTTTTTAAACGGTCAGGAGAAGACGAAGGTAATCAATTTTTGTTTGTGCTACTGGCGGTATTTTTGGCTGCGGTAGGGGCGCAATTAATTGGGATCGAAAAAATTGTTGGCGCATTTTTGGCAGGATTAGCGGTTAATGAAACCTTAGGGGAAGGACCAGTCAAAGAAAAAGTTGTATTTGTTGGTAACGCTCTCTTCATCCCCATTTTCTTTGTTAACTTGGGATTATTGGTTAATTTAGCTGTATTAACTAGAAATACTAATGCAGTTCAATTAACATTATTTATCGTTGCGGGTCTAATAATCAGTAAATTTATTGCCGCATTAATAGCAAAACTGATTTATCATTACAACTGGCAAGAAGCCGTCACAATGTGGTCACTATCAATACCCCAAGTTGGGGCGACATTGGCAGCCACATTAGTTGGATATCGGACAGGTGTACTATCAGAAACCTTACTCACCAGCATTATTATCTTGATGTTAGTGACTTCGACCTTAGGACCATTAATTACCAGTCGGGTAGCAGTGGGTTTAAGTTTAAATTCCTCCCTTACCAAAATCCAGCCTGCCGTACAGCCAGTATATCCATCAATGGGTTCAGGTAGCGATCGCACTAAAATTGTTGTCCCGATCCACAATCCTCAAACCCAGCAATATTTGATTGAAATGGCTGCATTGCTAGCAAAACAGTCAAATGGCAAAATTATCCCCCTTGCGATCGCAACCGCAACAGCTCACATGGATGCACCCCAATTGGAAGTATCCCTACAACGCAGCGAACGACTGTTAGCTAAGGCAAATGCCTTATCACGAGTCTTAAGTGTGGATTCTGACCCGTTGTTACGTATCGATGATGGCTTTGCCCCAGGAATAAGCCGAGCTGCACGGGAGCAAAAAGCCAGTTTAATTGTCATGGGATGGGGAAAACGCACGGGATTGCGGGCAAAATTATTTGGTAATGTGATTGATAGCGTTCTCTGGTCATCCCACTGTCCAGTAGCTGTAACCAGACTAGTCGAATCCCCCAACAAGGTTCAGCGAATATTGGTGCCGATTGAAAACCTCATGTCGCCAACACTACAACCGATACATTTTGCCCAAATTCTGGCAGAGGCAAATCAAGCCCAGGTGACAGTGTTAAATATCTGCGAACGACGCACCAGTTCGAGTAAAATCGCCGCCAGACGTTCTCAACTTGCCTTACTCGTATCAAAATTAGCACCTTCAAACCCACCAGACATTCAAATCATCGCCCACGAAAACGTCACCCAAGCGATTCTCCAAGCCGCAAGACTCTACGACCTAGTGGTATTACCGTTTATCCGCAGCAGCACGATACCAGGTGGTTTGGTAATCAGCGATGTCACAACCCAGCTAGCCAGACAACTCAGCTGCTCGATAGTTATGTTAGGAGAACCCCAACGGGGACAACCCGTAGTCGTTCCCTCTGGAGTCGTTAGTACTACGGTAATTGTTTGATAAGGTTTCATACTCTAAATCTCTCAACTTGTCAATCACTTTCTGGCACTAATATCGCTGCTTCAGCATATAGTTAGAAAACTGCCTATAATTTAAAGATTTCGTAAATCTTCAGATTTACTTTATGTTGCTGAAACTATATTTGTTATTTTGCTAATGGTATTGACAAAAGTGAATAACAAGAATAAAGCAAAATCATTACAATTAATTTTGTGCTTCTCTGAAAATTTACTGACAAAGTATATTTTTGATGAATTTTTGACTAAGGGCTGGGTACTCTAGTAACAGAGTAACTGCAAATTGAAAATATCTCTAAACGATAGGAAAAGTATGAGAATTTTGGTGACGGGCGGAGCTGGGTTTCTTGGTTCCCATCTTATTGACCGATTGATGACTGCTGGACACGAAGTTATTTGTTTAGATAATTTTTATACGGGTAATAAGGGTAATATCCTCCAATGGATCGATAATCCCAAATTTGATCTCATCCGTCACGACATCACAGAACCGATTCGGTTAGAAGTTGACCAAATATACCACTTAGCTTGTCCAGCATCCCCCGTACATTATCAGTATAACCCGGTAAAAACCGTGAAGACTAATGTGATGGGAACCCTAAATATGCTCGGTTTGGCAAAGCGTGTTAAAGCGAGATTTTTCTTAGCATCCACTAGCGAAGTCTACGGAGACCCAGACGTTCATCCGCAACATGAAGAATACCGAGGGAATGTAAATCCAATTGGTCTACGGGCTTGCTACGACGAAGGTAAACGGCTTGCAGAAACCTTAGCATTTGACTACTACCGTCAGAATAAAGTGGATATCAGAGTTGTCCGTATCTTCAATACTTACGGTCCGCGCATGTTAGAAAACGACGGTCGCGTTGTCAGTAATTTTATTGTCCAAGCTTTGCAGGGTAAACCCCTCACAGTATACGGAGATGGTTCGCAAACCCGTAGCTTTTGCTACGCTTCCGACTTAATCGAAGGATTTATTCGGTTGATGAATAGCGACTACGTTGGTCCTGTAAATATTGGTAATCCTGGGGAATATACAATTTTGCAATTGGCTGAAGCTGTAAGAGATATGGTCAATCCGGGTTCAGAAATTAACTTTGAACCCCTACCTTCAGATGACCCCCGTCGTCGTCGTCCCGATATTACCAAAGCTAAAACCTTGTTAAATTGGGAACCTACCGTGCAGTTACAAGAAGGATTACAACTGACCGTCGCCAATTTCCGCGATCGCATGAACAAAAATACTGATTCGGTAATTCTTGGTAGTCGCAGTTAGTTATGACCAACCACGGGGAACCATAATATTGGCGATTTAACAGATTTGATACTAACCCCTATAGAGCGAGGATTTGGACGAATGCGTGTTTGTGTAATTGGAACTGGCTATGTTGGATTGGTAACAGGTGCTTGCTTGGCAAATATTGGGCATGATGTCATTTGCATTGATAACAACGAAGAAAAAGTCAAAATCATGAAATCCGGGCAGTCACCGATTTTTGAACCGGGACTATCGGACATTATGCAGTCTGCCATCCAATCGGGAAAAATTGAATTTTCTTCCGATATTGCTGCTGGTGTTGCCCACGGTGAAATTTTGTTTATTGCGGTAGGAACTCCACCCCTACCTACTGGCGAAAGTGATACTCGCTATGTTGAAGCTGTTGCCCGTAGTATCGGTGCTAACCTCAGTGGCGGTTATAAAGTTATTGTAAATAAATCTACAGTACCCATTGGTTCCGGTGACTGGGTACGAATGATTGTCCTTGATGGTATTGCTGAACGCCAAAAACAATTGGTGACAGCAGGAAGCGCACCAGCAGCCCGTTTACCCGAATCCCCCGAATTTGATGTTGTCAGTAACCCCGAATTCTTGCGCGAAGGTTCGGCTGTATTTGATACCTTCAACCCCGACCGTATTGTTTTAGGTGGTAACAGTAAGAAAGCGATCGCAATGATGCAGGAATTGTATGCTCCCATTGTTGAACGCAATTTTGCCGAAAATAAATCTTTGCCTAATGTACCTGTATTGGCAACTGACTTGAGTTCGGCAGAAATGATTAAATATGCTGCAAATGCTTTCTTGGCGACTAAAATCAGCTTTATTAACGAAGTTGCTAACATTTGCGATCGCGTTGGTGCTGATGTGACTCAAGTTGCTAAAGGTATCGGTTTGGATTCCCGCATTGGTAGCAAATTCCTCAATGCTGGTATTGGTTGGGGTGGTTCTTGTTTCCCCAAAGACGTATCCGCATTGGTTCACACTGCTGATGACTACGGTTATGAAGCTCATTTGCTCAAAGCTGCCATTAGTGTCAACGAACGTCAGCGTTTAATCGCTTTGGAAAAACTTCAGCAAGCTCTGAAAATCCTCAAGGGTAAAACTATTGGTTTGCTTGGTTTAACCTTCAAACCTGACACTGACGATTTGCGTGATGCTCCTGCACTCATATTGATTGAACAACTCAACCGTTTAGGTGCAAAAGTTAAAGCATACGACCCCATTATCTCCCAAACTGGGATGCGTCATGGTCTTTCGGGTGTATTGGTGGAAACCGATGCCGAACGTTTAGCAGACGGTTGCGATGCTCTGGTACTAGTCACTGAGTGGGAACAGTTCACCAAACTTGATTATGCAAAAATGGCGAAGTTTATGAGCCATCCTGTAATTATCGATGGTCGTAACTTCCTTAATCCTGAAGTTATGCAAAAAGCTGGTTTCCAATATATTGGTGTTGGTCGATAATTAGTAATGTAGAGACTCAATACATCGCGTCTGTTAATTAACAAATATAATGCCGCTAATCAAAAAATGGCGGCATTATTCATAATTAAAAAATTTTAACAAGATACTAAATTATATTGTTCTGGTTGAGGTTTTTTACTATTGACTAAATTCAACAAAAGTTCTTCTGCAACTGCTTTTACAACATTAATACTAACAGAATTACCTAGTTGATAATAAGCCTTATCATCATTTGAATGAATAATAAAGCTATCGGGAAAACCTTGAAGTCTTGCTGCTTCCCTGGTTGTAATTCTTCTTATACGTCCTTTGTAATAAACTCCCAACCTATTGGCATCGCTAGCAACTAAAGTCACTGCTATTTTACTTGGGTCTAAAAATTTATATACTTCAAAAGAAAAGTTTCCAGCTACGGGCTTATATTTACCATTGATAATTTGTAAATATTTTTTAGTAACTAACGATTCAAGAATCGAGTCTAGATTAGTATTTTTAGAAAATGTACTAATTTGTTCTTTTGTCAATAGTTTCCCATCTTGATGTTGTCCAAACTCCTTATTTCTCCTCTTCAAATATCTAACATTTCATGCTTGATTGTCTCTAAAGTTTTACCATTCTCATGAGCATACAAACCTCTAACATTTTCAAAAATAAATGCTTTTGGTTTGCAGGAATCAATCAACCTGACAATTTCAAAAAATAACGTTCCTCTAGTATCGCCAAATCCTTCTTTTTTCCCCGCATATGAAAAAGATTGACATGGAAAACCAGCTAGCAATACATCATGTTCTGGTAATTCTAATATCTCTCTAACATCGCGAAGTTTGCCACTGGGGATTATCCCCGTGGCAACATTCGCACCTAAAGGAACATCTGAAAAGTTTGCTTCGTAAACTAATCGTGCATCAGAGTTAATTTCGCTACTAAGTACGCACTTTGTTTTCAGTTTCATCGACTGCGCTGCCTGTTCAAATCCGAGTCGAATACCTCCTATGCCTGAAAATAGGTCAACAAAGCGTATCTCTTCCATTTTTCAATGCCTAATATCGTCTATCTTTGTTAAATCATCTTACAAGAACAATTTAAATTTCAAAAAACCAAATAGTAATAAAGCTATAGCATCTTTTTGCAAGCTACTTAAGGATAATTTATTTTT
>NZ_NTFS01000175.1 GCF_002289455.1 Brunnivagina elsteri CCALA 953
AAGTCAATGAGGATTGGTAATGCGGCTTCTGTTGGGGTTTGGGGATTGCGTAGAATTAAGTTATCGGGGGAGATGTCGCGGTGAATTACACCCATTGAGTGGATGTAATCTAAAACTGGGAGGATTTGTTGTAATAATTGCTTAACTTCGGTTTCGCTAAAGTACATCCCTTTGTAGGAACGTGAATCGAGAAGGGAACGGTAGTTTTCTCCAGCGACATAATCTTGGACAATAAATAAATATTCTTTTTCGCCTAATTTACTGCGGAAAAATTCACGAAAGCGGGGAATTTGGGGATGTTGGAGTTTGTAGAGAACAGTTGCTTCCCGTTGAAATAATTCTTCAGCTTTTTGGAGTACATAAGCTGTTTGAACTTGGGGGGCAAATTCTTTGATGACACAAAGTTCACGAAAACGGTTAATATCTTCCGCAAGATAGGTTTTGCCAAATCCACCTTGACCCAATTGACGGATAATTAAATAGCGATCGCCCAAAGTTATCCCAGCTTGAATACTTTGATTTACAGCCATTTGATTTTTTTCGGGTTCCATTTTTTCGCCACAATGAAGGCAAAACTTGCTACCATCTGGGTTTTCGTGTCCTTTGGAACAATACTGCATAAAAAGTTAGGAATTAAGAGTTAGGAATTACAAATTATGTATGTAGAGACGTTCGGATGGAACGTCTTTAAAAAAATTAAGAGTTCAAATTTATGAACCATGATTAAATTTATTAATTCCCAGATTCTAGTTTACCCACTTGGTTCGCTGCGATCGCATACCAAATTTGACCGTATGTCTGTTGATTCAGTTTCCCACGTCGAACTCCTGGGAACAAGTCATCAAATTTACGATTTGTGTCAGTATTTAGCTGTTCGATTGTGTATTTACCCAAATCACCAGCTTCCGCTTTTTTCTGCCAAATCTCGTAATCGTTCCCACCATAACTTCCCAGTCTTTCACGAACTTCCTTACTGAATTTTTCTTGTTCCAATTTATTCAATAAATCTTGCCCAATACTTGCCCATTCTTTCCGTAACGGCTCATCTTCCGAACTACCAGTCAAACTACGTCTTTGTAATTCGGGTTTTTTAGTATAGAAAATATCATTAACTGTACGATTAAAAAAGCCTTCGGGTACTTCCAATTCTTGACGACGAACCACTACATTCTTACTGCGGTTGGAATTTGGGTTGGAATTTGGGTTACTATCCCCAGTAGCAGGTTGGGAATTAGTACCGGGGAGACTAGGAAGGGAAATACTAGGAAGCTGAATCGAGGAAACACCTTGCACAACAGCATTAAATAAACCCCAAGTACCAGCACAAACCAAAACTACAACCGTCGTTCCCACAAAAGTCATGGCAAATGGACGCATCCAAATCGGTAAAGGTAATGCTTGGATTGCCATTTGTGTTTTCTGATGAAACTTACTCCCAGCAACCCTTCCAGCAGGAGCAGCAATCATCGTCTTCATTTTAGTAATTAAAGGATTCGTTGTTTGATTGGCAGAAGTTGGATTAGAAGAGTTAGGAGTTTTTTGATTTGGAATCTTTTGATTTGGAATTTGCTGATTTCCTATTTTTTGTAATTCCTTAATCGCATTTTCGGCATTTTGATAGCGATCGCTAGGTTTATATGCGACCATCTTCTTGAGAATCCCTTCAAAATTCCGACTAACCCTAATTTCCGTACTCCATCTCCAACTTCCCTGGTAGCTGTCGTAAAGCTCCTGCGGTTCCTTCCCCGTCAGCAACACCAAACCTGTTACCCCCAAAGAATGTAAATCACTGCAAGGAAAAGCTTTACCCTGACGCAACTGTTCTTCCGGAGCATAACCCTTCTTCCCCAACAAAGTCACATTTCCACCCAACTGCGTCATCCAAAAACCCTGGGAAGCTGGAACCTGTTTTACACCACCAAAATCAATCAACACAGGCAAATTATCGGAACTTCGCAAAATCACATTATCTGGAGAAATATCGCGGTGAATTGCCCCCTTACTATGGATATAATCCAACACAGGCAACATTTTTTCAAACAGCGAAATTACCTCTTTCTCGCTAAATTTTTCACCCTGGTTGAGACGTTTATCCCACAAATCCCAATAAGTATCACCTTCCACATAATCCTGAACCAAAAAGAAAAAATCCGTCTTTCCGAAACTGGTTTGGAAAAACTCATGGAACTTAGGAATTTGCGGATGCTGCAACTCCTTCAAAACACTCGCTTCCCGTTCAAATAACTCCTTTGCCTTCTGAATATCCTGGGGATTCTCAACTTGCGGAGCAAATTCCTTCAACACGCACTTTTCATTCGACTGCTGGAAATCCTCAGCCAAATAGGTACGTCCAAAACCACCTTGCCCCAGCTGACGGATAATTTTATAACGACTAGCAATCACTTTCCCCTGTTGTAATGGTAGAGACTCACCACATTGGGTACAAAAGCGATCGCTATCTGTATTTGCGTGTTTTTTGCTGCAATAAACCTGCATGGTGTTTAAAGGACGAATTAAAGGATTTTTACTCAATTGCTACAAGATGAAACGTAACTATTACGGAAAATTTTTCTTCTCCTCTTGGCGACTTTGCGACTTGGCGGTTCTATAATATTCATATTTATTAGCTAAAATATCAAACTCCTTTAAGTCAATTCACAGATAAACCTGCTGAAATTTGGACATTAGAAAACAAAATAATTATTTCACACCATACCCAATGCCCATTAATAACAGCAAATTAATACAGTGACAAGTACCATGAATCCCCAAGAAAGACGGCAGCACGCTGCGATCGCATTTTCCAACTTTTTACACACCCCCCTAGACACAAAACTTCAGCAACATCTAGAAACAGAACCTGCGATCGCAGCACTACAGCTATTCCATAATGTCGCTGCAAATGTGCCAGCATACAAGGCTTTTCTGACACAAAACGGTATCAATCCTACCACCATCCAAACAAGAGCAGATTTTCAAACTTTACCACCCTTAACAAAGGAAAATTACCTACAACATCACTCCCTTGCTGAGTTATGTCGTGATGGCAAAATTACCAACAGTGACTTCATTGCAGCTTCTTCCGGTTCCACAGGTAAACCCACATACTGGTGTCGATTTTTCACCGACGAACTCGAAATTACTACCCGTTTCGAGCAAATCTTTCACGATAGCTTTTTTGCAGACACCAAACCCACATTAGCCGTGATATGTTTTACCCTGGGAACTTGGGTAGGTGGTATGTTCACAAGTAATTGCTGTCGCTACCTAGCCAGCAAAGGCTATCCCATCACTTTAATTACTCCAGGTAATAATAAAGATGAGATTTTGCGTGTTGTCACGGAACTTGGCAGAGAATTCGAGCAAGTGGTGTTATTGGGATATCCACCTTTCCTCAAAGATGTCATTGATACTGGGATTTCTAGAGGTGTGGAATGGAAACAATATCATATTAAATTAGTAACAGCAGGGGAAGTCTTTAGCGAAGAATGGCGAAATTTAGTCGCTGAAAGAATTGGTTCCGAAAATCCCTGCTATGATTTTGCATCTTTATATGGAACTGCCGATGCTGGAGTCTTGGCAAACGAAACACCTTTGAGTATCTGCATTCGTCGCTTTTTAGCAGAAAATCCCAAAGCAGCAAAAGCTTTGTTTGGAGAATCCCGTTTACCAACTTTGCTACAATATGACCCCATCANCCCATCAGTCGTTTTTTTGAGGTAGAAGAGAAGACTTTATTCTTTTCTGGTAATAATGGGATTCCGTTATTGCGGTATAACATTTTAGATAACGGGGGAATAATTACTTACGATACCATGCTGGAATTTCTAGCTGGATGGGGATTTAATCCTCTAGTTCGAGACGATACCGGAGAGAAGCGAGGGATTCGGAATTTGCCGTTTGTGTATGTATTTGGCAGGTCTAATTTTACCGTTTCTTATTTCGGTGCTAATATATACCCAGAAAATGTGACGGTGGGATTGGAACAACCGGGAATTAGGGAATGGGTAACGGGTAAGTTTGTTTTGCAGGTGATTGAAGATAGGGATAAAAATCGATTTTTAACAGTGACAGTGGAATTAGCACCAGGAATTGGGGGAAGCGAGGAAAAAATACAATTAGCAACAGATTCTATTTTGACCCAACTTAAACGTCTAAATAGCGAATTTGCCAATTATGTTCCTATTGAATATCAAACCCCACAGATTACATTGAAGTCACATGGAGATGCTGAATATTTTCCGGTTGGTGTCAAACATCGATATACACGGTAGGGGAACCCACGGTTGTTTGCCCTAATATATGGGGAATCCACGAGTTTGCCCAAATTAACAGGAAATCCCAAGAAATAAATTGTCCCAAATTATTGTGTCGTAGGGGTGGGGTCTCCCCACCCTGCAAAGGATATAATTGATTGATAAATCTATAAGTTGGGATATTTTATTTTCCAGAAGTCCCTTAACAGGAAATCCACAAGTTTACCCTAATTAACAGGGAATCAACGAGTTTGCCCATCGTATCATTAGAAAGGGCGGGAAAACCCCGCCCCTACATTTGGAACAATTTATTGTTCCCGAATTAGCCGAAATTTACAGCTTAAATTTACAAATTGGGTGGCAAGATCACTTTGTTGATGACGTGAATCACACCGTTACTTGCTTTCACATCAGCTTGAACCACTTTTGCATCATTTACGGTTACGCCACCTTCAGTTTTAACAGAGATGGGACCACCTTCGACACTCTTGACTTCCCCAGCTTTCAAGTCGGTGGAGAGAACCTGACCTTTTACCACATGGTAGGTCAAAATCTTCACCAATACCTCTTTATTTTCTGGCTTCAACAAGTCTTTGAGTGCATCTGGGGGTAATTCCGCAAATGCTGCATCGGTAGGTGCAAAAACTGTAAATGGACCTTTACCTTGTAGAGTTTTAGTCAGTCCAGCTGCTTCTAATGCTTTAGTCAGGGTTTTAAACGAACCGTTCGCTTCCGCTACAGCAACTATGTTTTTGTTGCTATCGCTGCGATCGCTCGGTTTTGTCGGAGGTTTTTCTGTACCTTCTGGTGTTGGTGTTGGTGTTGGTTCGGTTGGAGTCAGAGTTGGTGTAACTTCTCCTCCTGGTGCGGGAGGTGTAGTTGTAGGTACTTCTGACGGAGTTGTTGCTGGTGGAGTTGCAGATGGTGCAGATGAACCGCCTCCAGGGCAAGCAGCACGGTTATAAGGACACTCCTGTAAAATACTTGGAGCCGGATTTAATTTCTCTCCGGGAGTTGTTTGAGCAGTTTCTTTCTTTGTCTTTTTAGGTAACTCTTGCTTCTGTGTATCAATCGTAGGTTTGCTCGGTGTATACTGTGCGTTTGTCAGCACACGCTGAGTACGGCTGTAAGTACCCTCAGAAAAAATACTGGGATTCTGATTGAGTTTATCTTGTGCCCCAGCAGGCAAGTTAATCAAGAAACCGATGCTCGTCACTCCCACAATGCCAGCCAATTTGGTAAGCAATTTGTTGTTATCTACCTTCATAATAATTATGTTTGGCTAAAGTTTTCCACACATTACATAGAAGCTTTATAACATTTTTTGATGCACAAAATCTAATCAATAATTTACAACTTATCACCCAAAAATGGCTGTATTGGTTATATACGAATAGTTTGCAAATTCTGAAAAATAATATTTTTGGATTTACGATCGCACTTCTCTAGTCGAAACAAGCGCTTAAACAATGTTTTCCCTGATTACTGAATTAATTCAATTTTGAACTGCTGTGTTATATTGTACAACCCAATCTTCTATTTACGAATAAATACTGGTTGCGATCGCATTCCAATAATATTCCATTATTCTTTCTTTTGTATTGACTGGTGAGCTTTATAGCCGTAAAAACTCCGGCGAGAACGCTTCTCGCCTTAATTGTCTCATTAATATTTTTTCGTAAAAATAAATACATAGAATGTAAAAAAAATCCCTAAATACATTTGTGCAAGAACGACCCTAAACAGCAAAATCTAAGCATCATTATTCAATAATATAGGTAAAAAGAAATACATTTTCTGGTCATGTTGAAAATTTTGAGAAAATTTAGAGAAAAAATTTATAGGTATAGAGCTAAAATTGCTTTAAAGACGAATTAAATTATAAAAAGTTTCCAAAGAAAGGGAAGTAAATTCAGAGATACATTATTTCTCCTGGATGAAATTCAAAATATATCCCCTAGTACAACAAGGCAAAAGTAAAAAGTAAAAATGCAAAAGAAAGAAAGAGCTTTTTATAGGCTTTTCAGCTACTTTGTATGGTAGCTTTATCTCCACAAACCTGTGTCATTAGTTATTAAGCATCAATAAATTAGATTTCAATTGAGTTTTTGTAGATATAACCTAGACAATTATCCCTGCTTCCCCATAAAGTTAGATTTTTATAAAAATAGCAAAACATACGATTATAAAATGAAATCGAACGCAACGTAGATAAAACTGTAAAATCTATAAGTAAACCAATGACAGGGAATGCAAAATGCTAGAGTTGTACCAATTTGAACTATCACAGTACTCAGAAAAAGTACGCTTTATTCTCGATTATAAAGGGATAGAATACCGTAAAATAGAGGTGACACCAGGAATTGGACAAATTGAATTATTCCGCCTCACCGGACAGAAACAAGTACCTATACTGAAAGATGGTAGCAAATACATTACTGACTCTACTGAGATAGCCAAGTATCTAGACTCCCAATATCCCAATCGTCCATTGATTCCCACAGACCGCAAACGTCGTGGTTTATGCTTAATGATGGAAGAATGGGCAGATGAATCGATTGGAATCAAAGGACGTAAAGCTCTTTTTGGTGCAATTAGCCAGGATCAATATTTTCGCAAATCCTTGTTACCAACAACAACACCCGATATCTTCAGAACATTAGTAGAGGGAGTACCCAGCGATATCTTCAAAGTGTTGGGATTTGGAGTTGGCTATAGTCAAGACGCGATTAAAAGTGCGATCGCGGATTTGAAGCAGGATTTAGAAGCATTATGTTTGTTATTGGAAGATAGTCCCTATTTGACTGGTGATGAACCTACCCTTGCTGACTTTGCTGTAGCCGGATTATCTATATTATTGAAATTTCCCGAAGGAGATTATTTAGATTTACCACTCAGTATTCGTGGAAAAGGAGTACCGGAACTCGCTAATAATCCCGATTACCAAACCTTCTTTACCTGGCGCGATCGCTTATATGCACAATACCGCAAATCCTTAGCTTTTTCCACACCAGCATCAAGTAGCAGTAGCTCACCAACTTCGATCCAGATAGATTAGTTATACTCCGAGCGGCTTAAAACCTTACTAATATAGAACCCCTCTCCAACCTCTCCCCTTGCTAAGGGGAGAGGCTTAAGAAATTGAATTTGTATACTAGTACAGCTTGGCATAAATATGCCTACCATTTGGTGCTTGAATTTAGTCCTCTTTTAGAGGACTTTCGCTATTAGGCAGAGGTTATAAACCTCTGGCTCTGAAGGGTTTGGTATTCACAATAGTCGGTTTATTTGCGCCGTGTTGTACTAGTCAAAGTCTATTTTCTAACCGTTTTTAGTATATAGTCCGAGCGGTTAGCTATAATTTCTCAGATGAACCATTAACCAATCGGATTAATATCTCCAACAAATTGTAATAAATCTACCATTGTAAATGTACCAGGAATTTGAGCAGGTAAAGTTGGTTTCCAATCGGGAGAGCGAGATAAAAATGAACAACTATCAGCTTCCAAAAGACCGATAAATACCTCAGCAAGAATCCGACTTCCGACTTCTCCTAAGCGCTTTCCTTGACATTGAATTTGGGCTTCCTTGAGGATGTAATACCAAAGTGGGGACTCAATATGGAAGTTGTGTTTAACTGCGATCGCACCATCTTTTCCCGTGGATATTTCCACTTTGGTCAGGGGTTGGAGTTTCATAAACCGAGCAACACTTTGACCCGATGGTAAACCGAGACTGCGACCTCGCAATAAGTTTCTCACTGCCAACGAATTTGGAAGTGGAACATTAGGTAAATTTTTCAGAGGATCGACGAGGAATGGGTCGAGTTTGCGACTGGAAGTCACGGGTACTGTGGGGTCAATTTGAAAGAATCTTCTCCAGTCAATTATCCAGTCACTAGGAATGGGAATATTCGCAAAATCTCCAAACTTACCTGATTTTGCTGTAAATAAGAATAATAACTCTAGGGTTGCAGGTGTAACTCCACCAGGAAGCGGAGTAAAAACTCGGTTGTAGTCGTAAACTGCACGTACCATACTGTGACCAAGACGATAAGCAGCAACTGAAAATTCCACAGGAATAAATGGTTCTTCTTTGAATTTATAGAACCGTCTACCTTTATTTAGGACTATTTCTAGCTGATTTCGATCGAGAATTCGAGCCAAAAAATCGTGCAATAAAATCCACTGATAATGCCAAATCGTTAGTTCCCTTGCCTGGATGAAAACAGATTTGTCGGTGGAATATTGGGGTTTAATACTTCCATCTCTGATACCTGCGACAATCTTGTTATGAAACTTCAAAAAAGCTAAGTGCAATTGAGCAACAATCAAATTTTCATCGTTACGGGAGTCGCCAATAATTGCTAAAGTACTCTCAGCACGAGGTAAATCGTTTGGTAGCTGAGTCGGAATTGAAGGGTCTCCTATTCCCGCTTCCGAGTTTGTTTTCCCAATTAAAAATAAATCTGGGTCTTCGAGTTGGTAAAGGTAGGGTTGAGCATCGGGACCAGAACCATAGATACTATCAAGATCGAGTCTGGGAGTACGGAAATTTGTTACCGCTAAAGGGTCAACAAGAGCATCTTGTAAACTGCTGGTGTCGAGGGTAATGTCATGATCGACAAACTGACCAAGATAAGTAAATCCCGCAGGAACGTTTATATTATCGCCTTCGGGAGTATTGGGACTAGGGTCAGACATTGCTTCACCCAATTCCATCAAACTTTCCTTCGATGGGGTAAAACTCGGTAATTTTGGGAACATTCTCCCAAATTTTCCAGTTTTTACAGATTCTCCCAAGGGTTGATTTTCACCCGTGCGGGGTGCAAATCCATGTCTTCTACGCATATTTTTTACTACCTTATTATTGTTGTTGGGGTTTGCTAGGGATGCAAGGAAAGGTTATTGTTTGTTGGTGGATAGTAAAGCTACTAACTTCCTATCTATTGCCCGATAATTCTGCGAAGTGGTCTACTGAAGAATCGCAATTTCACGTATTTGATTGTATGTATGTGTAGTATATTTAAAATAGTCAAACTTTAGCAGTACCCTTGAGTGTAATATTTCTGGAATATTTTGTATTAAATTTTGTTCGCATTTTTTTGACATTACTATTAAAATTCAACATAAGATAAATCTGGTAATTATCTAGTGAATCCAATGCAATTGGGACAATTGGGACAACCGTTAGGTTCAGTTACTCAAGGTTCGCTCACAGGTGGACTCGAAGTGCGTTTACATCCCGATATATCTGTAGAAGATATGCGGGTAGGAAAATTTTTGGTAGTACAGGGGATGCGATCGCGCTTTTTTTGTATGCTAACTGATGTCGCACTTGGTATGGCAAACCAGCGAATTATTGCCAATCCTCCCAATTGGAATGACACTTTTTTACGGGATGTATTGGCAGGTAGCGGCACTTTTGGGACTGTGAATCTCGCACCAATGTTGATGTTTACTCCAGAAGTTGAAGAAGATTTTTCCCCCACAAATGGTAAATCAGTAAATCCATTTGTACCCGCAGGAACAAAAGGTTTGGCATCATTCCAACCCCAAACCAGCACAACGATGGAATTGTTGCCAGTCAAAACAATTCCTAGTCACTTCAGTCAAGTTTACGAAGCATCAGAAGAAGACTTCCGTCGCGTTTTTGGTTGGGAAGATGACATTCATCGCAAGAATTTTTCCATCGGCAAACCATTAGATATGGATGTTCCTGTTTGCATCGACTTGGATCGATTTGTCGAGCGCAGTAACGGGATTTTTGGGAAATCGGGCACAGGTAAATCCTTCCTGACACGGTTGCTTTTAGCGGGGATTGTGCGGAAAAATGCTGGGGTAAATCTCATTTTTGATATGCACTCCGAATATGGATGGCAAGCTGTTTGTGAGGGGAAAGAATACAGTACTGTCAAAGGATTAAAACAATTATTTCCCGATCGCGTTGAAGTATATACCCTCGATCCAGCATCAACCAAACGTCGAGGGGTAAAAAATGCCCAAGAATTATATTTGAGTTACGACCAAATCGAAGTCGAAGATATTAGATTGTGTAGTCGGGATTTAGGACTTTCCGAAGCAAGTTTAGATAATGCCAATATTTTATGTGCAGAATTTGGCAAAGGTTGGATTCTTCAGTTAATTAATATGACCAATGAAGAAATCAAGATGTTCTGCGAAGAAAAGCGTGGACACCAAGGTTCAATCACTGCACTACAACGCAAATTAATGCGGTTAGAGAAATTAAAATATATGCGATCGGCTTGTCCTCAAAACTACATCAACCAAATTTTAAAAACATTGGAAGCTGGTAAAAATGTCGTGATTGAATTTGGTTCACAATCGGACATGCTTTCATACATGTTAGTGACAAATATGATTACCCGACGCATCCACCAACATTATGTCGGCAAATCCGAAATATTTCTCCAAAGTGGTAATGTTGCCGATAAACCCAACCAATTAGTTATTACGATTGAAGAAGCACATAGATTCCTCGATCCGGCAATTGTTTCCAGTACAATTTTCGGCACGATCGCACGGGAAATGCGAAAATATTTTGTCACATTATTAGTAGTAGACCAGCGTCCATCGGGGATAGATAATGAAGTCATGTCACAAATTGGGACTCGTGTGACTGCATTACTCAATGACGAAAAAGATATCGAAGCAATATTTACCGGGGTATCTGGTGGTGCTGCATTGCGATCGGTTTTAGCAAAGTTAGATTCCAAGCAGCAGGCATTAATATTAGGACATGCGGTTCCAATGCCAGTAGTAGTGAGAACTCGTCCTTATGATGAGAAATTTTATGCGGAAATTGGCGATCAAATTTGGGAAGAAAAACCCGATAATGAAGTGTTTGCAGCTGCCGAGTTAGCAAAGGCAGATTTAGGATTTTAGGTAGAGACGACCCACCGGGTCGTCTCTTATCCCATAACACACATTATAATTGAATTATAGATTGTCTGGTGCGATCGCATAAGCCAACACAGCAACATTGAATTTTTATATAAATAAAATAAACATCAATAAATGGCTTACAGTGATTTCAAGCTAATTGAAGTAATTACTAATTTCGGCTTAACTATTCGCGAATCATCAGGATTATTCGCAAATATTCACGAACAAGAATGTAGCGATTTACTATCAACTATCCTCAAAGAAAATGTCGATTTGGCTGTAGCAATAAGTACAGAGAAAGCCCGCAGCGAAATGATAATTAGCCCTGTATTATTAGATATCAGACGAAAATTTAATGGAGAAATAAGTTTATTTTCCGGAGTCGATTTTACTGTTGATACCAAGCAAGGACTTAATGGTTTTTGCGATTTTATAATTAGTCTTTCTTCCGAACAATTGTTAGTACGTAGCCCTGTAATTGTTTTGGTAGAAAGTAAAAACGAAAATTTGCGTTCTGGTTTAGCTCAATGTATTGCGGAAATGGTTGCAGCACAGCTTTTCAACGAGCAAAATGGAACCCAAATAAAAGCAATTTACGGTGCGATTACAATTGGTACTATTTGGCAGTTTGTTAAACTCGAAGAAAAGATAATTTCCATCGATTTGAGCGAATACTATATTCGAGATATAAAACAGATATTAGGTATTTTATACAATGCTATAAGTGAAGCGCAACGGCAATAGAAATAGTGTAAAACTACAAAATTGATATAGATTATAGCGCTTCTGATTTGGGTTACATATGAAACTATATAAATTAAATACAAAACGATATAAATGAGGGCAAACAACCGTGGGTTCCCCTACAGCATTCTCGATTACCAACTGTATTGTACTGAAGAGATAAGGGACTTCCAGAAAATAAAATCTTCAAATCATATATTTACCAACCCTATCATACATAAGGGTAGGGAGACCCTACCCCTACAATATTGGAGGATTTATTTCTTGGTGTTCCCTAACCGCTATATTATTTAATATATCAAGTAAGATTCGACGGTGAATTATTCTTCATATCGCACTAATCCAAGCACAAATTTGTATCAAATGTTAGTTAAATGGAATAAGTGGGAACAATATAGTTAGATTTTTCGTGGTTTACCAAATATATGCAATATCCTCTCCAACTAACCTTCAAATTTTGGGCTTTTTCTCCCCAAATCTCGATTGCTGATGCTCAAGGAAATTTACTTTTTTACGTCAAACAAAAGCTTTTCAAGCTCAAAGAAGCGATTACAGTTTTTGCTGATGCAGAACGTACTCGACCTCTATACTATATTAAAGCCGATCGCATTATTGATTTTTCGGCACGCTATGACTTTACCAACGAAAATGGGATTCCAATTGGTGCTGTCAAAAGGCAAGGATTGAAATCATTGTGGCGGGCGCGTTATGATGTTTTTGATGGTGAAAGTGTAAATTTTACGATTCAAGAGAAAAATCCTTGGGTCAAAATTGCTGATGCACTATTTCAAGAAATTCCAGGTATTGGGATGTTGAGCGGATTTGTATTTAATCCTGCTTATTTAGTTCTTCGTGCTGATAGTTCGGTTGTGATGCGGTTAGAAAAAATTCCTTCGTTTTTCTCACGACAATTTACCATCAAAGCTTTAGATACCTTGAATCCAAAGGAAGAAGAACAGGTTTTACTTAGTTTAATGATGATGTTGTTACTGGAGAAAAATCGTGGTTAAATCGTTTCTCCTCAATATGCGATCGCACAATTTAAACTCTGTCGATATTGAAAATTAATGTTTTGAAAAGTCCTAATATACTAAAAACGGTTAGAAAATAGACTTTGACTAGTATACAAATTCAATTTCTTAAGCCTCTCCCCTTACCAAGGATACTGTTGGCTAATTGTTGAGGGGTGAAGACCCTCACCCTCTCGTTAACAGGCTCCAGCCTGGTAACGCGCTTTTGGAGGCTCTGCCTCCAGTTAGATTTGAGGCAGAGCCTCAATCGCTGCATTCCTTGCCAGAGGCAAGGAACGAGGAAAATGGGGTTCAACCCATCATTAATTCGCCAACAACATCCTTACCAAGGGGAGAGGTTGGAGAGGGGTTCTATATTAGTAAAGTTTTAAGCCGCTCGTAGTATA
>NZ_NTFS01000176.1 GCF_002289455.1 Brunnivagina elsteri CCALA 953
ATGATGATTTGATATTTTCTAATAGTAATATATGCTGCACTAGACTGTTGACTTTGATATATAGGAATCCGGTTTGATTTCTGAATGAATTCAAAAAATACTAGTGATACAAGTACTAAGTAAATACTCGGATGACATTTTTATGTATAGAGCAGCTTAATAGTAAAGTTACTTACTTAAATCAATGATTAACTATAGAGCAGTAGGCAAAATTTCCACTGACTTATTTTTTAGTTGCAAATTAAAGATTGCAGATAAACTTCATATACTTTGAGGTTGCCATCCTACGGGAAAATATAGCCTCTTATCTCGCAATGACGTATTTGAATAATTAAGAATTCCAGGTTTTAACATGGGCAAAATTTATATCAAGTTAATGGAGATTGTACATTATTACTATTATTCCAATATCTAAATTCCCTGTCATAATCTAATTTAAATTATTCCTATAAGGAATTTTAGATATAGGGTTCCTACTTGAATATTGCTAAATATAGTGAGAGTATTCTTTTGTATATTTAGCTAGTTTATTTTTCAAAAATCTGCGAAGGAGCTTCACAGATTAGTCATTATCGATAAACCATATTGTTTGTTAGATGAGACAAGCAGAACTATTTATACATAATTAACTTTCTGAACAAGATTGGTAATGAGTATATTGAAAAATTGCTGTTGAATACTTTTAGAGTTATTAACTATTTGTTAATTAATTCCAAATCTGAATATTGGTACTAAATTTATTTAAGGAAAGATTGACCCATGCACAAGAATAATTCACCTGATTTATCTACAACAACTTTAACAAACTCTTTCGAGAGTTCAGCACCGAATCCTCTAGATATAAACAAATTAGCTGTTGCTTCATCTAGTAATACACCAATAGTCGGACAGCCTTTGCTTGTTTATGATGGTAGCACTAAAAAATTACCCAATGATGCCGCATCTGCACCAAATGGTCCTTGGTTTTACTACCAAGATACAACTGCTATATTAGCTGGTACTGCTACTCCATCAACTACAAATAGTGGAACTAAATTAGCCACCGATAATTTAGCCTATGCAGGTTATATCAACTATAGTATTGATGCCACAACAACACCTACAAAGCCTAAACTGGTAACTTTAAATAATAGCTTCCCCACTCTCGATCCAACCACTGGATACATCATCAGTTTTACCGCTCAACTTGAATCAGAAACCGCTCATATAGGTGCAGATAAAAACCTAGATGGTAAAGACGATCGCGCTGGTTTTAGTGTAATTGTAATTGGTAGCGATAAAAAGGGAATTGAATTAGGTTTTTGGTCTAATCGAATTTGGGCACAAAATGATGGTGCGGCAGAACCCGATCCGACTAAAAGTAATACTTTGTCTAATACGTTATTTACTCAAGGGGAAGGAGTAGATTTTAATACCAAGATAAAAGCAGTCAAATATGATTTGGCGATTACTGGTAACACTTATAGCCTATTTGCTGATAATAATCGGATTTTGACTGGTAGAGTGCGAGACTATACTCCTTTTCAACCAGCTTCATATTCTGTACCTGTACCTGTCATTGGAAGCATTAAAGTTACACCTCCCGATCCATACGAACAAGCCAATTTTGTTTTTTTTGGAGACAATACACCAACCGCAGGGGCAACTGTCAACCTCAATAATGTGACTATTAAGGCTGTTGCCAAAGAAAAACATGATTTTGATGGCGATCGCAAGGCTGAAATTCTTTGGCGTAATCTCAGTACCGGAGAAAATGCCATCTGGAAACTCAATGAGTTTGCAATCGATAGTTCTGCATTTATCACTCCAGAAATTAAAGACTCGAATTGGAAAATTATTACTTCGGGTGATTTTAATGGCGATAAGAAAGCTGATATATTGTGGCGAAATACTGCAACTGGAGAAAATTCAATTTGGCTGAGAAATGGATTTAATGATTTTGATTTAACTTCCAAACAATTTATTACTTCTGCTCCGATTGGTTGGGATATGCTTGCTACAGGTGATTTGAATGGGGATAATAAAGATGATCTTGTTTGGCGCAATCAAACCACAGGTGAAAATGCAGTTTGGTTCATGGATGGTTTTACAGTTAATCCCCAGTTTTTTAGTAATAAAGTGATTCCCACAGATTGGGAAATAACTGGTGTTGGATATTTCGATGATGATAACAAAGCTGATGTTGTTTGGCGGAATAAAGTCACTGGCGAAAATGCTCTTTGGTTAATGGATGGCGCTCAACTTAAACAAGCCAGGTTTATCACAACTGTTGCTGATAAAAATTGGAAAATTGTTGCTGTAAATGATAGTAATAATGACGGTAAAGATGATATTCTTTGGCGGAATCAAACTACTGGAGAAATCGCTCTTTGGTTTGTAAATACTACCCAATTAGATGGTGATAAATTTTCTATTACTGGGGAGTTTATTGTCGATAAAAATGCGAAGCGACTTGAAGTTACTTCTGCTGATTGGAAAATTGAAGCATATGCTGATTATAACGGTGACGGTAAAGCTGATTTGTTGTGGCATAATCAAGCTAGTGGAGAAATCGCTCTTTGGTGGCTCGATCAAGCTACTGCAACTAGAACTGAGTTTATTACCTTCAATGGTTCTATCATCAAAATCGATAAAAAATGGCAAATAACTTTGTAGTTTATCTATAAATACAGCACTTCCGGCTATTACACAATACAGTTGTTATCCTCAGTTGCCTTCTACTCATGGCTTTCAGCTTTGAGCATGTACTTCATAGCTGCCGGAAGTGCTGTATCTGATTATTTACCCTGTTGGAACAGATGCACTGGAAGCTTGAAGGCAAACATTGCTCCTGTTCCCACATCGATTCTATTTTCTGCCCAAATTATACCCCCATGTGCGGCAATAATTTGCCGGGATAAATAAAGTCCTAAACCCGAACCTTTAGCTTGTCTGTCGCTATATCCCTGATAAAATCTTTCAAATAAATAGGGAAAATGTTCTGGTAAAATACCCGCACCCGTATCTAGAATTTTCACCAACTGGTATGATGCTTGGGAATCGAACACAACTTCAATGCGATCGCCTTTTCGAGAATGGTTAATCGCGTTAACTAGCAGGTTGGTAAATACTCTTTGCAGTTGAAATGTATCACCTAATACCCATAATGAACGGCGAAAATCTGATTCTCCATAATTAAAAGATATGTGAATCCGCCGTTTAGTAGCTAAAGGAATCAAACTAGCAGCTATATTTTCTGCTAAATCGACTAAATTAACAGGTGTATTATTTAGTCTGATTCCTTCCGCATCATTACGGTAAACATCTAATAAAGTTTCGACAAATTTCAACGAGTTTTCGTGACTACGTATCATTGTCGCCAAAACTTGCTGCTGAGTACTGGAAACTATACCAAATTCTTGCTGTTGAAAACCTTTGATAGTTTCAATTGCTCCGAGAAGGGGGGTTTTCAAGTCATGGGTAAGGGTAGATGCAAAATCCTCCCGCAGTCGTGCTAATTTTTCCTGTGCTTCTAATTTTGCTTTAGTAGTGTTAATAGCTGCTTGGGATTTACGTAACCTTTGGCTTAAAAAGCCTGTTACCATTAAAGCTATTGATGCGATCGCTCGATTTGCCACTGTGGAAACTTGAATTACTTCCTGTCCAGGTATCCATATATTTAACATAGTCAAGATGATTGCCAGCACTGTTGCTTGTAAAGTTACAACCTCTCCAAACCAAGAACTAACAAGTAATATGGCTCCACTATAAAGATAACCAAAAACATAATCATTTGGGGTGGAATATTCAAGAATTCCAAAAGTTATAAAGATGCTGACGATAAGAAATGTTTTACTCAAATGTGAATTATTCAATAATGATTTAACTTTCCCAGATACCATTCACAATAATCTCCTAACATATAATATTCTCCGCGCACCTCTGCGCTTTCCATTGCGTATCTCTGCGTTTGAAATCCAAACCTCAACCCATTTTTAGTAGAGATATATATTCATTGTTTTTTTGATTACAATTTTATCAGAGTTTATTTAATCAAAGTTGTGTTTACTCCACATTTATATCCTCGACTCTCAAATGAAACCAGAAAGATTGATTTATATGGGTATTTTACCAATCCGATAAAACTTGTGTTTAGTCAAGATATATATCTACATCTAAACACCTCCTAAACACTAAACACATTTTTATATCATTCTATTACTTGTAGTTTTGATTAAAGTAATTAATAATGACAATTAATACCGCAATATCACGTTAATCAAATCTTATTGCCAAAAAACATCAAAAAAATATTTTATGTCACTGGGATTAACCACAGTAAAAATTCAGCTAAATAGCTCTTTTTGCGGTATATCAGTAAACAACTTACAGCTACCTGAAAGCTGCTTTCTTCTGGCTATTGTCAGAATGAATCATATTATCTTAGCAAGTGCGGAACCAGAAATTTGGTGCGGAGATGATTTACTTGCTGTGGCACTAAATTTAGGGCAACTTCCAGCATTAAATATCATTTTGAAACAAACCCATCCTATTTACTATTCATTCAATGAGTGTTTTCTCAACCATTCAACATATCTTACTGGGAGATTGATTAATTCATGTTACAAGGATTTATCCAAATAGCTTTGATATTACTTCTTATCATTGCATCCACTCCCTTTCTAGGGAAATATATGGCAAACGTATATATGGGAAATCGAACATTTCTCGACCCCATAATCCATCCCTTAGAAAAAATAATTTATGCATTGATTGGTGTAAATCCTCAACATGAGATGACAGGAAAACAATATGCGATCGCAGTACTCTACAGTAATATCGCAATGGGAATTTTCGTATTCCTAATTCTCATGACTCAAGGGATATTACCCCTCAATCCTACAGGATTGACAGCACCATCTTGGGACTTAGCATTACACACAACAATTTCGTTTGTAACTAATACGAATCAACAACATTACTCTGGTGAAACCACCTTTAGTTATGCCAGTCAAATGTTTGCTTTAGGTTTTCTTATGTTTACCTCAGCAGCAACGGGTTTAGCGGTAGGAATTGCCTTTATTCGTGGTTTAACTGGTAGAAATTTGGGAAACTTTTATATTGACCTAACCAAATCCATTACCCGCATCCTATTACCAATTTCCCTAATTGGTGCATTTTTATTAATATTTGCAGGTGTACCAGAAACCCTAGCAGCACCAGTCACAGTCACAACTTTAGAAGGTGCAACCCAAACAATTGCTCGTGGTCCAGTTGCCCATTTTGAGATTATCAAACAATTGGGTGAAAATGGTGGTGGTTTTTTTGGAATTAACTCAGCTCATCCCTACGAAAACCCCAATAATTTCTCGAATTTATTAGCAACTTGGGCAATGGTTGCCATTCCTTCAGCGTTTATTTATACCTATGGGATTTTTGCTAATAACCTCAAACAAGCATGGTTAGTATTTTGGTTGGTGTTTGTGATTTTCGTTTTTTTAATCGCAATTACAGCAATTGGTGAATTTAACGGGAATCCAATTATTAACTCAATATTAGGAGGACAGCAACCTAACTTAGAAGGAAAAGAAGTTCGTTTCGGTTGGGCACAAACAGCATTATGGGCAGTCACAACAACAGCAACAATGTGCGGTGCTGTTAACGGAATGCACGACTCATTAATGCCTCCCGGTGGATTTTCAACCCTATCAAATATGTTTTTACAAATAATTTGGGGAGGACAGGGAACGGGTACTGCATACCTATTTATTTACCTAATTTTGGCAGTATTCCTAACTGGGTTAATGGTAGGAAGAACCCCGGAATTTCTGGGAAGAAAAATTGAAAAGCGAGAAATTGTCCTGGGTAGCGTGGTTTTGTTAGTTCATCCCTTTGCTGTCCTAATTCCTTGGTCAATTGTCTTTGCTTTTCCCGACACATTAGGAGGAATTAGTAACCCAGGTTTCCACGGTGTTTCCCAAGTGGTTTATGAATATACCTCTGCTGCTGCTAACAACGGTTCTGGTTTTGAAGGATTGGGAGATAATACCCTGTGGTGGAACTTGAGTACTAGCATCAGCATCTTACTCGGACGATATGTACCCATCATTGCCTTGCTATTACTAGCTGACGGCATGTCCCGCAAACAAGCAGTTCCCATGACATCAGGAACACTGCGAACCGATACGGGACTTTTTACCGGGGTTACAGGTGGGGTGGTATTGATTCTCGGTGCATTAACCTTCTTCCCAGTTTTGGTTTTGGGACCCATTGCCGAAGCATTTTTGATTGCCAAAGGTGGGTAACGTAGAGACGACCCACCGGGTCGTCTAAAAATTAAAAATTAAAAATTAAAAATCAGAATCCAGCAATTATTTGATACCTAATACCCAAAACTATGCAAACAAACACAAAACCCCGTCAAGAACGCAAACATATACGAAAAACAAACACCTCTGGACTCTATTCCAGAGCCTTCCAACAAGCATTTGTGAAATTACACCCCCGTAATATGCTCAAGAACCCAGTAATGTTCTTGGTCTGGGTAGGTACAATTGTCACCGCCCTGGTAACAATCGAACCCAACCTATTTGGGACATCTCCTGGAGACAACCCACGATTATTTAACGGTTTAATTACCATAATTCTCTTCTTCACCCTTGTATTTGCCAACTTTGCCGAAGCTGTCGCAGAAGGTCGAGGTAAAGCTCAAGCTGACTCATTACGGGCAACAAAATCCGATTCCACAGCGCGAAAACTCCTTCCCGATGACACTACCCAGGAAGTCAGTTCCACAGCTTTACGTCGGGGCGATCGCATTAAGGTTATCTCAGGTGATATCATTCCTGCTGATGGGGAAGTTATTGGTGGTATCGCTTCTGTCGATGAATCTGCTATCACTGGGGAGTCTGCACCCGTACTCAAACAACCGGGGACTGATATTGCTAGTTCTGTGACTGGAGGAACCCGGATTACCTCCGATGAGTTAATAATTCGTGTCACCGCAGACCCCGGACAGGGTTTTATTGATAGGATGATTTCTTTGGTGGAAGGTGCGAACCGCAGTAAAACACCTAATGAAATCGCTTTAACTGTATTATTGGCGGTGCTGACACAGGTTTTTTTGGTGGTGATTGCCACTCTACCAACGGTATCAGTTTACGTAAAATCACCTGTAAGTATTGCCGTATTAATTGCTCTGCTGGTAGCATTAATTCCGACTACGATTGGAGGATTATTGAGTGCGATCGGGATTGCGGGGATGGATAGAGTTGCTCAGTTTAATGTGATTGCGACTTCTGGAAGGGCGGTTGAAGCTTGCGGTGATATCAATACACTGGTGTTGGATAAAACTGGGACAATTACCCTGGGAAACCGAATGGCTGAGGAATTTATTACTGTAAATGGGCATTCAGCTAAGGATATGGCACAAGTTGCTCTTGCATCAAGCGTATTTGATGATACACCTGAAGGACGTTCCATTGTCACATTAGCGGAAAAATTGGGTGCGAGAATCGATTTTGAACCCAACGAAGCTAAAGGTCTGGAATTTTCTGCTAAAACTCGGATGAGTGGTACTGATTTACCTGGTGGGATAGAAGTGCGTAAGGGTGCAGTGGATGCGATTAAGGGATTTGTTCGTTCTAGAAATGGTAAGTTAACCCCTGAACTCGATGCTGCTTTTGAGAAGGTTTCCCGGTTGGGTGGAACTCCCCTGGCTCTGTGTAAAGATAATGACATCTATGGTGTGGTTTACCTCAAGGACATCATTAAACCAGGAATTTCTGAACGCTTCGATCAAATGCGACGGATGGGGATTAAAACCGTGATGTTAACGGGAGACAACCGGATTACAGCATCGGTAATTGCCGCAGAAGCAGGAGTTGATGATTTTATTGCCGAAGCCACTCCAGAGGATAAAATTGAGGTGATTCGGAGCGAACAAGCGCAGGGTAAATTAGTTGCGATGACTGGAGATGGGACGAATGATGCACCCGCACTCGCACAAGCAAATGTGGGTGTAGCAATGAATTCTGGTACGCAAGCTGCGAAGGAAGCTGCTAATATGGTGGATTTGGATTCCGACCCGACAAAGTTAATAGATATTGTCACTATTGGCAAACAGCTATTAATTACCCGTGGTGCTTTAACGACTTTTTCCATAGCTAATGATGTCGCTAAATACTTTGCAATTATTCCGGCAATTTTTCCAGAAATTGGTGTTAGCGCTTTAAATATTATGGGTTTAGCAAGTACCCAATCTGCGATTTTATCGGCATTAATCTACAATGCTTTAATTATTCCAGCTTTAATTCCTCTAGCATTAACTGGGGTAAAATTTAGAGCTTTAAGTGCTGACCAGTTATTACAAAGAAACATCTTTATTTACGGTTTTGGAGGAGTGATTGCTCCTTTTATTGCTATCAAAGTTATTGATGTTTTGATTACTGCGGTTGGGTTAGCTTAATTTGATTTAGGAATGGATACTATGAAGGATTTAGTGGCAGATTTTTCGGAATTATTTGTATTAGTAGGGAGAAAAGATAATAGAATTCCCCTCAGCTTATTTCTTGTAATTTGTTTTAATTTATTTCTGGCTCCCGTCGTACAAGCGGCAATCCCTGGGGAAGCACCACGCTGGCAAGCTTATACTATCGGTCTTTTGGGACTTGCGATCGCATCCTTGTCTATTTACTTATTTGTTGTGATTTTTCAGCCGGAGAAGTTTTAATGTTTTTGAATTAATGTTTTTTAAACGCAGAGTTCCCAAAGAGATTCTCTGGTTGGCTTTGCATTAAGTGTAAATTTATTTCTCACAAATGGAGTTAAAAAATGAGTCAGACACGTCAAATTAGTAAAGCGATTCGTTCAACTTTGGTTTTATGGTTGTTAACGGCATTTATTTATCCATTTTTCATGATTTTCTCCGGGCAAATTGTGCTTCCCTATCAAGCGAATGGTAGTTTAATTACAAAAAATAATACGGTGGTTGGTTCGGCTTTAATTGGTCAACCTTTTACCCAAGAAAAATACTTTTGGAGTCGTCCCAGTGCTGTTGATTACAGTACAAAAAAAGAAATTGCGACGACAGGAACCTCTGGAGCTAGCAACCTCGCACCTAGTAATCCAGATTTACGCGATCGCATTCAAAAGGAAACCGCACGTTTAAAGCAAGTTGGTGTCCAACCAACTGCTGATTTAGTTTATACTTCGGGTTCTGGTTTAGACCCTCATATCAGTATTGCTGCTGCTGATGCTCAAATTCAACGTGTTGCTAAATCCCGGAATCTTGACCCCAATCAAATTAAAACTTTGGTACAACAAAATGTAGATAAGAGATTTTTGGGTATTTTTGGCGAACCTGGGGTTAATGTCCTCAAACTTAATCTTACTTTAGATAAATGATTAAGTAGAGCAACCTTAACTTTAATCAAGCCAACTATGTAACGAAATATTAGGCTCTTGAACCCCTTGCGATTACTGTGTCCCAAGGGGAAATACTTCGTTAACGTTACACTTGCAATGACATACTTATAAATTTACCCACCGACCTACTTAATTCTGTATTTCTATAGCTCTTTTATTTACTTACAAAGGTTAAACTCAAATGGATAAGGCAAATGAAAAGTCTTATTTTTTATACCCTCGCAGTCGTTACTATGGTGAGTTCAAACCAGAATATTTAGTGTTTGATGCTAATTTGCAGAATTTCTCGCAACAAATCGGTTACATATCTAGCTTAGAGACATCTGGAAAAATTTCTCCAGAAGAAGCATTTTTTCAAGTTAAATCTCTTTGGACAGATTTAAAAATTAGTAGTGAACAGTTAGGAATTGACATAAGTAATTTCAGTAGTGAAGGGTAGAACATGAATCTAAGCATGTTTTTTGTCAGAACTTGATTGTCGGGGATAAGAAAACCTTCAGAAACTATTAGATATCTCCGAAAATGAATGTAGAGACGTAGCATTGCTACGTCTCTACAATGGTTTCAGGCAACGCATAATTAATTTCTGGAAATCTCTGTTTAAGATAACCAAAATTTAGCATCAAATTTACTGCAATTAACTGTGCAATTGAGTCAAAAGCTTTTGCAACTACTGTGTATACAGATATATATATACTGTTAACGGTTAAAAAATAAACTTTTATGTAGCGCTGATAACAAGTATAATAGCTGAAAAACTAGCAGGGTGTAATCAGGAGGTAGAGTCTGATGTTAAAAATAGATTTTACACAAGAAGATGTTGAAAATTTACATTATGAGCGATACTATCATCCTCATCCATCAGTACAGAGAAAAATGGAAGTTCTGTGGAAATAGTTATCCTAACAAACGAAACTTATATTAATTCAGAAACAGTTTGTCAAATGTTATTTAAATTAGCGTCATTAGGTTTAAATATACCTATAGCGGTTGTTCTTGACAATGCTCGATATCAAAGATGCAGACTTGTTCAAGACTACGCCAAAGAATTGGGTATACAGTTATGTTTTTTACCATCTTATTCTCCACAGCTAAACTTAATAGAACGTTTGTGGAGATTTGTTAAAAAAGAATGTTTATACTCTAAATACTATGAAAATTTTTCAGACTTTAAATCTGCCATATCGAACTATATTAATTCCGCTAATACAGATAAGAAAGAAAAGCTAAATAGTCTATTAAATCTTAAGTTTCAATCTTTTAATAAAGTTCAAATCTTAACCGTTTAAAGTACAATAATGTAGAGACCCGTATAGCTCTGCGAGCATACAAGAAAAGCTACATTATTATTTTCTTAACTTATGCACCACTCGTCAAATTCTTCTCCCGATGCATCATATATCCGTTCTGCCCGTCGTGGGAAACATAAAATTTTTATCGGTATGGCTCCTGGTGTCGGTAAAACTTATAAAATGTTGGAAGAAGGTCATCGACTCAAGGAAGAGGGAATAGATGTAGTTATCGGTATTGTGGAAACCCACGGACGTAGGGAAACCGAGGAGAAAATTAGGGGGTTAGAGGTCGTTTCTAGAAACACTGTTGTAGTGAAGAATGTGCCATTAGAGGAAATGGATACAGATGCCATTATTACCCGTTCTCCACAACTAGTTTTAGTCGATGAACTTGCCCATACTAATATCCCTGGTTCTTTGCGAGAAAAACGCTATCAAGATGTAGAGATAATTTTAGCTGCGGGAATTGATGTTTACTCAACAGTGAATATTCAGCATATAGAAAGTTTAAATGATTTAGTAGCAAGAATTACGGGTATTGTTGTCCGCGAACGTATTCCCGATCGCTTACTTGATACTGCGGATCAAGTAGTAGTCATTGATGTGACTCCGGAAACTTTAGAGGAACGTTTGCGGGAAGGTAAAATTTACGCTCCAGACAAAATTCAGCAATCTTTAGAAAACTTCTTTCAACGACGTAATCTCATTGCATTACGGGAATTGGCATTGCGGGAAGTTGCAGATACAGTTGAAGAGGATGCAAATTCTTCTCCATCTCCAAAGCATAGCTGTAGTGTTCACGAACGGGTTTTAGTTTGTATCTCAACCTATCCAAATTCAGTACAATTATTACGTCGGGGAGCTAGAATTGCTAATTATATGAATGCAAGACTCTATGCTATTTTTGTCGCTCTTCCAGAGACTTTTCTCACAAAAGAAGAAAGTTTACATGTCGAAACTTGCTCAAAGCTGTGTCAAGAATTTGGTGGTGAATTTTTAAAATTTGATAGTCATAATGTCCCTCAAGAAATTGCTAAAATTGCCACTGATTTACATGTTACTCAAATTGTCATTGGTGAAAGTCAGCAATCTAAATGGAGAAGATTTTTTAAAGGTTCTTTTACCCAAAGATTAATGGAGTTAATTAGACATCAAAATATTGATTTACATATTATTGCCACAGAGAAATAAATTATAATTTAGTCTACATTATAAAAGCTGCAAGATTAACCCCACAATTCCCCCGACAATTACTAGATAAGCTGAATTAATATTAAATTTAAAAATTGCGATCGCACTCACCATTGCCAACACCACAGTGACTACATCCACCAATGCACTGCGTCCTAATGTATAGGTTACAGCAGCCATTAATCCTAGGGATGCAGCATTGACACCATCCAATGCAGCACTAACCCAAGTCGATTGACGTAACTTTGATACCCAAGGATTAATTAATGCAACTAGAACAAATGCAGGTAGAAAAATTCCGATTGTCGCAGCTATAGCACCTGCATTTCCTGCTAATAAATAGCCAATAAAAGTAGCAGTTGTAAAAACTGGACCAGGAGTCAATTGTCCAATTGCGATCGCATCTAAAAGTTGCTGGGAAGTTAGCCATTGATTTCTTTCGACTAAATCCCGTTGGAGGAATGCTAATAAGACGTAACCACTACCGTAGAGAACGGAGCCAATTTTCAGGAAGAATAAAAATACATTGAACCAATTTGGAGAAAGTTTTACATTTGCTGAACTCCCCAATTGAGCAAAAATTCCAGTTATTGGTAGTAGAAAAGCACCTGTTATTCCATTCCGTTTCTGCCAGATATTTCTAAATAGCATTACCCCCAAACCAGCTATTAACAATAATAAAATTTCATTAATTCCAAAAAAGTAACCAATAACTACCGCGATTCCAGCAATAATAGTAGGAATATCTTTTGCAGCTTTTTTACCTAATTTCCATAAAGCTTGAATCACAATAGCAATAATTACAGGTTTAATTCCATATAGTAACCACTCTAATTGTGGCAATTTTTGATATTTTGTATATATAGCAGCAAGCAACCAAACAATAGACATTGCAGGCAAAATAAAACAACTTCCCGCAACAATTAAACCTCTCCAACCTGCCCTTTCATAACCAATATGAATCGCTAATTCAGTAGAATTGGGACCAGGAATCAGATTAGTTATTCCCAATAAATCCAACAGTTTTTCTCGACTCAACCATTGCCGACGCTTAACTATTTCATCATCCATCATTGCAACATGGGTAGCTGGTCCACCGAATGCGATCGCACCTAATTTTAAAAACACAATGCCTAGCTCTTTAAGTCTTTCTTTTTGTTGTGTTGGGTTGAGTTCTCGATAGTGAGGTTGCTCAAATTCCTGCTTTTCCTCATGTTGCTGAGACACAGATTTATCTCCAAATATATTGTGTTTGCCATCAATCGTAAAATTATATATTTTTATGGAATTTTGTTTGGTATTAATATTTTAATTTTAATAAAAATACTCAATTAAGC
>NZ_NTFS01000177.1 GCF_002289455.1 Brunnivagina elsteri CCALA 953
GTTATATCTATGCATTTAGGATATTTACTGATGACGTATAAATTTTTAGTGATTAATTTGATAAAAGAATGTATTTAAACATGATTGACTTTTGAAAAGTTATAGACATATTTTAAAAAAAAATGGCTAATTTTGTAGAAAGAGAATGGGAAAAGGCTCTAAATAACTTTAATTACTCATTCAAGTTAGGGCAGAATCACGAGCGTAATGAAAATTATAGTGAAGCTCTTAATCAATATGCGTACTCTTTGAGTTATATTCACGACAGTTTTATGTATATTGGGAATTGGCTTGATACAGCTTCTTTAAGAAAAGCAACAATTGATAGTATTTTTCTCCTGAATTTATTATGTAATAGAATAACTAAATGTCTCCATTCTAACCAACAATTCAAACATGCTGATATTTTTTGTAAACACAATCGACTAGCTCTTAAAAGTTTGGAGACTTATAGCGTTTATTTCGACCATCAACAATTAGAGCAGTATAAAAAATTATGTGCAGAAGCAGACTTTATGGAAAATAACGGCGAATTGGGAATATTAGCTGAACAACACATGAATGTTGATGAAAAAGCCATATTATTAAATAACGAAAGCTTTGAAAAACTGTGTACTAAATTTGATGAAATATATTCAAATAAAAGCATTCTTTTAAAATTAAATAACGAAAGTAGTACCAGTGATTCTTCTTGCTTTATCGCTACAGCAGCTTATTCAACAAATCAACATCCTGATTTAGATACTTTTAGACAATTCCGAGATGATAAGTTATTAACAAATATATTTGGGAAAGCTTTTGTTAAAGGATATTATAAGTTCAGTCCTGAATTAGCAGAATATATTAGTAGTAAACCAGCTTTTAAGAATTTTGTCAGAAAGCAGCTTGAGAATATAGCAAGGAAGATAAGAAAACATAAATCGTGACTGTTTAGGGGTTGCAGATAGATAAAACTGCGATGTATTTCAATATCCTAAAACCAGAATTGTAGAGACGTAGCTTTGCTACGTCTCTACAGGTTTTTGTTATTTTTCATGTTAGCGTAACTTGCCCACAGGTCTTATCATCTAGGATTGCTATATTAAATACTGGAAGTCTCTTTATCAATATTTGCGACTTCTTCGCTTGATAACTTAACATCTATAGCTTGTACCGAATCTTCCACACTCGAAGCTTTACTTGCACCAGGAATTGGCAAAATGCAGGGAGATTTGGAACGCAGCCATGCCAACACAATACAATATACAGATACGCCTTTTTCTTGCGCTAATTTTGCTAATACAGGCATATCTTGCAATCCTGTATGACGACGCATCCCACCAAAAGGACTCCAAGGTAAAAACGTCAAATTTTCCTGCTCGCAATATGCCAAAACACCATCAGATTCTGGTTGACGCTGCCACGGACTATACTGATTTTGTACGGAGACAATATCCACCACATCTCGCGCTTTTTTAATTTGTTCAACGGAAAAGTTAGAAACACCAACAAAGCGAATTAAACCCTCTTCTACTGCTTCTTTTGCCGCTTTAAGAGATTCCTCGATGGTGTATTTTGGATCTGGTGAATGGTATTGCCAAATATCTATGGGTTTATTTCCACCAAGTGCTTCAAAGCTAACACGAATTGTTTCCCGTAAATGCTGGGGGTTGCCATTTTGCGTCCAGCTTTGGTTGGGACGCATTAACCCACCTTTGGTAGCAATAATGACCTTACTTACATCACCTTTGTAGGTTTGTAATGCTTTATATATAAGCTTTTCATTATGGTGTTTGTCCGATTCGTCTTTACAGTATGAGTCAGCAGTATCAATAAAAGTGATACCTAAATATAAAGCACGATGGATGGTATCGAGGGATTGGGATTCGGGAGGGCGATCGTATATTGACATTGGCATTCCACCTAATGCGATCGCGCTTACGGAAATGCCAGTTTTTGCGATTTCTGTTGTTTGCATAACTATGTTGAAAGAGATTAAGGAATGGGGGAAGAAGGAATTATCTATTCATTACTTTATTCTGTGTATTGGGAATAAAGTATTCTACTTGCGGATGATTTTTAGCTATTTATTTTTTTGCTTTTTTTTGATTCTTTTTCTTTTGTTGTGGATTGGAGCTTGCAAAACCTTGTGCTGTTGATTGGGGTTGATTTCGAGAATATTTAAATTCTTCATCAAATGAGTAATTGACGTATTTGGCTGGTGGTTGTTCTTTTAAACCTAGTTCTATTTGTGCTTCTTCCCAATTTCTTACTAAGCAGAGGGAAACACGTTTTGCTGCGAATACTTTTTCAATAATTGGAGCAGATTCAACAACATTTAATTCAATTAGTTCTTCAATTAGTAAACCATTTATTTCTGTTTTATTATCTGCAAAGCATTCTAGTTGCTGAGTTAGAATTTTAACACATCTGTCACTTAATTCTGGATATTTTGTCGCAATAGAACCCAGTGCGATGACGGCATCTTCACAACCATTATCTTGATTGGATTCCTGGGAAAAATTGGTAATACATGCTTCCAGTGGAGAAATTGCTTTTTCACCAATCGTTGCGATCGCATCTGGTAGTGCCATCATGATCGAATCATTTTCCTGATCGACTGTCTGGAAAAAATCAATTAATGGTTGAATTGCGTCTTCTGCACGGAGTTCCCCAATTACCCTTAATGCATGGATTGGTGCCCAATATTCTAAGTTTTCACCATCCCCGAAATTCAATTCTTCATCAACTACCATACGTAGTAAATCAGGAACGTGTTCTAAAGTAAAACCAAGTTCTTCTACGTAATTTATTCCTCTTTTTTTGCTGTGTAGATGCTCCCTGTCTTCCTGTAAGACATTGCTTACCTCTAAAATGTCAATTTCCCCATAAGTTAGTAATTTATCTACGGGAGAGGGATAAGATGCAACCATGTGAATATCTCCTTGAGGTGGAATCAAAACTATTATTTTCTTCAAAATCAAGCTTTATTACTCAAAATCCAGCGTTCTTGTTACATAAAATGCAACAACAGCATTCTAATTTGAGAAAGGATTCATACTGGGATTAAATTTGTAGATTAAATTGATAGCTAAAATTCATCTGTCTGAGGATAGAGTTATGAAAAAACATGGCGTTATTTTTGCTGCTGCGTTGGGAGGTTTGGTATTTACTGGTTGTGCTTCGTCGCTTCCTGATGTCCAAACTAAGTCAGTACCACCAAGTTTAGATCAAAAAAACTTAAATCAAATGGAGAATGTTGCAGCAAATTCCGCACAAATTCCCCAATCTGCGAATACAACACAAAAATTGCTCAATGCTGGGCAGGTATCACCATTAAAACAAGTCAAGTCACAATTAATAAAGAAAGCAACTATGAGTATGGTTGTGGAGTCAGTTGGGCAAACTATTGAAACAGTTACGCAACTGATTAATAAACAACAAGGTGATTTAATTAAGTTAGCAGAAAATCAACCTAAAGATGAATTTGCGCGTCATACAGCATTGATGCAAATGCGTGTTCCTCAAAGTTCGTTGGATGCGACTTTGGATGGTTTAGCTAAACTCGGAAGTGTTAAAAGTCGGAATATTACAGCAGAAGATGCTGGGGATAGAATTGTTGATTTTCAGGCACAGTTGGCTAATTTACGAAGAACTGAAGCGAATCTGCAAAAAATCATGGATAAGGCAGGTTCGGTACGGGATACATTAAGTGTTTCTCAAGAACTTAGTAATGTTCGTAACTCGATTGAAAGAATTGATGCTCAGTTAAAAAATTTACAAAATCAGGTTACTTATTCAACTATTACATTAAATTTAGAAGCTGCTGTCTCCAGCAAAAATCCTCAGCGTGGCTTTGGTTTACAAGTTCAAGAAACTTGGGGTAAGTCTACAAGTTCAGTCAGTAAGTTCAGTATGGGACTAGTCAAATTAGCTATTTGGCTGATGGTTTATAGTCCGTATTTATTCATGATTATTGCTGTTATCTATGGGTATAAATTTTGGCATCGTAATAGGAATAGGAGAGGGAATGTAGGGGATTGAGTGAGCTAATGGGGGGGGAATTCTGCTACCCAATCAATCTCCACAGGGTTTTAATTCCCAATCTCACACTTTCAGACTCTGGATTTTTTATTCGCTATAGAAAAATAATTACACCCAATTTTATTTTCAAAAATGCCCATTTTCTGGTACAGATAGTAATAGTGATACTTCAGGTAAATTCCGATTTTACTAACTAAAACTCTTTAAATTGGGGTTTTTGCCAATACTCTGGGGTTTTCTGTCGAGTAAAATCGTGTTGTAATCTCTGATACCAGGTGTGATAATGGAATGCTCGGATTCTTCAGACAAGGTTCGACAGATAGAAGTCAACCAAAGCAATTCTCAGATAGTTCTGGCAGAACTAGGGGATATTGTTGCTCAAACTCAAGAACCTCTGATATCAGATTCAAGCTTAAAATCTGGCTCAAAATCTGGTAATTTTTGGCTGTTTGGATGGCTTGGGATGACTGGAATCGCTATTATTATCGCTGGTGTTTGTCGCTGGTTTTACGCTCACAGCTACGAGGAAACTAATAAAGCTTACATTACTAGTGATATTGTTGCTGTCAATTCTCGTGTTCCTGGGAAAGTAGCAAATGTGACGGCAAAGGAAAATCAGAATGTAAAAAAAGGGGCTGTGTTAGTCAAGCTGAATCCGAAAGAGTTTGAAATTAAACTCCAGCATTTACAAGCTTCTCTGGCAATTTCCCAGGAACAAGCTAAAGCTACGGCAAGAAGTCTCAGTGATGCTAAGGCGATAATTACTACTAATAAAAAAATAAACCAAGTATTTAAGATTACAGACTCGTTTGTTACTGAAGCCCAAAATGTCGAAAATAAAATTCGAGTTCAGTTGCGACGTTTTGAACCAAACTTTATTAAAGGTGAATTGGAACGCGATCGCATTGTTAAACTCTATCGATTGGGGTTTATTTCCCGGAATATTCTGGAAAGTACAAAGGTGAAATATGATGTTTTGGGGAAGGAACGAAAATCCCTTTCAGAAAAAGTCAAGCTAGCTGAAACTAAATTGGTGCGATCGCAGTTGGATTTTCTCAATAATCAAGAAAGGATTACACGGGAAACTGTTTCTAAAATTCAAGCACAGTTAAATTCTCTAGATGAGGAAATTCGGGTTACAAAACGGGAAATAGAGGATTCTCAAGCTGCGAAAATCAAACTTGCAGAGCAGGATATTAATTCTCAAAAGTTAATTTCCCAAAATCCTCAAGTAAGCAGTCAGAAACAACAGCAAGAAATTGATTTACCAAAAATTCAAGCTGCTTTAAATTCAAAGTTAGCGGAACAAAAAAAATTAACCGCACAAAAAGAGTCGCAGGAAAAACGAATTACTCAGGTATCTGCACAAAAAGAACTAGTTACATTATTATCTGAAACTAAAATCAATAAATATAAGTACGATATTATTAAGCAGCGTTATAAACTGATACAGGATGTTTTATTAACTACGCAAAAGCAAATTAAAGCAGCACAATACCAACTTTATTACACCAAAATTACTGCACCAAATAATGGTCAAGTTAACATTAAACGGGTACAAGCTGGGCAAAAAGTAACATCAGGACAAACTTTAATGTCAGTGGTTCCACAGAAACCGTGGGTTGCGGCAAGTTTTGAACCAGAACAATTGAAAAAAATCAAACCTGGACAAAAAGTAAAAATTAAAATTTCCCAGTTATCAAATCAGACTTTTATTGGTAAGGTTCAAAGTGTTTCTTCGATGTCTAAATCAGGTTCTAAATTAGAATCTAAATCAGAAATAACTCCCGCAAAACCACCTGTAAAAATCTCCCTAGAAAGAAATATTTGGAAAAATTCCCAGTTACAAATTGCACCAGGTACTCCTGTAACTGTAAGGGTTGAGCTAAAGTAGATATTCCCAAAATATTTTGTTGGGGAATTCTAGAAAATAAAAAGAATTCAGAAGTTTAATATCATACCCGAACAAAGTCTAACTAAATACTTCTTTATTCCCTCTGCGTCTTAGCGTCTTGGCGGTTAAAAAATCCATATTTTATTAAACATATCATTTATATTGCTCGTGTGGCTGGGTGGGGAGACCCCTACTTCTTACTACCTTTCTTACCTTTACGATGATTATCAGCTTGGACTAACAACGAATCTGCAAATGCGATCGCATCCTGTGCTGATTTTCCCCCTGCTAATTGCGCGAGTTCGTCTCGACGTTTGCTTTGGTTATCCAATGCTGTCACTCTCACAACTGTGCGTTCTTCCCCTTGTCCATTGTGTTCTTTTTTACCTTTATCTTGGTTAATTGTTTCCTTTGACACCCGAAAATGCTTATCTGCCATTGCCGCTATCAGTGGTTGGTGGGTGACACATAATACCTGCTGTTGGGAACTAATTTGATGTAACTTATCAGCGATGCTTTGGGCAACTCTTCCCGATACCCCAACATCAATTTCATCAAATATCATTGTACCAGGTGCGTCGATTTGGGAGAAACATGCCTTTAAAGCGAGTAAAAACCGGCTCATTTCCCCCCCAGAAGCGGTTTCCGAGAGTGGTTGCAGAAGTTCTCCAGGATTAGGACTAAACATAAAGGTAATTTTATCAGCACCTGTGGAAGTTGGGGGAATCGCAATGATTTGGACTTGGAATTGGACTTTTTCCATCGCTAACGGTTTGAGTTCGCGAATTATTTGCGATTCTAATTGCTTTCCTGCTTTGCGTCGTAATTCGGTTAATTTTTCACAAGCTTGATTTAACTTCTTTAAACAGGCTTTTTCTTGCTTTTCTAAATTTTCGATTGATTGTTCACTATCGGTAAGTGCTGCTAACTCAGCTTGGGTACGATTGAAATGTGCGATCGCATCTGTTAATGTGGGACCATATTTGCGAATTATTTGTTTGAGTTCGCGAATTCGTTCTTCTACCTCTTCCAAGCGTTGCGGATCGGCTTCGAGATTTTCGCCATAGGTATTAATTTGCCGTGCTACCTCATTCACTGCCATTTGAGCATCACGAATTAAATCTAACAATGGTTCCAGATAGGAATCGTATTCTACTATATCGAGTAATTCCCCTTCGCTATCTCCTAAAAGGTCTGTAGCGGTTGGACTATCACTTTCACTTTGATATAAATGCTGATAAATTTTGTAACTAGCTTGTTGCAAATCGACTACGTGAGTCAAGCGATCGCGTTCTTGTTGAAGCTGTTCAAGTTCGTCGGGTTCACTCAGATTTGCTCCACTGAGTTCCTGTACCTGGTAGGTAAGTAAATCGAGTTGCTGTAACCTTTCCCTGTCTAAAGTTCGACGTTGTTCTAACGCTTGGTGTGTTTGGTGATACGCGGCAAAGGCACTGACTACGGCATGACGTTGCTGAATTTGGCTATCACCACCATAAACATCAAGCCATTCCCTAACTTGGGAAGACTGCCCAACTTGTACACTTTGACCTTGTGCGGTAATCTCTACCAGCTTTTCCCGCAATCCGTTCATGACTTGGCGATTTACCAAAACCCCATTCACACGGGAACGACTGCGGATATTACTAGCAGTGGCAGAAATTTCGCGACATATCACTACTGAGGTATCATCAATTAAATCAATTTCCTGTTCGCTTAACCACCCAGCTAAGGCATCATTAGAAGCAAAGGTAGCTTCGACTAGGGTACGACTTGTACCAGTACGGATGACACGACTGGAGACTTTACCACCTAATACCGCATCAATTGCATCAAGGATAATCGATTTACCCGCACCAGTTTCCCCAGTTAGCACATTCAAACCTGCACCAAATTCGAGTTCCAACCGATCGACAAGGGCAAAATTTTCAATTCGCAGCAGACACAACATCGAGGCAAAATCTCCGTAGGGCAAGACGCAGGATATTTAGGATTTCAGGGACAATTACTAGAAGCACTTTGAGATTTAATACAATTGTATCCTTCCTTTACCAAAACTAGTTTCGATTGGTTGCTTAGGGACTTCCAGAAAATGAAATATCCCAAATTACATAATTATTAATCGTATCATTCGTAGGGGCTGGGTATCCCCGCCCCTTATTTATATATTTATTTATTGGGACAATTTTTTTCTTGGTGTTTCCTTATCGCTCGCAATAATCAGAAATATTTAACCCTATCGCAGAAGGCAAAAATATATTTTATTCCTTCTGCCTTCTGCCTTTCTTCGGTAAGCTAGGATAAAATTTTCGGTTATCCGGGTACACTGTCAGACCAATTGCAAGTTAAGCTAAATAATTGAACGCTAATCTTATTTAGCAAATTTCCAAAATCTTTAATTTATATATTGTTACAATTATTGACATTGCTCTTGCTGTGCGGCGGTAAGTTAAATGAACGTTAAGACAATGACCCCTACAAACCAAATGTTAGAAAAAGTCAGTTCTCCAAACCAAATGTCTGAAGTAAGTTTACTGGCTTTGAGAGGGGAGGTGTCAAACTTGCCATCCTCCGTGGTGAATACTGGGGAAGCAGGTTCAGGAATAGGTTCAGAAATTAAATATGATGCCAATGCGATCGCATCATATTATCAATCTCGACCGTTTCAGGTATTTAAGCGGATTTTGTCGGTGTTATTACCAACTCTGAGTTTTGTCTTTGGAGTCTGGTTTGATGGGAAACGAGGGGTACAGGTAAAAAAGGATCGTCGTCGTGCAATCCAGTTTCGCGAACTATTAACGGGGTTGGGACCAGCGTATATTAAGATTGGTCAGGCATTATCTACAAGACCCGATTTAGTCCCATCGGCATTTTTAGAAGAATTAACCCAGCTACAGGACAAACTACCTGCATTTCCCCAGGAAACAGCCTATAGATTTATAGAAGAAGAACTCGGACATAAACCAGAGGAAATTTATGCCGAGATTTCACCCCAACCAATTGCAGCAGCATCATTGGGACAGGTTTACAAAGCAAAATTATTTAGTGGTGAAGAAGTCGCAATCAAAGTCCAACGTCCAGACTTACGTGAAGCTATCACCATCGATTTATATATACTCCGTAAATTAGCCGTATGGGGAAAACAAAAATTCACCAGGGTACGTAGCGACTTAGCTGGCATCTTAGATGAATTAGGCGATCGCATTTTCGAGGAGATGGATTATATCCACGAAGGTGAGAATGCTGAAAGATTTTTCCAACTTTATGGTCACATGAAGGACATTTATGTGCCGAAAATATACTGGGAATATACGAATCGTCGCGTGCTGACGATGGAATGGATTTATGGTAAAAAGCTGACCCAGACTGAGGAATTAGCCGCAGATGGAATTGATGCGCGTTATTTGATTGAAGTTGGAGTTCAGTGTTCGTTACGACAACTATTAGAGCATGGATTTTTCCACGCCGATCCCCATCCAGGTAACTTACTCGCAACACCTGAAGGGAAGTTAGCATACCTGGATTTTGGGATGATGAGCCAAGTTCAACCAGCCCAGCGCTATGGTTTAATTGAAGCGATCGTTCATGTGGTCAACCGCGATTTTGAAGGTTTAGCTAACGATTACGTCAAGCTTGATTTTCTCACACCCGATACTGACTTAACGCCGATTATACCCGCATTTGCTAAGGTATTCGCGAATGCTCAAGGTGCAAGTGTAGCGGATTTCAACATTAAGAGTATAACTGACGACCTCTCGGAATTGATGTATGAGTATCCTTTCCGTGTACCACCCTATTATGCGTTGATTATTCGCTCTTTAGTGACACTTGAAGGTATAGCAATTTACATTGACCCTGATTTTAAAGTCCTCAGTGAAGCTTATCCCTATGTAGCAAAACGGTTATTAACTGACCCCGCACCTCAGTTAAGGATATCATTACAAGATTTATTATTTAAAGAGGGTAGTTTTCGCTGGAATCGTTTGGAAAACCTGTTGAAAAATGCTCGGAGTAATGAAGAGTATGATTTTGATTTGGTGTTGAATCAGGCAGTTGATTTTCTTTCGTCAGAACGTGGTCAATATATTCGCGAAAAGCTAATTGATGAGTTATTAAAGAGTGTCGATGGTTTGCGGAAAAATGTTTTGCATAATTTTACATCTTTATTGCGGGAACAGGTAGGAATTACCGCAGTGAAGGAAACACAAGCAGCAGATTTAGAGCAGCAAGAAACTTTGGAGCATATTAAAAGAGTTGTGGAGATTCTCCAGGAGACAAGAGGGTTTGATACGAATCAGTTGATTCCCCAAATTACACAAATATTATTGAATCCTGGGGTACAAAGATTAGGTCAGCAAATCACTGGACAATTGTTAGAGAAGACTGTTATTCGAGTATTAAGACAGTTATTAGTAGGTGAACAAGTAACAATTTCTCCATGATTTTGATTTGATTTTTTTTTATCCCATAAGGGACTTTTAGAAAATAAAATATTTCAATCACCAATGTACCACCATATCATCTGAAAGGGCGGGGAGACCCCGCCCCTACGATTGGGAACAATTTATTTTTTGATGTTGCTTTATACTGTTTTTTCTTCGTTGGTGACAACAAAGTGAGCAAGTCCAAAACACAGTAGAGCGTTAACAACTAAGAAGATACGGGAAAGTATAGTAGTTCCCAAACCCCACACAGCAGGATCGGTAATTGAGCTTACTCCCAAGCAAGCTGCCATCCCAATCGATGAACCAATGGCAAACCACTTCAATTTTGGATGACCTAGCAGCAATCCCAATAAGCCTAAAGGAATAAGTACGCTGGCAAAGAGGGGATTAAATGCGTTGGTTCCTTGAATGGCATTACCTAATTCGGGGATGGAACTGCCCAAAACCCGGAAGGGCCATTGGGGTAAATCAAAGATGTAAAATCCTTTGAGGGGAAATAAACCCGAACTGCCGAAAAGTAAACCTGTTGCTAAAGTCCAACTCCAGGAGAAGGGGAAATAAACCCGTAGGAACCAAGCAAGTAGGTACGAACCAATCACCATCAGGATTTTGGGGATTAGGGCGTAAGCACCACCATCAATCCAAAAACGGGGATTGAGATAGCCGTTGTCGCGCAACCAACGGAAGAAGTCTTGGAAGTTGATTTGTCCTTTGGTAGCTTCTTTAACTGCGGCTTCGGCATTGAGTTGTCCGGCTCCGTAGTAGTTTAAGCTGTCTTCGGGAATTTTTCTGGCTGAATTTTGGAGAACACCTAAGATTTCATCGGGATTTTTCACTCCTGATGCTTTAATCAAGGCTGCCACACCAGCGACGTGGGGAGATGCCATACTAGTGCCTTGCAAGCCCAGAAAGGTCTCTTCACCCTTATTATCGAGGTCGATGGTTTCTTGGAGGACTTTGCCTGCGTCGCTTCCACCGGGGGCAGAAATATCTACACCTGCTCCATAGTTAGAATATGGGGCTTTGATGCCATCGGGACCAAGTGCGGAAACTCCGATAACGTGGGGATAGCGGGCTGGATATGCGGAACCGTTTTCGCTTTCGTTACCCGCAGCTGCAATAATAACTACACCTTTGTTGTGGGCATATTCTATGGCATCTTGCATTAACTTGCTTTCACCACCACCACCTAAACTCATGTTAATCACATCTGCATTGTTATCGGCGGCAAAACGGATTGCTTCGGCGATGTCAGCAATGGTTCCTCCACCGTAGTCACTGAGGACTTTGAGGGGCATGAGGTTAGCTTCGTAGGCGATACCAACGACACCATAGCCGTTATTGGTGGCTTGGGCAATGGTTCCGGCGACGTGGGTTCCATGTCCGTTGTCGTCGGTAGCTTCTTCGCGATCGTTGACGAAATCGTAACCTTTGACGAAGTTGGTTTCGACTAAATCGCGAACTTTACTGACTCCGGTATCTATGACTGCAACGGTAATACCTTTCCCTTTGGTTAGCTTCCAAGCACCTTCAACGTTGATGTTGTGCATGTGCCACTGCTTGACGTAGAGTGGGTCATTGGGGGCATCACCTGTTCGGGGTTTGCTGTCTTCACCGTCTGAGTTTTGTAAAAATTCGGCTTCTCTGGCGACTTCCCCTAGCTTGGGAATTTTGTAAATATAGTTAGGTTCGACAAATTCTGTATCTTTAGCAAATAGCGATCGCTTTAATTCCTTTAGTCTTGTTTTATCGCCTTTGATAATATAAACATTATCTTTGGCTGAAAATTTATTATCGAGTTGCGGTGTGACTTGGAATTGTTGTGCGATCGCATTTAAATCCTGTTGTAATTTATCCTTGGGGATATCTTCGCGGAAATCAATCACAATCGTCTGAAACTCCCCTTGGACTGCTAATCCCTGGAAGTTGACAAAGTGGAACAGGGTTGCACTCAACCCAATCACAAATAAGCAGAGTAGTATGAGCCTTTTCATATAAACTTGGTTAGCGATGAAAGCCAGTTGCTCACTAAGATAACTTAATGTAACTCGTTCCGTCTAAATGTTTCATTATTGGGGGGTAACAAAAATGATACTCAAGTGAGAAGAAACAACTTACAGCAAAGTTATGGGGTTAGTGACTAGTTACTGTTTTACCCCGTTAACTAAACATCAAGGTAATAACGAGTTTTTACGTACAAATATATTAAAGTTTTATTATGGAACGCGGTCTTTTGTGGTTGCCTTTACTATTTGCATTTTTCTGGTTGGCTTGGCAAGGTTCGCGGGAATTTAAAAAGGTTGAATCCTACCGCATTTGGGCTGAACAATTCGACAAGGCTAAATATGATATTTATGCGGTTTTAGGTCTCAAGGATAATAATATCACCTGGGGAAAGCCGACAACAACTGGACCAATCCAACTGGAAACTTTTTCACTTGATGATGTGGCTAATATCCAGCTATTTGTTGACAAAAAACAAGTGGAAATGGAAGAACCACCGCAACGAGGAGGTTTAATTGAATTAGAATTTCTTTTCTCGGAATCAGCAAAATCAGTACGAGTTCCATTCACAGAAATTCCTCTGGCTGCTGAATGGGGTAAGTATTTGAGAAGGGAAAGGGAAAAAGGAATAAAAATTTTTTAGGAACCGCCAAGACACCAAGACGCAGAGAGAATAAAATAAGGACTTGGCTGAAGTGTATTGGAATTTATTAGCTGGAATCAAGTAAGTATATTTTCACATGATGCGGATAATTACTGATTCTTTTCTTGATGGGTTTTGTATAAAGTTTGTATAAAAAATATAGGCAATGATTGCAAATAAAATATTGAGGGTTCCTGTTGCTTTTAC